>JBLIKP010000011.1:0-36895 GCA_047635375.1 Sphingobacteriales bacterium | reverse complement strand
ATTAAAAAAAGCCTTGAAACGAAGCGGCTGTTGAAAGTATAGGCACCTCCCGCTTTGAAGCGTTGATTAAGAGGCGTTTTAAAAACTTTGTCAAAACTATCAATTGCAAAGGCTCCAAAACTTTGAAAAATACTATCGCGGACTTCCGCCTCCTGAGTAATATCAACACCTTCATATTTTATTTTTTTATCTAAACGGTATATACGGCCATCCTGACGCCAATTTACAGCTCCTACATCAGTAAGGTTAAATGAAAGGAGAAGCGCGTCATTTAGCTGGTAATTAACCCCCAGATTAAAAGAATTACTTCCTAATAGATCTTTGAAATCTGTGGCTGAGTTAAAAAGCTGCTGCCCAATATCACCAAGTTCCTCAGTATCTACCCCTGCGCTTCGTGCGGTTCCTTTGGCATACGACTCAATAAAGTAACCACTATCGCGGGGTGCGAAATAAATATAAGAGTCACTTACATCAACCTGTTGGTATTGAATTCCCTTCAAAAAACCAAGGCTTGCGCCGATGCTTAATTTATCATTCACTTCCATCCGATACCCAGCCTTGACTTCATGGTAGGAAAAAACTTCAGTTTGTAAATCGAAAAAACCATCAATCTGTGATCCTATGTATGGAAAATTTCCGCCAAGAAATACATCGATAAATTCATCTCGAATTTCAATGTTAGCCTGAAACTTTGTGGTGGAGGATATACTAATTTCTCCCTTCGTTTTTTTATTAAGCCTAAGCTTCATCATGAAAGAATTCAGTTCCACCTGGGTGTTAATCCGATTAACCCTATTCCCTCCAACTCTTAATACAGAGAGGTCAATAAGTTGGTCTCCAAAAACGGCATCAAGAATAACATTTCTGCCGTGGCCTCTAATTGATGCATCAATTCGCAAGGAGGGGATTGGAAGGTTTAACCCCAGAAATTCCCTTTCTCCAAGAAAAAATGGATCTGCGGGATTTTCAATGGAATTATATAGGGTAGGGGTGCCGTATAATGATTTCTTTTGGGCTTCCGCCGAAAGGGCAACCAAAACAAAAACCAGCACCGGGTAAAAGAATTTCATTAATAATCAAAAATTAGGTCGGCAAGCAATCTAAAGCCAAAATCGTAATTATCATAAAAAGTGATCGATTTTCCGTCAGAATCTAAAATTGCCTTCACCCTAATTTGAGATGCGTCTTTAATTTTTTGATAGGTAGTGTTGTCCAAAGGAATTAAGAATTCCGAATTTTTCACTTGCACTACTTTTCCATATTGATCAACTGGAGCAGCAAGAATGCTATTTTCCGTGGTCGTAAGAATATCGAGACTTTCGCCTGCTTGGTTAACAATATCCAAGACCAAAGTAATTCCCAAGGGGAAACCATTTAAAGCTTGAATAATTAATTCACCCTGATTTAAATTTTTTGCCTCCTTAGGAACATCCAATTTAAAATCAAACGTGTCCATTAACGTTAAATCATTCATGATAAAACTTAGTGGAGCTTTTACCCAAAGCTTGGCCTTAATTGCGCTATTAGCGTATAGAAAATCGTCGTATTTCTCGCCTCCTTCAGGTTTTCTTACGGTAATTTTACTTTCAAATTCTGTTGGAAAATTGGAGATTACCTCGCCTATATTGGAGTTTTGAGCGTTTAACTCAAACCCATTATCAGCCGCAGGTGCAAGCGGAAAATCCAGCGCACGTTTAAGGTTAAAACTTGTGGCTCCGGTTAACTTAACTTTTTCACCACTCTGTGCATTTACGGAGGTTAAATCTAAATCGATAATACCTTCAATTCCCGCTGTATTTTCAAAATCTATTCCAAAAGAAACATCAGTAAGCTCAATTGTGCCCTTGGTTAAACTTCCTAAAACGCTCTCAATTGGTAGTTTTTGGCTGCTCTCAAATTTAACGGGGTCATAATCTAATTCTCCTTCAATTTTTTCAAATTTTTGAATATTTAAGATTGATGTCACATTGAGTCTATCCTTTAATAAATCAAAGGAAACCATTTCGCTCAAGGGATTAACAATCATTTCAAAACTGAAAGGGAAACTTGCACTTCCTGGAAGCTCTTCATTAAGAAGATTCACGCCAAATTCAGCTAAATTAATCTCGCTAAATCCAGTCGATGGGTCACTACCTGCCGCCGGAAGGTCTAACACAACTGCCAATGGAGTTTGTCCCTTTTTCACCGAATTAAACTTTATTGTTGAAGCCATAGGAATTCCAAAATCATTCACTACTTCCAGTGAAAACAGCCCTTCTTTAATTGAAAGAAAACTAACTTCTGAGTTACCTGAGGATTCCAAAGTCAAAATATCCGTTTGAGTAATGGTTTGGGAGGGCACCACCATTCTTCCAGCGGAAGCTTTTAATTTATTTAAATAGGAAGTTGTTTCACCTTTGGATGATGTATCAATTGAAACCGGATTCCCTCCTGATCCAGCCAATGATAAAGTAATTATGTAGCTCATCTTGCCCGGAAGTGTTAAATCGATAATATCTAATTTTTGTGAGGCCTGCTCTCCTGTAATGATTTTTGGGAATTCAAAAGTTACTAATGGTTCCCCATTATCGGGGTCAACCAAATCCAATTTAAAGTCTACCAAATCAACGGGTAAATTATTGATCAAGTTTAGACTCATCTCCCCTTGTGAAAGTGTTATCCAATCAATTTCTTCAAGTGTAAATGTTTTCGCCTTAATGGTTTGATTAAACAATTCAGGAAATGGAATTGACAATCCAACATTCGAATAAATTAGATATTCCAGGGAAGTCCCCTTCACTACTTCGCCTAAAGAAAATGAAAAATCCAGGACTTGGTCTGGCATACTCAATTCTTCCAGAAAAAAACTTACACTTTGAGTAATGGCCGGAAGAGTGATTAAATCTTCTAGCGGCTTGGACGAAAACTCTTGCTCGTACACAAATTGTAATGTGCCGTCAATATTGGACTCGATAAAAGTATCAGGCAATAAAGTTGGGATTTTCATTTGCCCATAGGCCAATGGAATGCCAGAGTGATGCTGCACCTGCGGCTTAAGAAATGTGTCCTCGTCGTATCTACATCCGCTTAAAGCGGAAGCTAGTACAAGGGTCAAAATTAGGGTAGTGGAGAATCTAAAAATCATAAAGGCAGGGATTAAGTTAACTTATACGGCTAAAAATAAAAAAGGTTTTTTGCTCAAAAAAAAGCCGACTGAAGGTCGGCTTTTAAAGATCAACTAATAACCGAATTTCAGAACGACAAGGATAAGGATATTAAAATCTAAGCCGTATGAATCGTAAAGCGTTACTGAATTTCCTTTTGAGTCAATTACTGCTTCAATTCCATAAGCATCTCTAATTTCATCAAATGTAGCAGGAGAAATAGGAATAAAAATTTCAGACATTACTTTATCTGTTGATTTACCCATTGCATCAATACCTGACGTTTGAACTGCATTTTCATGCGTTGTAATAACCTTTATTACATTATCAAATTCATCAAGCAAAGACAATTCAAGCGCAAACTCCAGTGGAAATCAATTAAAGGCTTGCAGAATCAAAGCACCTTGCTCTATATATGAAACTTCAGATGGAACTCCTAAGTCAAGGGGAAACGTATCTCTAAGTGTAAGGCTTTTCGCCATAAACCTTAAAGGAATACTTACTTTCAAATTAGCGTCAATTCTACTTGTGTCATAAAAGAAGTCAGATAAATCAACTTTTGAGTTACCGCCAGTGATTAAAATTAGGTAAAATTTAAATTTACTTTTTGCAGAATAACCTAAAAAAATTAGGGTTGAGCAATTCTTACTTACCCTTTACAAATAAGTATGCCAATAAAAATATATAATCGACAATCAGTACTATACAAAAAATAATAAGGGCTTAGACATTAATAATACCCTTCGGAAATCAAAAAAATGAGCACAAAAAAAAGCCCCGGACAATGTCCGAGGCTTTAAATATGATTGGTTCTGATTATTTATTTCCAGAACGTTTTCTCTCATTTTCTTTAAGATGAATTTTTCTCATTCTTAAAGATTCTGGAGTGATTTCTAAATATTCATCTGGACCGATGTATTCCATACATTCTTCTAGAGAGAAGATAGTAGGAGGTGCGATTCTAGTGTTATCGTCAGTACCAGAAGCTCTCATGTTAGTAAGGGCTTTTCCTTTAGTAACGTTAATGGTTAAGTCATTATTTCTAATGTGCTCACCAATAACTTGACCTTCATAAATTTCGGCACCAGGTGCAGCGTAGAATTTACCACGGTCTTGAAGTTTATCTAAAGAGTAAGCAGTAACCCTACCTGTATCTAAAGAGATAAGTACACCGTTACTTCTTCCAGGGATATGCCCTTTTAATGGAGCGTACTCATTGAAACGGTGAGCCATAATTGCTTCACCTGCGGTTGCAGTTAAAACCTGACCTCTTAAACCGATAATTCCACGAGAAGGAATGTTGAATTCTAAATGCTGCATTTCACCTTTTGGCTGCATCATTGTAAGTTCACCTTTACGCTGCGTAGCAAGTTCAATAACTTTACCAGCAACATCCTCAGGAACATCAACAACCATAGATTCAATAGGCTCGCATTTAACACCGTCAATTTCCTTATAAATTACACGAGGCTGACCTACTTGTAATTCATAACCTTCACGACGCATAGTTTCCACAAGGATACTTAAGTGAAGAATACCACGACCGTAAACCAAGAACTGGTCTGGAGAATCTAGTTCCTCAACTCTTAGCGCTAAGTTCTTTTCGGTCTCTTTAATTAAACGATCTCTAATCTGACGTGAGGTTACAAACTTACCCTCTCTTCCAAAGAATGGAGAGTTGTTAATTGTAAACATCATGTTTATGGTAGGCTCGTCAATATGAATAACAGGAAGTTGTTCAGGATTATCAATATCAGCGATAGTATCACCAATTTCGAAATTCTCTAGTCCAACTACTGCGCAAATCTCACCCGTTTTCACAGTTTTCGCTGGTGCTTTTTCAAGCCCTTCGAAAGTGAAAAGTTCTTTAATTTTATTTTTCTTGTAAGTACCGTCGCGCTTAATCAAGTTAACGCTCATACCTTCATGGATTTCTCCACGAGAAACTCTACCAATAGCAATACGACCAACATAGTTTGAGAAATCAAACGACGTTACCTGCATTTGCAAATTTCCTTCTGGGAAAACTGGCTCTGGGATAGTTTCAATAATTGTATCTAATAAGGCATCAAGATTATCGGTAATATTATTAGGATCAGTACTCATCCAACCGTTCTTAGAAGAACCGTAGATAGTTTTAAAGTCTAATTGCTCCTCAGTAGCGTCAAGGTTAAAGAAAAGGTCGAAAACATCTTCTTGAACCTCTTCAGGACGACAGTTTTCTTTGTCAACCTTATTAACTACAACAATAGGCTTTAAACCTAGTGCTAAAGCTTTTTGCGTAACGAAACGAGTTTGAGGCATTGGACCTTCAAAAGCATCGACAAGTAATAAAACTCCGTCGGCCATTTTAAGTACACGCTCTACTTCACCTCCAAAGTCGGCGTGACCAGGAGTATCAATAACGTTAATTTTCGTTCCTTTATAGTTAATAGAAACGTTTTTAGAGAAAATTGTAATTCCACGTTCACGCTCAAGATCGTTGCTGTCAAGGATAAGATCTTCTCTTTCCTTACGCTCACCTGAGAGGTTTGTTTGGTACAAAATTTTGTCAACAAGGGTTGTTTTACCGTGGTCAACGTGGGCAATAATTGCGATATTTCTAATTGCGGTCATACTGATGCCTGAAAATGAGGTGCAAAGGTAAGTTTTTTTAAGTCGGAAATTATCAACATCCTAAAAATAGATTCATAAACCCCTGTGTTTTACTATATTTGGCTTTGTTTTGGCCCCGTAGTTCAATGGATAGAATAGAAGTTTCCTAAACTTTAGATTCAGGTTCGACTCCTGGCGGGGCTACAAAATTTGGAGCGATAGCAGCGAATTTTATAGTTCCGACAGCACGGCGTAGCCGCCAAACGCCAGTTTGGAGAATCGGGGTTTATGCTGAGCGACCTTTAGGGAGTCGTAGTGACTCCTGGCGGGGCTACAAAATTTGGAGCGATAGCAGCGAATTTTGTAGTTCCGACAGCACGGCGTAGCCGCCAAACGCCAGTTTGGAGAATCGGGGTTTATGCTGAGCGACCTTTAGGGAGTCGTAGTGACTCCTGGCGGGGCTACAAAATTTGGAGCGATAGCAGCGAATTTTATAGTTCCGACAGCACGGCGTAGCCGCCAAACGCCAGTTTGGAGAATCGGGGTTTATGCTGAGCGACCTTTGGGGAGTCGTAGTAACTCCTGGCGGGGCTACAAAATTTAAAGCGATAGTGGAGAATTTTGGAGTTCCGACAGTTCGGCGTAGCCGCCAAACGACAGTTTGGAGAGTCGAGGTAGATGGTGAGCGACCTTTAGGGAGTCGCAGTTGCGAATCCGACATTCAATTTAACCCCGAAATCCTATCAAGCACGTGTTTAAATAATGGCTTTATTCTGATAACCATTCTTTTATGGAAATTAATATTCCAATACCCATAAAAAAAACTCAAAAGCTTTCTCTGAAAAACCCCTGAAATCAGTTATTCTTTTACAAAATAGAAAACCTTAAGTTAGCCCCAACCTAATCTTATTTTAATGAAAAAGATTCTTATATCGGTTTTAGTTACCGGAACGCTTTCAATATTTCTCTCCTCCTGCTTTCAGATTGAAAAACCTCTTTTCGAGCCTGTATTGGAACAACATTACCTGCTTCCCGTTGCTCACGGAAAAATTAAAGGGATTGAATTATTCAGAGAAAGTATTGACCTAATATCTATTGATCCTGAAAATGCCACACTGAGCATAAAAGACAACATAGAATTATTTTCGATTGCTTCTACTGAAGTTGTAGAAATAACAAACGGGAATTTAACTCTCGCCCTCCATTTAAACCCCATTGAGGTTGAAGATTATTCGGCTTCGTACTTAATTAGTTTAGGAAATCTTATTGAAAACTCTAATGAAAGTGGAGTGGTTTACACTCAGGACGATCTTTGTGACCTAGCAGTCCCAATATCCTCGGTTATTCCGCCAATTCAAAATACCGAAACCAATTCCTATATCCTTTCAGTTCCAAGTATTACAAAAGTAAAATACAGCTCAGGGCTTTTAAATGTGAACCTAAACTCCAATATGGATATTAACCTTATTGGAATTAAGCTTAATCATTATGATAGTGATAATACTACGTTGTTATCCTCCTTTGGCTTTACTCAAAACCTAGATATCAATTCAACCTTAGCCGAAAAATTTTTATTAGACGATAAGTTAATATCTGGAGCTGGGTTCTTCAGGTTAGAATTTGCATCCGATGGGTCTGGTGCAAATCAAGTGTGCGTTGACACCAATCAAAACATTTTGATTGATTTGTCCTTTGAGGAATTAGCCGTTGATTCCGGAGAGTTTGCATTTCCAGATGTAGAACAAAATCTAACTTACTCAATGAAACTTAATGATATTGGGCCAACAAATCGACTTGTGAAAGCAGAATTCTCCACTGGTGAATTAATCTTCGAAGCAAGTTCTATACTAGATTTGGAAGTGAATTTTGATTTTCAATTTAATTTCGCACCTCAAATTGATAATAAAACCTTCATTATTTCCACTTCAACCAGCGCTTCTTACAATGACCCACTAAGTGGCGTTGTATTTAATTTCAGTGGATTAAATGGAGACAAAACAAATTTGGCTGAAGGCGATATAAACGTAAATATTTTAGCATCCCCCAAGCATATTTTATTCGATTCTAGAGAGCCTTCTTTCCAAATTTCAAATTCACTTGTAAATTTTAAAACCAAGCGCCTTCAAGGGAATTTTGGTAAAATAAATCGTTTAGGCTTTGATTCAAAACCAATGCTTAACGCTGAATTTTATGACCGAATCACCAATGGTAACGTAAATATCAAGGGAGGATTAGCAAAATTTAATATAATAAACACCTTTGGAATGGAGGGCGACTTGAATTTTGATAGCCGCTCTATTAATGGCCAAACCGGGGGTAGTGTAACGTTTGATCCTTCATCTTTTTTTATAAAAAGCGCTGGGGAAAACCCCTTGGTAAATAATCCTGACAATTTGAAAAATATCGATAATTCAAACAGTAATATCGACGCCTATTTTTCTAATCTGCCTAAACGTTTTGACACAGATTATTCACTTAATTTAAGCCCCAACAATGACACATTAAATACCAATCAATTTATTTATGCCGAAAGTAAAATTGAAGGTATTCTAGAAACTAACCTGCCTCTTAATATTAATTTTCAGGACTTCACCTTGTTTGACACTGCGAATTTCAATATTAATGCTGTTTCAGACCATGGCTTATATATTTATGAAAATTTTAATCAAGCCGACTTAAAAGATGCGTTCTTGAATTTTGAAACAATCAACAAATTCCCATTTGATATTACAATTACAGTTTCTTTATTAAATTCAGAAAACGAAATTATTGACACCTTAATTCAAAACCATTTGGTGAATAGAGCAGAAGTTGAGTCCAACGGATTTGTTCAAACCGCTAAATCACAAACAAGAATAATCCAGTTAACCGAAGGATTAAGGTCCAATATTTTTAGATCAGAAAATCTTCTTTTGGACATTAAATTAAATCAACCATCAGGAGTACACAGCGAGTTAAGAACCGATTATTTCCTTGATTTCGCAATTATTTTTGACCATTCCCTATAACCTGAACCTTTACCACCAATGAAATTATTTCGACAGCTCATTTTTCTAGCTTTCCTTTTCTTTATCACCACTCAATCATTTGGGCAAAGATTTTCACTGTATAACTCCCAAACATTTCCTGATGTCATCGAAAATCCAACGCGGCCCTATTTTTATGACACTTGTAAGTCATGGGCGACTAACTTGGTAGTCCCTCAAATTGGTTATGATTTTGCTGTATTAGGTGATGCCAACAAACTGATAATTGGAGCATTTTTCAGTGACACCCTAAGGTCAAGCACAATTCCCAACGGGGAAAGAAAAGGAAACATAATTTATTCCAGTGTAAATTTAAATTTATTCTCCTTAAAGATCTTACTCAACCCAAAGCGACAAACTGAATTTTTATTAAATTTTGGCGTCCGCGCTGAAAGCCGGATTAACGTTAAAAACGATCTTTTAAATCTTGCTTTATTTGGTAATGGCGACTATGCAGGTCAAAGACTTGAAGGCGCCTTTAACATGAAAAGTTTTATTAGAGCATACACCGAGTTAAATTTTGGTTATCGAACTGATATTAATAATCGCTTGTCATTAGGTGGCTCAATAAAATATATTAATGGGATTGCCGATTTGTCCATGAATATTGAGGAAAGTTATTTTGAAACTGAAGAAAAGGGGAGATATATCCGAATGGGGCTTATCGGTACATTGAACTCATCCACAAATCCAAGTTCAAAAACTGCTGGAGACGATGTTCTACGAAACTTCATTAACAATAAAAACATTGGTTTCGGAATAAGCTTAGGAACCAATTATAAGTTTACAGAATCACTGAATTTAACAACAAATATTAAAGACATTGGCGGAATAAATTGGAATAATGAGTCCGTGGGCTATAGCTTAGGTAAGGAAGTAGAATATCGTGGAGCTAATGCTTTTGCAGGACGCGAAGTTAGGGATTCGGTTTACAGAGATATTAAACAGTTTGCCATTGACTCTCTTGAAGGAAGATATTTCACAAACCTTAATACTAGACTTGACTTGAACCTTCAAAAATCATTTGGCGATAGACTAAGTGGTTCCTTTATTTTTTCAAAACCATTTTTCTATCCAGAGGCAGATTTTGCCGTCTTATCTGATTTAAGACTAACCAGAAAATGGCACTTGCTCAGTAATTTGGTCTACAATACATCAAATTATTTTGCGCTTGGCGCTCATTTGCAATTCAAGGGGAGATGGTTTGAATATTACTTTGGCTCAGAACAACTTGGAAATATGGTTTTTCATTCCCAAGGGCTGTCAAGGGGTATTGCCAATCAAGTCGTTCCAATCGGTTTTGATTACCATGTTGGCTTGGCTTTTAAATTCGGTCGCTGCCGAAATAAGCCCGTAAACAATCAAATTCTAAAAGACTCAGATGGCGACGGTGTAGTTGATGGACTAGATAAATGTCCGTCCACTCCTGGTTCTATTGACAGAGCAGGATGTCCCTACCAGGATACAGATGGCGATGGTATAATCGATTTTATTGATGATTGTGAAAAAACAGCCGGAGTAGTTGAATTTGGCGGATGTCCGATTCCTGACATGGATAGGGATGGGGTATTGGACGGTATTGATGATTGCCCCAACGTGGCCGGACCAAAGGGCAATAAAGGCTGTCCAGAAGAACCGAAAAAGGCAGACCTAACTCCTGAGGAACAAAAAATCATTGATGAAGCATTTGAAACATTGGTATTCAAAACAGGAGAAACAACAATTGACAAATATTATATTCCAAACTTCATTAGGTTTTCCAATGTGCTAAAAAAGCGACCAGAAATCAAAGTTATAATTGAAGGTTATACCGATAATGAAGGTTCATCAGAGGAGAATCGCAGACTATCTCAACGTCGTGCTGATGCAGTGAAACAATTCTTTGTCGACGAGGGAATAAATACAGAGCGGTTAACTGCAATTGGGTATGGTGAAGAAAACCCAATCGCCGATAACGCTAATGCCTTTGGTAGATCTTTAAATAGAAGGGTAGAGTTTAAATTGATTCAATAAAAACTTGTAGGCGAGAGGGTAGCACAAACCTCTTCTTGCCCTTCCTTTTTTACTACATTTGATTATCAACAAAAATAAAATAGTATGTACGATGTTAAAAAACTAGCCCCAATGGCTATAGCGGCTTTTATAGGCCTTTATATTCTTGGTCAGCTTTCTTGTGGGACTAAAGTATTGGAGCCAGGGGAGAATGGGATTTTATTTAAGCCATTCAGCGGGGGAATAGAAACAGAAGTGGTCTACAGCTCTGGCTTTCATTTTTTTGCTCCTTGGAACAAAATGATTGTTTACAATTGCAGAATGCAAGAAATTGAAGAAACCATGGATGTTCTTTCGTCAAACGGTTTAACAATTACTGTAGATGTTTCCATTCGTTTCTTCCCCCAATCAGCAAACATTGGTCTTTTACACCAAACTGTGACCAATTACATCCCTGATATTATTCAACCAGAGGTAAGGTCAGCCGTTAGAGAAGTTATTGGTAGATATACTCCCGAGGAACTTTACTCTACTAAGCGTGAAGAAGTTCAAAACGCAATTTTCGATAAGTCGAAGGATATCCTTGAGAAAAACAATATTAATTTGGATGCACTCTTAATGAGGTCGGTAAAATTACCTACTCAGATAAGTGAAGCTATTCAAAAGAAACTTAAGCAAGAGCAGGAAGCCTTAGAATATGACTTTAAGATAATTAAAGAAGAAAAGGAAAGACAGCGTAAGAAAATTGAAGCGAAGGGTATTCAAGAGTTTCAAGAGATTGTAACTCAAGGTATTTCTGAAAAACTTTTACGTTGGAAGGGTATTGAGGCCACAGAGAATTTAGCTAACTCTCCAAACGCGAAACTAGTAATCGTAGGTGGAGGAAAAGATGGGTTACCCATTATCCTCAACAACAACTAAAATTCTTAAATAGACATTGTAGAGGCCATTTCAGTTCGCGCTGGGATGGCTTCTGCATTATTATTAACGATTAATTGCAAACTAGCCTTTGTAAGGCCACCTTTTACTCCTGCAATCTTGTAGCCAGCACGCTCAAGATATTTTTTAACTATCATCGCTGCTATAACATCGTTTTTTACAGATACAGTACATTGTTTCAAGTTCATAATTGGTGTACGACAAATTCTATACCAGAACAATAACTTCCATAACCATTAAAAAACTCCTTCGTTTTTAAAGCCATTGATTTTAATAGAAAACTGTCCAAATCAAAAATAATATTTAGCTTCAATAAATAAAGCTATCGCCATAAATGGACAATATCAAAGAAATTGTAAAAACCCTTTCGTCCGACGATCTTAAAGAATTCCGCATATTTTGTAATAGACAAAAGCGGATAAAAAATCGGATGGATTTAAAGTTATTTGACGTCTTATGTGAAGAGATTGAATACAAGCCCTCCCAAATCATTGATAAGCTTTACGAATCGAAAAATCCAAACGCATACCACGCAGTTCGAAAAAGGCTTGTCCGTAACCTCACATATTTCATAATGCTCAAGCGAATGGACAACGACAACACATCTGCCTCGAGCATTATGGGCGCCATTAGCTTAGCGAGATACTTATTTGATCATAGATCACATAGGCTTGCCTGGGGCTTTCTAAAAAAGGCCGAAGATCAAGCGATAAATAACGAACAGTTTGAATTGCTTAACGGAATTTACAATCTGATGATTGAATATAATTCAAGCTCTGGAGCCCCGGATTTAGACGTTATAATTAATAGAAGGGAAAAGAATAAAAAGCTTGCCAACGAGGATGAAAAAGCACTAATTGCTCATGCTTTAATTTCTAAAAAGCTTCAAGAACACAAGCTCAATGGGAACAGTGTCGATTTTAACCGATTAATAAAAAAAGTAATTAAAGACCTCGAACTATCCGAGACCGTATTAAAACGGCCAAAAGTTTTGTTCAACATGGTAAGCATTGTGCGCAGTGGTAGTTTAGCCAGCAAAGACTTTAAAACATTCGAACCTTATATAATAGAAACTTATGAAGCAATAAAAAACCGCGGTAGGTTCTCCGAAAGTACGCATTACTATAAAGTTCAGTTGCTTTATATGATTGCTCATGTGCTTTACCGTAATAGGAAGTTCGAAGAGTCAATTATTTATTTGAAAGAGCTAGAAGAAAATTTGAACGCCTACAAAAAGGTGTTTTTCCTTCAGTTCTATCCAAAATATCTTTTACTTGTTGCCGCAGCTAATAATTACCTGAACAAATTACCAGAAGCTGTTGAAATCCTTTCAAATGCACTTTCTGACAAATCACTTAAAATTGGCGTGAAAGATCAACACAACATTATTTTAAACTTAGCAGTTTATCATTTTAATGGCGGTGATTTTGCAAGTGCGGTGAAGACTATTATTAGCTTTCCCAAATCAGATAGCTGGATTGAAAAAAGGCTTGGTAAGGAATGGCTAATCAGAAAAAACCTTATTGAACTAATAATTCAATATGAATTAGGTAATCATGAAATTGCCCTAAAAAGAATTAATGCAATGAATAAACATTTTAGGGAAATGTTTGCAAGCCCTATTTATGGAAGGGCTAAAATCTACATGGATTTTATTAAAGAATTTATTAACGATCCTGAATGGGTGAAAAAAGTAGGTTTTTTCAGAAAGGCAAAACCCTTACTTAAAAAGAAACCTAATGAACAAGAAGATACTCAAGCTATGGCTTTCTATTGTTGGCTAATTAGTAAAAAGGAAAACAAGGCATATTACGAGGTTCTTTTAAGCACGGTGAATCAGATTTAAAAAAGGCTTTTCCCACAATACCCCAAGAAATCACAGTCATACGGATTATGACATTGATCACCCATTGGCTGAATTGGTTCGGTTTTATTTGCGATTATTCCTTTCAAATTGGCCACATTTTGCGGAATTTTAGGTTGAATTTCACCAACCTCATTTTTTAAGTCTATTATCTTAAACCCATCTCCGCCGTTCAAAACCAAATTAAAAGACTCAAGATTTTCAATTGAATGTTTTACGACATAATATTGAATTCCTAAATCGTTTTTATGAACCTCCTTAATTTCAGGTGAGTTTTTTACTTCGTAGGCCGTATAAGTCCCATTTTCGTTCAGCCGCAACGCATCCACCATGACTAATACATCGTCAAAAACGAAGGTCGCCTCAAAAATCAACTTCTCTTTTAAACTTATTAAATTCGAGGTGATTTTAGCGTATTTAAAAAATTGATTTGGATTTTCCTTTGCAATATTAACGCCCTCTCCTAAAGTAGCCCTGAAGTCGTCTTCAAAAGTCCTCCCACCTTCAAAACGTATTTTTTTCTCCTCCGAAAGTACGTCCCGTTCCTTTTTTTTGAACTTGTTTAGAAATAATGATTTCTCACATTGGAGCCCTCGAATGTAGGTCGACTTTGAAAGAATAAATGACATTTAATCTGCCTTTCGTCTGTTTACACACGGAGAATCAAACATAAGTCGAACCTTATCTGCCTCACCCAACAGCTGCTTTACTTCATTAATAAAAGTAATTTGAGATTTTGGTCCAATCTCAGACAACGACATGCAATAATCCCGCTCACCTTCACGACCCCATGTCGTAAGGCCCGACTGCAACTCTGTTTCTTGCGCAGATAATAATTGTAAAAACTGGGCGTGAGCTTCTGGGTTTATTCCGCCCCCTGGGCTATAAAAAGAAACTACAATTGGATACACTTCTTTTACTTTTTCAGTAAGGTTAACTACCTCGGATTTTGTTGGGGCCTCTGCTTTATTGGCTGAGGTTTTGGCCTTTTTGCTTTTACAAGCACCCAGCGAAAGGGTAGCTACAAACAGGATAAGGATGATTGATTTCATGGTCTATAATTTTCAAGAAAGGTATAAAAAAAAAAGACCTCCTAAAAGGGAGGTCTTCGTGTGATTTTCTTTTTCAGCATTACTGCTATTATTCCTAAGGATTTAAGGCAAATAAAGTTCATTTCTCAAGTCAAAAATTATTACTCCTATAAATTGACTATTTAGAACCAATTTATATCTACCTTTGCGGCTGATTTTTAAAAGGATACCGATGAAACGTATTAACGAATACAAGAAATTGTTTAATGTAGAAAAAGACACTGATCTTAAACAATTAAAAACAACATACAGGAACTTAGTGAAGGAATGGCATCCTGATAAATTTCAAAGTGATGATGAAAAGGCTGCTGAGGCTGAATTAAAAAGCCGTCAAATTATTGATGGTTACCACTTTTTGATTAGCATTAACCCAGAAACAATAGAAGCAACAAAGGAAGAGTATACTTCTACTATAACCGAGGCCACCATTTCAGATTTCCAACATAAGGGTCAGGTCTTAGAGGTGTCTTTTTCAAATGGAACCACGTATGAATATTTTGGTGTGAATAAAAAGCTTTATGTGCAGCTAATCAATTCTGACCATCAGTTGCGCTTTGCAAAAAGGAAAATATTTAATGAATTTATTTATCGTAAATCAAAAAAGGATTTAGAAACGGCATAAGATTCATTTACAGACCTACTCACGCCCCTTTGGTTATCCAAAGGGGCTTTTTCTTGCTATTTCTTTTTATTTAAAAGTTGTTCAATTGCGATGATATGAAGATCAAAAGCCTGTTTACCTTTTAATGTTGCAAAGTATTTCGTGTTGGTTTTTTTATCAATAAAGTCTTTCTTGAAAGTAACGTAATTACTTTTCTCTAATGATTTAAGGCGTGTTGCTAAATTTACATCAGTTACACCAATTAAATTCTTTAAGGAAGTAAAGTCCAAATGATCATTCACATAAAGGGCAGGAATTTCACTAGGTATATAATTTAACTCTCTTATTTCCGAAAACACAAATTTGTCCGCTAAATAAGCGCCCACTAGCGCACAGATTCCTACAGAAATCCCAGGATGTCCGATAAGGGAACAAGCCGCGATGAACGGTCCATAATATCTCGAATCTCCTTTAAACGACTTTATTTTTTCCCTTCATTTTATTGCGCTTTGTTTTTCCAAGCGCAATAAATTTTGAGAGAAATTAAGAATCGACACCTTGATTTTGCTTAACCTTAGCAAAATGTTTGGAATATTTTGCTAATTAAATCAGGATCGGCATAAAGAAGGTTAGGTTCAATCGTAAAAAACAACCTCGCTGTTCCTAAGGCCGAACGCTGCGCCTTCAATTTTATTTGATCAATTTAAAATTGTGGAATTTTATCTTTTCCTAGACTTGTACTCATCACTAAAGCCTTCTCCCCTTAATAATTTCTCGCAGTATTTTTCAATCCGTGAAGTTCGTGTTGCAGATTGTTTAGCGCTTGAAAAGTAAATATTATATACCCTTTGCCTTCCTGAAGTAAGATTAAAGAAAGCCTCCTTAAACAAAACATCTTCCTCAAATTTAAAAAGCAATTATTTTATCAAGGATTCTGATTGTGCAATCGGCTGTACTTTGGTATTAGCTAGGGTTAATTTAATTGATTCTTTAATGATTTTTTTAATGGCCAAAGTTTTTCCGATTATTTGGCTTACATCAGTAAATCTAAGCTGTTTAACATGCCCGGAATTCTCCCCCGCATCAATAATCAATCCGTTTTTATCTGTTAATAATGCTCCTTTAAAAAACGCAATGGCAGCGTAATCTTTAAAAGCAGTAATAATAGGAATGTTTTTTAATTCAAAAGTATAGCACGGTTGCGACCATTTTAACTCTTCCTCAATCCGCAAGAAACCACAATTTTAAGAAGCTCCTGCAATTCATTTATCCAATTATTCACCTTAAAGGCAGGAGTTTTATAAAGTGAGCCTCTGCCACAGCCATCTTCAAAATATTTATCAACTAACTCTTTCATTATTAATTTACTACCTGGATTTCATTACTAAAATAACAAAACAATTCTTTTCCATAAACTGTATTTATATTAACATATTAAAAGATAATTAAATCAAGACTAGGATGTCGATTGTTGTATTTAACAATGAGTAAGATACTTCATAAATAGGTTTTGGCGGATGCAATTGGAGCGCCTAGGCAGTCTTTCAATCGGTGCTTGGCGTTTTAAGTGCAGACCAAGGATGGATCTAGGCCCGCCCTATGAAGGATTATCAGATGCAATCGTAATTACTTTTGACCCGAAAATAGTTGCTGAAAAGGACTTAATAAAACACCATCTACTTACCCACTCAAGCCAATTTCAGCATAAATCATGGGCCAAAAACAGATCCGCAATTTATGTTTTTTCAAAGGGGCAATTCATTAGAGCTGACAAGATTGTTGAGCATTTTCAAAAAGAATTTAAACATAATTTAATAACCAGAATATTGACATTTGCTACCTTTAAGACAAATGAACCTAAATTTTTAAATTACTTTCAAAAAAATCCAAATGCTTCGTTTAGTCGAGATTTTATTCAGCCTAAACTGGACATTTTGGAAAATTTAATAAAACGTAAAAATGCTAAACTGGGCTAAATTAATTCACTTCGCAACTAAGGGAAATCCAATCCCCACAAAACGAATTGAAAAAACTAAAAATGAGTGGGAAACCATTTTAACTGAAGAAGAGTATAGAGTTGCACGTCAAAAAGGAACTGAACGACCGCATAGTTCAGAATTCTGCTCATTATTTGAGCCGGGTTTATACGCTTGTAAATGTTGTCAAACGCCATTATTTGATGCAACTCAAAAATTTGAAAGCGGGACAGGTTGGCCTTCATTTACCCAGCCAATTAAAGAATCAGAGATTGCCTACATAAAAGATTCTTCCTTCGGAATGGTTAGAATTGAAGCAATTTGTAATGTGTGTGACGCTCATTTAGGGCATGTTTTTCCGGATGGTCCTGAACCGTCGGGTCTGCGCTATTGCATCAATGCAATTTCCTTAAAGAAAATTTAGATTAAAAAAATAAAGCCCCATTGAAACCAATGGAGCTTTTTGTCGGGGTGAGAGGATTTGAACCTCCGGTCTCACGCCCCCCAGACGTGCACATTAACCAGGCTATGCTACACCCCGAAAAAGAGAAAAATGACTGCATTTCTGAGCCATTTCCATAGCAAAAGTAAATCTTATTTATTTTTAATAAAAGTTTAACCGAAATTTATAGACAAGACTGCTCTTGATTTTATCAGCTTAAAAACTAAGCATAAAACTTATTCGTTTAGATACTATGGCAAAAACAAATTCGACATATAACCAATTGCTAAAAAAGCTTGACGGTTTTATTAGGAAATATTACTTGAACCAAATTATTCGTGGGTCAATATATTTTTTCGGAATTTTATTGGCTAGTTATTTGTTATTAACCCTAACTGAGTTTCTCACCTACTTAAGTATAACCCTTAGGACTTTATTATTTTGGAGTTTTATTTCCATCCACCTTGCATTACTGTTCTTACTTATTATTAGGCCAGCAATAAAATATTTCAACTTAGGGAACAAAATAAGTCACTCAGAGGCCGCTACCATTTTAGGGAATCATTTTCCTGATATTCAAGACAAGCTTTTAAATACTTTAGAATTAACTACTCAGGCGGAAAAACATCCAGAGAAAGCTGAAATTATTTTAGCAAGTATAGATCAGCGTATAGAAAAGTTTAAACCAATTCCTTTTACCTTGGCCATTGATCTTGGTAAAAATAAAAAGTACTTAAAATATGCGTTAACACCACTTCTATTGATTCTTGTGATTCTGTTTGCTAGTCCAAATATCCTTATCGAAGGAAGTGAAAGGATAATCCGCTACAATCAATATTTTGAAAAGCCAGCACCATTTAATTTTATTGTCCAGAACCAAGCTTTAACCGCCATACACAATGCCGACTTATCCCTTAAAGTTAGACTAGAGGGAGAGGAATTACCGGCGGAAGTTTATGTTTTAGTGTCCAACACAAGATATAAGCTAAAAAAAGTCGAAAATCAGACTTTTGAATATAAATTCACACATCTTCAAGAAGACTTAGAGTTTCAATTATTTGCAAACGGATTTTACTCAAAACCTTACGAAATAAAAATTCTTCCTAATCCGGTAATCTTAAATTTTGAAACAAGTTTAATCTTCCCGCGATACACTGGACTGAAAACTGAAAAACTAAATAGAGTTGGTGATTTGACAGTTCCTGAAGGGACTCAAATAAACTGGACCTATACTACTTCTTCAACTGAGACGATTTTATTTATTATTGACAGCACAACAACTAAGGCAAATAAAACAGGCAAAAACAGCTTTGAAAACCAACTAAAAGCCTTTAAATCAAACAAATATACTTTATTACCTATACATAACAACTCGCCAATAAACGATAGCTTAACCTTTTATATATCAGTAATGAAGGATGCTTTTCCAAGTATTTCCATGGAAGAGAAAAGAGATAGTTTATCAGAAAAACAACTGTATTTTGCCGGCCAGGTTGCCGATGATTATGGATTTACCAGGCTTACTTTTAACTATAAAAATCTTGGGGAAACCGACGTAAAAGTAGTGTCGGAGAAAATCGAATTTAACGCCAATGGGAAAATCGGAGTATTTTTTCACTATTTCGATTTTAACCAGACCGAAGCAAAAGCTGGAGACCAAATTGAATACTATTTTACCATATATGATAACGATGGGGTAAATGGCTCAAAAGCCACTCAAACAAAACCAAAAAAACTCTATTTACCCACAAAAGAAGAGTTGAAAAAATCCCTTTCCCAAAACAGCGATAATTTAGAAAGCCAACTAAATGAAAACATAAAGGAGGCAAAAGAACTACAACAAGAGTTAAAAAAGCTCAGCCAAAAATTAATGGGCAAAAAGGAGCTAACCTTTGAGGATCGAAAGTCGATTGAAAACATGTTGGATAAACAAAAGAACCTACGTAAAGACATTCAAGAAACCGTAAAACAACAAAAAAAATTAACCCAACAAAAAAAGGACAACCTTAAACAAAACGAACAAATTTTAGAGAAGCAGAAAAAGTTAGAAGAGCTTTTTGAGAATGTCCTTGATGAAGAGACCCAAAAACTGATGGAGGAACTTCAGAAGCTGTTAGAAAAACAAAAGCCTGAACAAACCCAAGAGCAATTGAATGAAATGCAAATGGATAATCAACAGCTCGAAAAAGAACTAGATCGAATGCTCGAACTATTTAAACAATTAGAGTTCGAGGACAAAATGCAGCAAACAATTGACGAGTTAAATGATTTAGCAAAAAAGGAGGAGGATCTTTCAAATCAAAGTAAAAAGGAAGAAAATAAATCTGCGGAAATAAAGAAAGAACAAGACAAACTGAATGAGGAGTTTGAAAATATAAAAAAGGATCTTGAAGAGTTGGACAAAAAAAATCAGGAAATGGAGAGCCCAAATGATTTCGACAATCCAAAAGAAGACCAAGAAACTATTGAAAAAGAAATGCAAAAAAGTTCTGATCAGCTTGAAAACAAACAAAACAAAAAAGCTGGAGAATCACAAGGAAAAGCCGCCGAGGATATGAAGTCACTTGCGGCAAAAATGAGCGAATCCTTACAACAAATGCAAGGGGAAGCTATTAGCTTAAATATTAAAGCGCTAAGGGAGATACTAGAAAATTTAATTCAGGTTAGTTTTGATCAAGAGAAATTAATGACTGATGTAAAAAACACCTCTACTTCTGACCCAAACTACTTAACGTTAACCCAACAACAATTTAAATTAAAAGACGACCTTAAAATGATCGAGGACAGTGTTTTTGCCCTCAGCAAACGAGTAGTAGAAATCGAAACTTTCGTAAATAAGGAAATAGGAGAGATTAATTTAAATCTTTCCAAAGCCATCGCCGATTTAGCAAATAGAAAAAAGGGAAATGCGGCTAGTAGGCAACAATATGTCATGACATCCGTAAACAACTTATCACTGCTTCTTTCTGAGATCCTTGACAACATGCAAATGCAAATGAAGGCACAGCAACAAGGAAGCGGACAAAGTTCTGGCAAGGAAAAAGGCAAGAATAAAGGGAGCGGAAAAGGACCGAACATTTCCAAAATAAAACAAATGCAGGATCAATTAAATAAGCAAATATCTGATTTAAAAAATGGTCAACAAAACGGTCAAAAAGACGGCAAAGGCGAAGGAAAAGGAGAAGGTCAAGGCCAAAATGGTACTAGCGAACAACTCTCCAAATTAGCTACCCAACAACAACAAATCCGTAACGCATTAGAGCAATTAAACCGTGAACAAAATAAGGATGGAAAAGGTGGGCTAGGGGATCTAGAAAAACTTGGTCGTGAAATGGAAAAAACCGAATCCGACTTAATAAATAAACAATTAACTGAACAAACCTTGTTGAGACAAGAGGAAATTTTAACCCGATTACTGGAATCAGAAAAGGCACAAAGAGAGCGTGAATTTGACAACAAAAGAGAGTCAAAAGAAGGTGAAAATAAAAAATTCGATTATAATGCTATCTTTGATGATTACCAAAAACAACAATTGGGAGAGGTTGAGTTTTTAAAAACTATACCAGCCTCATTAAAACCTTTTTACAAAGACAAAATTAACAATTACTTTAAGAAAATAGGGCCTTCTTAAACACACAGCATGAATACAATTCCAAAAAATACACCAGGCAGTAAAGAGCTATTCACACTTCAATTGCAGTCCAAATTGGAAAGCATAACTGAACTTGAAAATTTAATTGAAAACCTAAAGGAAAGATTCGCAATTGGCGAAGAGTACTTTGGGAATATTATGATTGCCTTAAGTGAGGCGGTTATTAATGCAATTAATCATGGAAACAAGTTAAACCCAAACAAAAAGGTTTACATAAATCTTGAAGTAAATGATGGCCGCCAATTTATTTTCACGGTTGCCGATGAAGGTGATGGTTTCGATTATGAAAACATTCCAGACCCAACCCTTCCAGAAAACATAGAAAACCCAAGTGGTAGAGGTGTATTCATAATGAAGAATCTGGCTGACCAATTCATATTTTCAAATGCTGGCTCAGAAATTGAACTTCATTTTAAAATCTAATACCGCCTAAATGGCTATTCAATTCTTTAACGAGGACATCGATTTTAAACTATTGTCTCCTCAAAAATCTACGGCTTGGATAACCAAGGCTGTCGAGATATTTGGTTTTGACCTCGAAGAAATAAATTACATTTTTTGTTCCGACGAGCACCTTCTTAATATTAACAAGGAGTATTTAAACCATGACTACTATACAGATATTATCACCTTTGATAATTCCCCCCCAGATTCACCAATAATATTCTCAGATATTTTCATCAGCATTGATCGGGTAGCCGACAATGCAAAAGATCAAAACATAAATTTTGAAGACGAATTGGATCGAGTTATGATCCATGGGCTACTTCATTTATTAGGACTAAAAGACAAAACGGAAGAAGAAGAAAAGAAAATGCGCTCCACGGAAGATGAAATGTTGGCATTGCGCTAATGTTCCACGTGAAACATTTTTTTGTTGGAAATCTAATTTCATACCTTTGTACTTTAAATGTTCCACGTGAAACACAATAATGCTAGATAATTACGATATAATAGTAGTAGGCGCCGGACATGCTGGCTGCGAAGCAGCAGCAGCGGCGGCAAACATGGGCTCTAAAGTTCTTTTAGTAACCATGAACATGGGCGTTATCGCTCAAATGAGTTGCAACCCAGCAATGGGAGGCGTGGCAAAAGGACAAATCGTTCGGGAAATAGACGCTATGGGCGGGTACTCAGGATTGGTTTCGGATCACTCCACAATCCAGTTCCGGATGCTTAACATGTCTAAAGGTCCTGCAATGTGGAGCCCAAGAGCCCAAAACGACCGTATGATGTTCGCTTTAGAATGGCGACGAATGCTTGAACAAACACCTAACGTAGACTTCTGGCAAGACATGGTTTCTGAACTATTAATTGAAAACAATAGGGTAGTTGGTGTAAAAACCGGGATGGGAATTGAAATAAAATCCAAAGCAGTTGTATTAACTAATGGAACCTTTTTAAATGGAATAATACATATCGGCGAGAAACAATTTGGTGGAGGAAGAACTGCAGAAAAAGCAGCAACTGGCTTAACCGAACAACTCGTTACATACGGGTTTGAATCTGGACGGATGAAAACAGGAACACCTCCAAGAGTTGACGGAAGATCATTAGATTATTCAAAAATGGAAATCCAACCTGGCGATGACATGCCCGGTAAATTTTCTTTTTTAGACACCCCAATTGTTAAGAATCAACGCGGCTGTCATATAACATATACAAACCCCGAAACACATGAGTTCTTAAAAGAAGGGTTTGAACAAAGCCCAATGTTTGCAGGAAGGATTCAAGGAGTAGGGCCTAGATATTGCCCTTCAATCGAAGATAAAATAACCCGATTCGCAGAGAGAGATAGACACCAAATTTTTGTAGAGCCAGAGGGTTGGAATACAGTTGAAATATATGTCAATGGATTTTCAACTTCCTTACCAGAACATGTCCAACAGAAAGCATTGCGCACAATAAAAGGCTTTGAACATGTGAAAATGTTTAGACCAGGGTATGCAATTGAATACGATTATTTTCCGCCTTTACAAATGAGCCATACTTTGGAAACAAAGTTAATCTCCAATTTATACTTCGCTGGACAAATAAATGGAACTACGGGGTATGAAGAAGCCGCCTGTCAGGGATTAATGGCTGGATTAAACGCCCATTTAAAGATACAGGAGAAGGACCCTTTCATATTAAGCCGTTCAGAAGCCTATATAGGGGTCTTAATTGATGACTTAATAACAAAAGGCACGGAAGAACCTTACAGGATGTTTACGTCACGCGCTGAACACCGCCTAATGTTACGTCAAGATAATGCCGATCTCCGTTTAACACCACGAGCACATCAATTGGGTTTAGCTAGTCTGGAAAGATTAAAAAAAGTAGATAAAAAAAAGACGGAAACAAAAGAGTTGTTAAAATGGTTGGAGAAAACCAGCGTTACTCCAGAACAAGTTAATAGCCATCTTCTTGAACAAGAAACTCAAGAAATTCGTCAAAAACAACCTGCAGTAAATATAGTAACCCGTCCACAGGTTAATTTGAATAAACTAATAAATCATCTAAAACCACATTTCTCAGTATTAACTGAAACTACAGATGCAGCTATAGAACAGGTAGAAATAAACCTTAAATACGCGCATTACTTTAAAAAGGAGGAAGAAATGATTGATAAGATGTCAAGATTAGAAAACATTACAATCAAACCAGGAGTTAATTATTCAATAATCCAATCCTTAAGTAGTGAGGCTAGAGAAAAATTACTAAAGGTTCAACCAATTACACTAGGTCAAGCTTCCAGAATAAGCGGAGTTTCCCCTTCGGACATTTCAGTTTTGATGATTCATTTAGGTGTATAAACCGAATATGAAAAATTTATTCATCTGTACTTTTTTAGTATTCCTTTACGGATGTGCAAACGTACAAGCACCAACGGGTGGTGATAAAGACGTAATTCCGCCAACCTTGGAAGTAGCCGTTCCTAAAAATTTTAGCGTTAATTTTAAATCGAAAAAAATCGTATTGGTTTTTGATGAATATTTTTCTTTTTCAAATCTACAATCAATAATTGTCACACCCAAAATTGATTTAAAGGACAAAATAAAACAAAGAAAAAAAAGATTAGAGATAACTCTTCCTGATTCCCTATTGCCAAATACAACGTTTACCATAAATTTTGGTGAAAGTATAAAGGATATAAATGAAGGGAATATATTAAAGAATTTCTCTTATGTATTTTCAACAGGAACTTATTTAGATTCCCTTAGTATCGGAGGTAAAATAGTAACGGCCTTAGAAAATACTCCACAAAAAGGAGTAGGAGTTTATCTATACGAGGTTAAAGAAAGTGATACGGTTATTTACCATAAACAGCCCACTTACTTTACAAAAACCTTAGAAGATGGGATATTCTCAATAAATAATTTACCCGAACAAGAATACAAAATATTTACCCTCAACGATAAAAACAATAATTACATATTTGATAATTTCGAGGAAGAAATAGGTTTTATTGACACCTCAATAATTCTTAAAAAGAGCCTAACCTTAAACCCAATTTACCTCTTTGCATCTCAAAACCCTGATAAAAAAATAAATAAAGTAGCCTTAAATAAAGATGGCTCAATTTTTATTTCACTTACTCAACCACCAAATTCAAAACCAAAAATAGAAATCCTATTTCCATCAGAAATCAATTCTAAATATCAAAAAATAACAGAATTCGATTCTATACTATTTTGGATCGATCCAATAATTAATGACTCAATAAATTTCAACCTTACAATTCCCGAATGGGATTTAGACACAAATATTACCACTCGAAATATAAATACAATTGAAAAAAACAAAATCAATAGTTTCAATTTAAAATCCAATATTGTTGGAAATCGCTTAAAACCCAATTCATCCTTAATATTAACCTCTGAAAAGCCTTTTAAACTATGGGATAGTACGGGTTTTACTTTTACAGTAGATTCTCAGGCTCTTAAAATTGAAACTAACACTTCAAATAAATTAAATAATCAATTAATTATCAATAATTTATATAAAACAAATACGAAATATAAATTAAACATTCCTGATAGTACTGTAGCTGATATTTATGGGAATTACAACACGATAAGTGAATTCAACTTCCAAATATTCGATAAAACAGAACTGGGTACATTAAAACTAAATTTGGACCCAAAATATTTAAATTCAAATAACTATATAATTGAGCTAATAAAAATATCAAGTAAAATAAAAACCCACCAAATAAATACTTCCACTTTAAAACGGAAATTTATTTACTTAGAAAATTTAATGCCTGGGAAATACAAAATCCAAATTATTCAAGATTCAAATAATAATAAGAGCTGGACAACGGGAAATCTAATAACAGGTAAACAACCTGAATTAGTAAGAAAATTATCCGAACCATTAGAAATAAGACCAAACTGGGATTTAGAAATAGAAATCAATTTCATGTTTTAAGCTTGAAACCAATTCTTATAAAAGGTATAATTCTTAGCTATCCTTTCATTTTGATCTTTAAACGTTTCTTCAGATAATTTCTTAACCATTTTAGCTGGAACACCTGCCCAAATTTCACCGCTTTTTACCACCGTATTCTCCAATAATACAGCTCCAGCAGCAATCAAACTATTATCTTCTAAAATACAGTTATCCATCACGATAGCACCCATACCTATTAGAACATTATTACCCACGGTACACCCATGAACTAAGGCGTTATGACCAATTGATACGTTATTCCCTAATACCGTTTTGGTCTTTTGATAAGTACAATGAATAACCGCACCATCTTGGACATTAACGTTATTGCCCAATGTTATGCTATTAACATCACCTCGTACCACTGCATTAAACCAAAAACTACAAGAATCTCCACAAGAAACATCTCCAACCAATGTTGCATTTGGTGCAACAAAACAATCTAAACCAAATACTGGTTTCTTATTATCAACGGACAAAATAAATGACATAAAAGTTTTAAAATTAAAATGTGAATAACCCCCTACAAGACGTTAGTAAAAAAAGAAAGATATGTGTTATCCACACAAATTTACTAAAACAATAAACTTGTTCTTTTTTATACAGACTCTTTCCACCAGATAAACACCTCACTCCACATTTATACACCAAAAAAGTTTTCCATATTTCTTAAAAAAACTTCTTAACTAAAATTTAAAAACTCCTTAATTATCAATACTTAAGTACCAATTCCTGATATGATTAATTGTGAATAAACTTACATAAAGGGCATTGTCAATACCCTTAAAAAATAACTTACCCACATATCCACAGTCTTAATAGACTATGATAATTAATTTTTTAAAAATTCTATTTTCATATTAGGAGTGGAAAACAATAAAATTTAAAATTTCATTTAATTTTCGGACCTTCGAAATATCAAATAATAAAATGCACTTACAAAAATTTGTTGCGTCGGTACTTTTTAGCACGTTTATCCTATTTAATGGATTAAATGCAGTGGCTCATTCGAGTCATGCCGTGGCGAAAACTAATAATGAATCGGATTTTGTTGATAACCACTCCCACGCTAATTGTACGTTTTGCGAATTTATTAAAATTTGCAATTCAGCCCTAATAGTAAGTAATCCAGACTCAATTTGCTTCAATCCATTTGAAGTTTCTAATATTTTTCAGGATAAATCCTCTTCACGTTTTAATAAGGTATTAACACCTTCTCGTGCCCCACCATTCTTTTTTTAGTCCAATTAATTATTAATTGAATTTTAAAAAGTACAATAATCATGCAAAAGTTGTTATTTGCCCTCCTTTTGATAATAGTAGGAGGGAAATCTATTGCGCAAACCCCGTGTAAATTAAGGATTTCTGGAAAAATTGTGGATAATCATGATGGATTAGCCTTGCAATTTGCATCTGTAGCAATTTCTGGAAGGGCAATTGGAGCGGTGACCAATGATCAAGGAAATTTTGTTTTAAACGAATTATGTCCAGGGCAATATGTAATTCAAGTTTCCCACATTGGTTGTGAACCTTTGTGGAAAAACATTGAATTAACAAGCGATACTACGCTGAGTTTATTCCTTGAACATCACCTATTTGAGTTGGAAATATTGAATATTACAGCTTCAAAAATGGACATGAAACAAGAGTATTATTCAAATATTATGGATAAGAAGGTTTCAATGTCAATTGGGGAATTATTAACTGAGATACCCGGAATTACGACAATTTCAAGCGGGAATACTATTCAAAAACCAGTGGTCCGGGGTTTACATAGTGACAGGTTGTTAATACAAAACGGGGGAGTTTCACAAAAAAGTCAGCAATGGGGTTTAGATCACGCACCAGAGATAGATCCATTTTTTTCAGGGAAAACTAAGGTTTATAAGGATGCACAAAAACTCAAGTATGGAGCAGGGGCGATAGGAGGGGTTTTGGTGGTTGATCCTGCCCAGTTTAGGAATTCAATTGGAACGGACGGCCAATTAGGTACTAGTTTTAATTCTAATGGAAATTCGGCTAGTGTAGGTGTCTTTATAAATCACCGATTTAAAAAAATGGATAATATTACTTATCAACTAGGTTTATCCACAGCGAAATCAGGAAACTTAAAAACCCCAAATTATTTTTTAGATAACACGGGTCAAGAAATGTTAAATTTCACATGGCGTATTGGTTATTCTTCTAAAATATTTTCCCTCGATGCAAGGTATGTAATGATCAACCAAAATTTGGGAGTTTTTTCTGGTGCCCATATTGGAAATTTAACAGACTTGGAAAGAGCAATTTCAAATGATTCTAGCAATTATTCGACGCCCTTTTCATATGAAATTGGCAGTCCGGTTCAAAAGATTAATAATGAGATATTTTCTATTGAGGCAAGGATAACTACTAATCATAATCCGATTAAAATTAATGTGGCTAGGCAATTTGATAGAAGAAGGGAGTTTGATAAAGAAAGAAAAATTGAAGACGGACCAGCGTTGCAGCTTGATTTATTAACGTATTCTTCCCAGATTTCTTACCCAACCAGTTTGTGGTCAAACCTTATTGAATTGGAGATTGGGGCATCTCTTTCCCAAAGTAAAAACACTTACGATGGAGTATTTTTTATTCCAAACTATGATCAAGTTAACTCAGGAGGCTTTTTATTTCTAACGCATCGAAGTCCAAAAAGTAAAATTTCCAGTACGGTACGTTTAGATCAAAATAATAGAACCGTTTATATTTATGAGCAAAATAAGCTCAATCTATATAGGGATACTTATGACGGATTATCGGTGGGGATCTCTTATACCAGGTACTTAACGAAAATATTAAAAAGTGAAATAGGGTTGACTTCCACGTATAGAGCACCTTCTGTAAATGAATTATTTAGTAACGGTGTGCATCACGGGTCAGCTCAGGTTGAAAAAGGAAACAGGGAATTAACTAAGGAGAAAGCAATTTCTGTAGATTTTGAAACAACAGTAAATTACTCTAATATTTCATTTGCTATATCTCCATTTATCAATTATTTCCCCAATTATATTTATTTGCAACCCGTTAAACCCGCAACATTAACCATCCGGGGTGCTTTTCCAACTTTTGAATATCGTCAGGCGGAAGTTTTATTTAGAGGGTTTGAATTAGAGGCCAACTATACCCTTAATAGTCAGTTTTCTGGGAATAGTAATTTTTCTATTGTTCGTGCAAACATAAGTGAAAGCGGAGATAACTTACCCTTAATTCCCCCAGATAATATCGGTCAATCTTTCACTTATTCTACAGTATCTGAGGACCCATTGGAAATAACAATTAAAGGTAATTATACTTTAAAACAAAATCGTACCGTAGGAATAGATGATTATTCAACGCCCCCACAATCCTATTTCCTTATCGGTTTAAACGCAAGTAAAGAAGTAAATCTTAATGGGATAGAATTTAATTTTTTAGTTGGAGCAGATAATATTATGAACGTCCAATACCGGAATTATTTAAATAGGTATAGGTATTTCGCCGACGATTTAGGAAGATCAATTTATGTAAAGCTTAAAATAAACTTTTAAAATGAACAAGTATTTAATTTTAGTAGGATCAATTTTATTCTCTGGTTGTTTAGGGAATGATGGAGAAGTGGATAATCCAAAAAATCCAGACAATGAAGAAGAGGTGATAACCACCCTTACTTTGAAATTCATCAACCAAAATTCAACCGAAGACACCATTTCGGTTACTTATTTTGATCCCGATGGAGATGGGGGAAACGGTCCGCTAGCTTTTGATTCAATCGCTTTGGATAATGGCACATATAATGTTGAAATGGAAATATTAGACGAGTCTAACTCAAATGAAATCATCAATATTGGCGAAGAGATTGAAGAAGAGGCTGACGAACACCAGTTCTTTTTTCAAACTGATATCCCTGGGTTTACAATAGAATATGATGACCAGGATATTAACGGTAATCCGCTAGGATTAAAAACTATCTGGCGTATTACAAAGGCAGGAAATGGGGATGTGATAGTTATTTTAAAACACCAACCTGATCAGAAACCGTCGGCTCCGGGAAATATAAATATAGGAGCAACAGATATAGAATTATCATTTCCCACAATTGTAAGATAAAAAAAACCGCTTCCTTCGAAGGAAGCGGTTTTTTTAAATTCCATTTTATAATGGGATACCGTAAGTGTACCTGGTAGTGCTATTGGGATAAAACCCTTCAATTAGGATTGTTCCACGTTTCATGCGCACATTTTTATTCACCTCTTCTAAACTTCTGACGGGTTTTCTGTCGACATGTGTAATAATAAAACCCTCTTTGATTCCAATTTTTGAAAGCTTCCCGCCGTCAATTATTTTATTTATTTTAACCCCTTGAGTGATATTTAATTTATTTAATTCACTGGAAGTTAACTCTTCGAATTCAGCGCCAAGCGACTTAAATTCATCACTATTATTGTTTTTTACCAATGAAGTTGTTTTGTCGGCGTTGCGTAATACAACATCAAACACTTTTTCCTTTGACTTTCTTAAAACAGTAACTGAAACGTTATCGCCAGGTCGATATCTCCCAACCTGTTCTTGTAGTTCAGGGCTTGACTTTACTTCAATCCCATTAACTTTAACAATTACATCACCTTCTTTTATTCCAACTTTATCTGCCGCACCACCTTCTGAAAGGCCATTTACATAAACCCCAGTTAGGGTGGTTAAGTTTTTTTGTTCAGCTAAAGTTGCGTTAACATCTGAAATCATTACTCCAATATATCCTCTTTGTACCACTCCAAATTCCAATAAATCTTCAGTGACTTTTTTTGCAATATTAACTGGAATAGCAAAACTGTATCCAGTGAAAGAACCAGTTTGACTAGCAATTGCCGTGTTAATTCCTATTAACTCACCTTTTAAGTTTATCAAGGCTCCACCACTGTTTCCTGGGTTTACTGCCGCATCAGTTTGAAGAAATGATTCAATACTTGACCCGCCGCCTAAAAGATTAATGTTCCTTGCTTTAGCACTTATTATTCCTGCGGTTACGGTTGAATTTAAATTAAATGGGTTACCCACAGCGAGCACCCATTCGCCAATTTTCATAAGGTCAGAATCCCCGAACTTCATGAATGGCAGTTTTTCGGCTTTAATTTTCACTAAAGCAATGTCAGTGCTTGGGTCTGTTCCTACAATTTCACCTTCATATTCTCTTCCATCATTTAGAATTACTGTAATTTCTTGGGCCTTGTCGATTACGTGATTATTGGTTACGATGTATCCATCGTTTGTAATAATCACTCCAGAACCACTTCCTTGACGAGGAATATTATATCCTCTTCCACCAAAAAAATCTCCAAACGGACCTAAGTTTTCTGCCGGAGCTTTTTCAACAGAAGTTGTGGTGATATGAACAACCGCTGGAGTTGATATTTCAGCAGCATATGTGAAATCCAGTGCGCCAATGCTTACAGGAATATCAGCTGGTAGATTTGTAAAGGCAACTTTTTGCTTTTCGGCAATAGTAACTGCTTGGTTTTCTTGAAAATAAGAATAAACCCCTATGGCCATTATTCCGCCAAAAAAGGAAACCATTAATGTGAACAATATTCTTTTCATTATTTTGATTTATTTAATCAATTCAAGTTAATTTTGTGCTTTCCTTATTGTAGTCATTCATTCAGATTGACTACATTTCATAAGCAATAACATTCAATAAAGATGCAAATGGAAAAACGCCATTCTTTTCCGAAAAATTGTCATATTGAATGTAATAAATGTTATACTAATAACATTAGTAAGCGTAAATGGTTGTTAATTAAAATCAATAAAATGTCAAATTGACATTTAGACATGAAAAGTAATTTTTATAAATATCAAGGGACTGGTAACGACTTCATTATTTTTGATGATCGTGACAATACCTTGGACACAATGGATCCTTCATTTTTTGAACGTATTTGCGATCGAAAATTTGGAATTGGAGCCGACGGAGTTATGCAGCTAAAGAAACATCCGGATTTCGATTTCGAAATGGTTTATCGAAATAGTGATGGTAAAATTGGTTCGATGTGCGGAAATGGGGGTCGATGTATTATTGCTTTCGCCCATGCCATAGGAATAAAAAAAGAACTTTATTACTTTCTCGCTCCCGATGGTGAGCATCATGGTAAATTAACAAAAAATGGGACAGCCATTTCAATGGGAGATGTTCAAGATATCGAAAATATTGGAAGTGACTTTATTTTAGATACCGGATCGCCGCATTACATTAAATTCGTTCAGGAACCTTCCCAAGTTAATATAATCGAGGATGCCCACGCTATTAGATATGGAGATAGGTTCAATTTGAGGGGTGTAAATGTCAACTTTGTCAAGCAAATTTCTCCCGAAGAGCTGGTAATAAGGACCTACGAAAGAGGTGTTGAAGATGAAACTTTAAGCTGTGGAACAGGAGTAACTGCTGCAGCAATTGCGTCGCTTGTTAAATCAGATAAGCAGGGACAAAAAGAAGTAAAAATACAAACCTCAGGTGGTGATTTGTCAGTTCGAATAAACCGGAAATCCGAAAAAAGTTTCGTGGACATTTGGCTTGAGGGCCCTGCTACCTTCGTTTTTCAAGGGTCCCTTGAAATTTAGTCAACTTTTTTATTGATTTTTTGAGGAAAATGTAATGTTTTTAGAATAAATGTTTACATTTAAGGTTGATGCAATTTAGATAATACAATTTTTTAATTTTTTTAGAATAACTGTTCCTTTGTGATCCAGGTAACCAATACAAAACCCTGCAAAATAGTTTATTCTCTTTACCAACACGAATATTTAGGCTATCTATTTGAGCCTCATATTGTTCAGCTTACGGATACAGGGACATTTTCCCTTGCTCATCGAAAACTATTTTCGGTGAACGCTGATGAATTTTCGGATTATTTAGAGGATGAGGACTATAAATTAATTCGCCTGCTTGAGCAGTGCGATCAGGAATTTATTGTTAAAAAATATTCGAAAAAGCCAATCAGGCCAACCGAGTTTTTCTTAAACCATTATAATGATCAGGTTCACTCTTTGGTGCGCCCAAATATCGAACGCCGTATCTCTGAGGGGATAGAAATGATGGCGGGTAAGAATATCTTTGTTATGGGTAAAGAGGGAAATCCGGTGTGGAAAAAAATCGAGATTTCAAATGAACCCGCTTCAGTCCTATTTCATTTCCGCAGGAGCGATTTAAACACAAGGTATTTCCCAACAATAAAACACATGGACCATCGAATTGAGTTCATGTATAAGGATGCTAAAATAATTAGTGAAAGCCCAGCCTGGATGTTGTTGAATGGATTTTTAATGCGTTTTAACGGAAACATTGATGGAAAGAAACTAGTGCCCTTTTTAAATAAAAGATATATAGAGATTCCTCGCAGTTCTGAACCTACCTATTTCGAAAAATTTATTGGTCCGCTTATTGAAAAATACGATGTTAACGCCCAAGGGTTTGATATTGTTACCGAGCAATTCCGGGCCCAGCCTATAATTAAAGTTGAACAATCCTGGAATAATCAGGTTCAAATTTTACTTTTCTTTAAGTATGGTGAATATCTGTTTCCATATAAGTCTGAAAAGAAAGTATCCGTAAAGCTTGAAAAACAACAGGATAATTATGTTTTTCACCGTGTAAGGAGATCTGTTGATTGGGAAAAGGGACGTGCCGATGTCCTTCAGGGGCTCGGACTTCTGCCAAGTGATGGGAGTAGTTTCTCACTGGGTTTAAACGGAAATTTCTCCTCGCTAGAGCATGAGGAACAAGCGATGGTTCTTTTTGAATGGATAAATGAGAATAGTGCCATGCTTGAATCTAATGGTTTTGAAATAAGCCAGGAAAACAGAGACAAGAAAATACATATTGGAGACACCTCAATTGATATAGAGTTTAAAGAAAATGCCGACTGGTTTGACGTTCAGGCCGTGGTTCGTTTTGGAAAGTTTGAGATACCATTCATTTCCCTAAAGAATTACATCCTAAACGATAAACGAGAATTTCCTTTACCAAATGGTGAAATCGCGATTATTCCAGAACGATGGTTTACTCAGTTTAATAATTTATTCGAGTTAGCGATTGGTAACGAGGAAATAAGGTTGAAAAAACACCATTTTGGACTGGTTAAAGAGTTTGAGGAAGGTAATATCGCCAAGGTAAGTCTTACCCGAAAGCTCGAGCAAATCACCACATTTGGTGATATGGATGATTTCCCACTTCCTGCAAATTTTAAGGGAACGCTTCGCCCTTATCAAAGGGCTGGTTACAACTGGTTTCATTTCTTAAAGGATAACCGTTTTGGTGGTTGTTTAGCAGATGATATGGGTCTTGGTAAAACGATACAAACTCTTGCGTTGCTTCTAAAAATGAAGGAGAATGGAAATACCCAACCAAACCTTATTGTAATGCCTACTTCCCTAATTTATAATTGGGAAAATGAAGCAAAAAAGTTTGCGCCAGACTTAACGGTTTTTCATCATATTGGTACCAATCGTGAGAAAAATGTAGAGCAATTTCTTGGTTATGATATTATCCTAACAACGTATGGAACAGTTAGGCTTGACGCCGATTTCATGAAAGAACTTGAGTTCCATTATGTTATTTTGGATGAAAGTCAGGTTATTAAAAACCCGACCTCCAAAATTGCAAAGGCAGTAAAAAAGTTGTGGGCATCGAATAAATTGATTTTGAGTGGTACTCCAGTTGAAAACACAGTGGTAGATCTTTGGAGCCAAATGTCGTTTATTAATCCTGGATTGCTAGGGGGGATTACGTACTTCAAAAATAATTTTGCCCTTCCTATTGAAAAAAAGAAGGATCAAGAAGTTGCTGATAAGCTTCAAAGAATGATCAAGCCTTTTATCTTGCGTAGAACGAAAAAACAGGTTGCAAGCGACCTTCCTGAAAAGCAAGAGCAGGTTTATTACTGCAACATGACCGAGGAGCAGGAGGAGTATTATGACGAAGTAAAATCCTACTACCGAAACGAAATCCTTAAAGTAATTTCAACAGAAGGTGTGCAAAAATCAAAAATCTCTTTACTTCAGGGATTGACCAAATTAAGACAGGCAGCAAATCATCCAAAGCTGGCCAAGGAAGATTATTTTGGTGAATCAGGAAAATTTAGGGATGTTATGGAAACCCTTTCTAATGCTATTCAAGAGGGTCATAAAATATTAATATTCAGTCAGTTTGTTAAGCATCTTCAGCTGTTTAAAAACGAGTTTGACAAGCAGAAATACAACTACAGCTACTTAGACGGAAGTACAAAGAACCGTCAGAAAGTTGTCGACGAATTCCAAAGTGACGACGATATTAGAATATTTTTAATTTCTCTAAAAGCTGGTGGTGTTGGTTTGAATTTAACCGAGGCCGATTTCGTTTTCATTCTTGACCCTTGGTGGAACCCCGCAGTGGAACTGCAGGCTATTGACAGAACGCATCGGATAGGACAAAAGAAAAACGTGTTTATTTATAAATTCATCAGTAAAAACACGGTTGAGGAAAAGATATTAAACCTTCAAAGTCAGAAGCTGCGAATAGCTAATTCACTAATTACCACTGAAGACAGCTTTATTAAATCATTAACCGAAGAAGACATTCGGGCAATTTTAACATAATATGAATCAAAATTTAATCAATTCAGATAAGGCCCCTGAGCCAGTTGGATTATACCCACACGCCCGCAGGGTAGGGGATTTGTTATTTCTTTCAGGCGTTGGCCCTAGAGAAAGAGGAACGAAAAAAATCCCAGGTGTAGAATTAGGCGCTGATGGAAATATAGCGAGTTATGATATCGCCGCCCAATGCCATTCTGTTTTCAAAAATGTAAGATTGATTCTAGAAGCAAGTGGCAGTAGCTGGGATAAACTAGTTGATGTTCAGGTCTTTCTGACCAATATGAAAGACGATTTTAAAATCTATAATGAAATTTATGCTGAATATTTTAAGGATAATCAGCCCTGCCGGACAACCGTAGAAATTAATTGTCTGCCAACTCCTATTGGGATAGAATTAAAATGTATTGCTACCATTTAATTCGATTTTGAAAGCATAAAAAAACCTCGACACTTAAAACGGTCGAGGTTTTTTTTATAAAAAAGAAAATCACAAGATTAGAAATCTGAGCGATTAATAATCTATTATAAGTTTAAGGAATTCCAATTTAAATTAAAAGAGGAATCCTATTGACGCAAGGTTTCACGACATTATCGTAATAAACTATTTGTTAAGCGTTATTATTTTAATCGGTCTCTGATGTCTAAACGGTGTTTTCGGGCGGTATCAGTAGCAATATCATAGCCTGCATCCATGTGCCTAATTACGCCCATTGCAGGGTCGTTATGTAAGACGCGTTTTAGGCGTATTTCAGCGTCTTTAGTACCGTCGGCAACAATTACCATCCCAGCGTGGATAGAGTAGCCTATGCCTACCCCTCCTCCATGATGCACGGAAACCCAGCTCGCTCCACCAGCTGTATTTATCAATGCATTTAGTATTGGCCAATCGGCAATAGCGTCTGAACCATCCTTCATAGCTTCAGTTTCTCGGTTAGGAGAGGCTACGGAGCCTGTGTCTAGGTGATCACGGCCAATTACAATAGGTGCTTTTACCTTTCCTTCAGCGACAAGCTTATTAAAAGCTAAGCCAGCCTTTTCCCTCTCTCCTTGTCCTAACCAACAAATACGGCAGGGTAGACCTTGGAACGCAATTTTTTCCTGCGCCATTTTAATCCAACGGGCTAGAGCTTTGTCTTCGGGGAATAAATCAAGAATTACCTGATCTGTAACGGCGATGTCTTCTGGGTCGCCAGAAAGCGCTGCCCAGCGGAAAGGTCCTTTTCCTTCACAGAAAAGCGGACGAATATATTCTGGAACAAATCCCGGGAAATCAAAAGCATTTTTCACTCCATGTTCCAATGCTCGTCCACGGAGATTATTTCCATAGTCAAAGGTAATTGAACCTCGTTTTTGAAGTTCAATCATTAATTCTACATGCTTAGCCATAGTTGCATAGCTAAGTGAAGTGTATTTTTTAGGATCGTTTTCTCTTAGTACATTTCCCTCATCAACGGTAATTCCTTGGGGCAAGTATCCTACCAATGGGTCGTGCGCTGAAGTCTGGTCGGTTAAGACG
>JBLIKP010000010.1:0-38615 GCA_047635375.1 Sphingobacteriales bacterium | reverse complement strand
TGAGTGTGACCCTTTGGTTCTTGTTACATCCCAATCGAGCCGACCAATCTTATGTTTGGGGAATATTTCTTTAAGTTCCTCTTCAATTTTTTCGGTCCCGAATCCTTTCATTTCCATTTTGTCACTTTTGCACGAAGGACATTTGGCCAGCGGTTTTTGCGTGTATCCGCAGAGGTGACATTTTAGTGTATGGTAATGCTTGTGATAAGTTAAAGTAACGTCACAGTTTTTGCACTCAAGTGAATCTCCACACGTGCCGCAAAGTAGAACAGGGACATAACCCCGTCGGTTTTGGAACAAAATAACCTGTTCGCGGATGTCCAACTTAGCCTTTATTCCCTCCAAAAGACGATGAGAAAAACTCCCGGTAATTTTCCGTTTATTTCTAGCCTCGAGTAGGTTCACGACTTCCATGGAAGGGAGCGGAAGGTTGCCAAAGCGGTGCTCCAACGTGGTTAGTTTGTACTTTCCGCGTAAAGCGTTATACATCGTTTCAAATGCAGGTGTGGCAGATCCTAAAAGGACTTTAGCCCCATGTAAATGTGCTAGATACGTGGATGCATCACGGGCATGATACCTTGGTGCAGGATCGTATTGCTTGAAAGAGGGGTCGTGTTCTTCATCAATCACAATTAATCCTAAATCTTGAAAAGGCAAAAACAACGCCGACCGGGCCCCCAGAATAACTTTGAATTCTCCGCTAATAACTTTATGCCATATTTCAACCCGCTGCTGATCATTAAATCCGCTATGGTAAACCCCGATCTTATCTCCGAAAAAGTACTTTAACCGATTAATGATTTGAGAGGTTAATGCAATCTCTGGAATTAGGTAAAGCGCCTGCTTTCCCAACTCAATAGTCTCAAGAATTAATTTGGTGTAAATATTTGTTTTTCCACTTGAAGTAACCCCGTGAAGTAGACCAATCGGATTCTCCTTAAAGTTTTCTCTAATTTGATTTATGGCAATTTCTTGATGATCACTTAAAGATTTGGGTATTAAAGATTCGCTTGATGCTTCGGATAATCTGGAGATTTCTTCTGAAGTCTCAAAAAGGATTTCCTTATTTACTAGGCCACTTATTCCTGAAGCCGATGACAGCCGGTCGGAAAGTTTTTTCTTTCTTATTTTTTTAAATTTCCCCTTACAAATTTCATAATAAGCCATTAAGGCTTCAAGTTGCTTTGGGGCTTTTGAGAGGTTATTAAATACTTCGCCCAAAGATTTTTCATCGGCGTAAGCCGGATTAAGGTCAATGAAAGCTGCTGTTTTCGGTTTGTATTTTGACTTCAGATCTTCTTTAATTATCACATACCCATCCCTAAGAAGTCCATGAATTATTGGGAAAATTGTTTTTTGCCCTAAGATTTGCTGAATTTCATGAAGGGAAAGTTCAGGCTGTACTTCTAGTGCTTCAAGAATCAAAAACTCTTTATCGGTAAGCGTTTCAGAGTCGATGTCGTTAAGATTTACATTGCCAATTACTTTAGTTTCACTTTGTAATTTTAATGCTGATGGAAGTGCCGTAATCATCACCTCTCCAATATGGCATAGGTAATAGGCCGATAACCAATCCCAAAATTTTAGATTATTTTCATTGATAATTGGGCTTTGATCTAACACCTCCTCCACAAATTTTACTTTAACAGAAACAGGCGGATTTTGGTGAATTTCTTTGACAATTCCAGAGTAACGTTTGTTCTTCCCGAAGGGGACTATCACCCTTTTTCCAACCCCTATTTCATTTAATAATTCATTTGGAACCTCGTACGAGAAATCTGTCCCCACTGGCAGCGGAAGAATAATTTGAGCGTATGTTGGGATCAAGGGATTCAATATTTTCAGCTAAACTTTGTTAAACTAAGCATTATCCAACCCAAGATAAATGATAAACCACCCAAAGGTGTTATGGGTCCAATCCATTTTTTGGAAGTGATGCCCAAAAGATCGGCACAGCTCAATAGATAAATGCTTCCTGAGAATAAAATTATCCCAGCAAGGAAAAAAATCGTGGCGTAGTTCAAGCTATTCTGAGGGTATAATTTTATCAGTATGGACACGGCTAATAAGGCGAAAACATGAAAAAATTGATATTTCACCGCCGTGTCGAACGAATTTAATTGGTGTACGGTCAGTTTATCTTCCAACCCATGAGCTCCGAAAGCCCCAATTACAACTGTTAGGGCTCCAAGGATTGCCGTTATTTGAAAAATATATCTTGACATTTTGTTATTCGAAATTTTAGTTTGCAAATGGGCCAAATACCCTATTCAATTTTGCCGTAATTATTTAAAAATGGCGTATTTTTGCGCTAATTTAAGAGCTTATTATCCTAATTAAAAGCAGTTTAATTTATAAATTTTAATCTTCTCCCTAACCCATGAAAAGGCTATTACTAACTGTGTTGATTCTTTTTCTTGTAATCGTTTCACTCACAGTTGTTTATTTTAAAAACACCCAGCCCAATTCCATGGTTAAACCGCCAATGGAGGCAATCCCTGATGATGCTACCATAATCGTGGAAGTTAACAAAACCGAGGGGATTTATTTCTCTAGCCTAGCAGACTTGCTCCCAGGGAAATTGATTGACTCAGTGAATTGGAATGAATTAACTACCCTAAAGGAAATTTTTCTTGACAACCCTGAGCTTGAAGAAGTGTTTGAAGATGTTGATTTATATTTGTCTCTGCATCGATTTGCGCCAAAAAAACAAGGTCTTTTACTTGTGTCTTCTCTTAAAAGTGTGGGTGAATTTGATGTGTTGGGGTTAGTTTTTAAATCAATCTTAAAAGGTAAAAACCGTTTGGAGTCCCACAATTTTCAAGGGGTTAAGGTCCACGACCTTTTGCTTACTGACATAAATCGAACGTTTTCATTTTGCATTCTAAACAACCTTCTTGTTGGCAGTTTCGAAACACAGCTTGTGGAGAAGTCAATTTCCCATATGGAGATGGATGAAACATTGGCCTCAAAAAAGGACCTAATCACGTTAAAGCAACTAACCTCCGAAAATTTCCCGGTGCACTTGTACCTAAACCATAGTGTCCTTTCTGATTTAGTGGAACCTATTATGCGTGGCTCAAACAGGAAGTTAAACCGATTTTTATCACAGCATTTGGCCATTTCGGCATTGGATGTAACCTTTAAGGATAATGGGATGAGGCTAAGCGGCTTGGCCTTGCCGGTTGATTCCCCTGGTAGTTACCTCACAAGATTTAAGGACCAAAAACCTGTTTTTATTGAATTGATTGAAATTCTTCCAAATACAATTTCAGGTTTTTTTCATGTTGGAATAAGTGAAATGAGCTCATTTTGGGATAAAGGAATTGCAGTTGCAGAAAAAAAAGGTGGTGCAGAAAAAAGAAAGAAGGAAGTTCAAAACTTAGAATTGAAATATAAAATTGCCCTTCCAGATGCAATTATAAACACATTTGGAGATGAAGCCGCAGTTTTTGAAATAAACCATGAAACCGTAAACTCACTTTATGGAGTGGTTGAAATTAAAGATTTTGAAGAGGCTTCGAAGTTTTTGGCTACCCTAAAGGGAAACGGCTTTGAAAATTCTGAGGACAATGAAACGTACTTGACTTATTCTATTGAAAAATTTCCCGAACCCAAGTTAATAGAATGGGTATATGGGGATTTAATGGACCACCTTAAAAACCCTTATTTTATATCTGTAAACGGATATTGGATTTTCAATAATTCAAAAGATGCCTTGAAAAGGTATTTAGACGATTATGTAGGTCAGGAACTTCTTTCAAAAGATGGGAATTATAAACTGTTCGCCGATAATGTTAGTAGTGATGGAAATATCTACCTCTTTATTAATATGGATGGCGCCAAAGAAAAAATCTCTAAGGAATTAATGGTTGATTTTAGGGAAAATATATTTGAAAATATTTTCTCAAACTTTTATGGATTGGCGTTTCAACTTTCGGCAAATGGGGAGGCATTTTTCACTAATTTAATCCTTGAAAAGAAGGGGAAGGATAGGAAAATAGAATCACTATTGTGGTCTCTTGAATTGAAAAATGGGGTCTCCATGGAGCCCTCCGTGGTGATTAATCATATTACAGGTGAAAAGGAAATAGCTGTCCAAGATGATGGAAAGAATCTTTACCTAATTTCCAAGGATGGGAATATCTTGTGGGAAGCTGAGCTTAAGGAACAAATAATTGGCAAAATCCAGCAAATTGATTTTTATAAAAATCAAAAGTTACAATTGGTGTTTAATACCAGCAATTACATCTATATTATTGATAGAAATGGTTATTTATTAGGTAATTACCCGTTAAAACTGAAAAAGGAAAGCACAAGTCCGCTAGCCATTTTTGATTATGAGAAAAATAAGAATTATCGATTTTTTATTGGAGGAAAGGATAATAATATTTGGGGTTATAGGAGCAATAAAAAACCCTTGAATGGTTGGTCCCCAAAGCGTGGGATTGGTAAGTTAAATTTTCCGATTTCTCATTCCTTAGTCGAGGGTAAAGATTTGATTTTTGCTGGAACTGAAGGAGATCGATCATATATTCTTAATCGTCGTGGTGAAATTATAAATGAAATAAATTTTCCAGATGGTGCAACTTTTAAAAATGAATTTAGCCTTATCACGGCAAAAACCATTAAAGAAAGTTATTATGCATCCTCCTCCACACAAGGGGATATTTTTAAGGTCTACCTAAACGGTGATCTTGAAAAATTTGCATTTGGTACCTGGTCAAAAGACCATTTCTTTAAACTGGCCGATGTGGATGGAGATAAAGATCAAGATTTTATTTTCGCTGATAAAAAAGAATTGTTTGTCTTTAAAAATGACACTTCGGTACTTTTTAACTACCAATTCCGTGGCGACATAAATCAGCCTCCATTGCTTTTTAAACAACAATCTGGAAAAAATTTCTTAGGAATTACAATGCCTACCGAAAATCAAATTTATTTGCTTCGAGAGGACGGAAATATTTACGACGGATTTCCTTTAAGGGGAAGCTCACCGTTTATAATTGAAGATTTAGGGCTGAAAACAGGGAGAAATGTGATAGTGGGTAGTGGCGATAAGAAATTGTATATTTATCAATTAAACTAATCACCAATCTTTAAAAAATCATGATTAAGCATATTCTATCATTATTACTTTTAGTGGTGATTTGGGCTCCTGTTAGTTCGCAGAATTTCACTGGCTTAAAAGGAAGTAGTTATGCAGGAATAAATTCTATTTACCACAACCCTGCACTAATGGTGGATTCTAGAATGAAACTAGATGTGAATATTCTCACCACAAATGTAGCAGCAGGAAATAACTTTTTATCCTATGAATATTTAACCAATGAATTTTTCGAAGATTTAAGCGAAAAAAAGAAGAATGTTTACTTTAACCTCGATGTTCGGGGGCCAAGTGCTATGTATACATTTGATGGAAGGTCAGTTACAGAGTTATTTCAATACTTTACTGTAGCCATTCATTCTCGCGTTAGGGTAGCCGTGTCAGTTTCGAATATGAATCCAAATACCGCGCAATTGGCATTTAGAGGTCTAGAAGATTCTTCAGTTCAGAAATTAAATTACTTCGATCCGGAATTCAATATTGACGCAATGGCTTGGACTGAGCTTGGGGTTTCTGGAGGAAGAACTATCGTTGAAAATGGAAAGCATTTTGTTCATGCGGGTTTACATATTAAAAAACTTACCGGTGGTGCTTCAATGTTTTTTAGAAATAAAAACGCCCGTTTTTATGGAGAAAATGAAGACACACTTATCATCCGTGATGTCGATTTTACCTATGGTTATAGCGATGAAAATCTTTTTGGAAATATTCGTGATGAAAATCTATACGAAGTCCCTGGGAGCGGTATTGGGATGGATATTGGCCTAGTCTACGAATTCAGGGAAGACCGTTATAAAAGGACTTATAAACAGAGGTTAACAAATAGTGAGAACAAGTATTTGTATCGCTTTGGAGTAGCATTAATTGACTTTGGAAAAATTAACTTTAATGGTTATCGGTCACGAGTAGTAAGATACACCGGTGATAATTTTGTTTCAAGAGCGGAAATGGATTCTATTGGTAAACCAGATGATGTAAATAAACTGTCAGATAGAAAATTTGAAAAACAAGAGGAGGTGGATGGATATAAAATGTCCTTACCAACACATTTAAATTTTACCGCTGATTTGAATATAGGAAATGGATTGTATGTCAATGCCGGATGGGTTCTTAGCTTAAGAAATCAAAACAAACCTGGTATAAATCAACCTGACTTTTTCTCTTTAATTCCAAGATTTGAGAAAAAAGGCGTGGAATTTGCATTACCAGTCTCACTTCGAGATTTCGATAATTTAGAATATGGATTTATGGCTCGATTCGGGGTGGTAACTCTAGGTGCTGATAATATCCGTGGTGCAATTTCAGGAAAAGTTAAAAATGCAGATGTTTATTTAGCATTACGCATACCTATATATAGAAAATAATAAAATAATTACAATGAGAAAAATTCGCGGCTTTAATTTGGCAATTGTTGGTGTTTTGTTACTGGCAGTTGGCAGTTTAGTAGGGTGTATTCCTAGCCAGGCTGAATTGGATGCCTTAGGAAAACCTCGAGGCAATCACAATATTTTAGCTCCCATTGCTTACGGGGATTTTTCAACCTTTGATTTCTTTTTGGATTCAAATAACAAGAAAGAGTTAACCATTGAGTCAGACAGCTCTTTGAAAATTGTTAAGAACACAACGGTTTTTGATATCGCATTTGACTCTCTATTATCTCTTAGCAGAGTTGATAATTCATTAAAGCCAAACAACGATACTCTTTTTCTGACTGATATTGCTTTTACAAATTCAATAAGCTTTGGGAAATTAATCGAAAATAGCACTGAGGCCGCAATTGTTCACAACTCTCATGGTGATCCTGGAGTTATTCCTCCAGTTTCATCATCTACTTCAGAAAAAGTTGATTTTCAAATTCAAAAATTAAGGAATGTTACCCTTGCAGGAGGAGTGATTAGTATTTCTGTTACCAATAATTCAATTGTAACCCAAACTGGGATTATCTACCATTTTTATGATAAGGTTACAGGTGATGAGTTATTTGCAATCCCAGTTCCTGACGTTACGGCAGGAGGAACAATTACTGCAAATGGTGATTTGACCGGAAAAATAATAAGAGATCAAATGCAATTGGCAATTACCAACTCTTCTTCTGGTTCAGGAGGAATTGTTACGGTAGATACATCTTTAATTATCAAAAGTGATATATTATTTACCCAATTGAAAATTGAAAACGGGACGTTTGACTTAATTAGTCAAACATTTCAATCCGATTTTGATATGGGTTCCTCTAATATCCCATCAGGGGTTAAATTTGTAAATCAGCAATTTGATTCAGGAAGTTTTGTAATTGAATTGACAAATAATTATTCTTTTCCAATTGTGGTTACGGTTGATTTACCCTACATAGGAAGTGGTTTTACTTCAACTATTAATGTTCCAGCAGATTCTGTTATTTCTTCCTTCAACGATTTAGCGGGATTAACCTTCGATTTAAAAGGACGAAATGGGGACACTGTAAATTCAATTTACGGTACCATTGTTTTTTTTGTTGGCGATTCAATCGGGGCAATAAACTACGATCGATTAACAGATAGCATGATATTTAATATGAAATTTATCGATGCTAAAATTAATAGGGCGCAAGGGAGTTTCGGCTCACTTACAGTGAATGGAAACGAGCAACAACCTTTATTTGGAGATGAGTTTTACTCAAGAATCCAAGAGGGTAACATAAGTATTGAAGGAGCGAGTATTAAACTTGAAATAAAAAGTACACTAGGTTTTGAATCTGAGTTTTCATTTGAAACAAAAACTATTAATGGTAGAAATGGAAATGAGGTTGTTCTTAATCCAGCTCCTACTGTAAATACCACAAAGGCTTTAGAAAGCCCATTAAGAACTGATCCTATTGATCCATTAGTTTTCGACAAAGATAATTCAAATGTTATTGACCTAGTAAATAACTTCCCGGAGTTTTTTGAAACAAATTATACGGCAATTTTAAATCCAAACTTGGATCCTTCGGATTTAAGCCAGTTTTTATATGGTTCTAGTAGGATCAAGGGTGATTTGGAAATTGAAATACCTTTAAAACTGAATTTTGATGGTTATAAGATTATTCAAAATTTCAAATTTGATCTTGGCGCTAACCGTGATAATATTTTTTCAAATCAAACAGTAAACAAAAATCTTCAGTTTAAAGCTGGAGAGCTGAAATTATTAGTTGATAATGGCTTTCCAGCAGACATTGGTTTAACCCTTGTGTCCAAAGATTCAACGGGAGTGGTTTTAGATACCTTGTTTGCAAATGCCTCAGCAATACCAGGAAATATTAATTCCAACGGAATTGTTGAAAGCCCTAGCAGAACAATAATTGTTTCTGAATTATCAGCAGAGGAATACAATAATTTAAAACTTACCAAAACAGTTGATGTAATCGGGGTGATTGATAATAAAACCCTTGAAGGCTTTTATAAAATCCTTGCCGATTATAAAGTGAGTTTCAAGATTATAAGTGACATCCAATATAAATCCAATTTTTAGTGATGATTAACAGAGTAAAATTAACCCTACTGCTGGTCCTTTCTGTTGGATTTGGATTAGCATCCGCAAATGCCCAAAGTTTTTCAAATTATTATAACGGTACATTATATGATGCAGTAGATAACCCTTCTCGGGCCTACTTCACAGATTCTGCTTGCAAGAAATTTGCGACAAGTTTTATTATTCCAACAATCGATTTTAATTTTTCAATTTTAGGCCCCTTTAATAAAACTGCACGTCAGTTTGTATTCAGTGATTCATTAACTTTTGATCAATTCAAGGATAAAAAAAATAACAGAAATTTTCTTTTAACAAATGCGACAATAAGTTTCTTATCCCTTAAATTCAGTCTAAACCGTGAAAAGCAATCCGAACTTTCGTTCAATGTGGGCTTAAATGTAAATTCACGAATTGGGTTGAATGATCAATTGTTTTTATTGGCTGGCGGTAATTCTCCTTTAGCTGGTCAGCAATTAGACAATATTTTAAATTTAAATAGTAATACAACAGGATACCTTGAGGCAACAGTTGGTTATAGAACCCAAATTAACGATAAGTTAGGTTTTGGTGCTAATATTGGATTGGTAAATGGATTAGCAAATGTTACCACCAAAGTTGATGAGTCTTTTGTTTTCACTGAGGAAAATGGTGAATATATTGATGTAATGATGAAGGGAACTGCGCGTTCTAGCTTAAGCTCAGATAGCACAGGTTTTACTCATGTCGTTGAAGATTTTCTTGCTTTTAGAAACACAGGTTACACTATTAGCGCTGGCGCTGAATACCAACAAAATGATCAATTAAAACTTACCCTTGGGGTTAAAGATTTCGGTCAAATTTTTTGGGGTGAAGGAGCCGAAACATATACAATTGATAAAACGCTTAGGTATAAAGGTGTAAATATCAATTCAAGTAAAGATTTACGTGATAGCATAGCACAAAACTATGAAAAATTCGTGACCGACACTTCACGTGGTTCCTATTCTTCTTCTCTTCCAGCTAGACTGGAAGGCGGTGCGAATTACACTTGGAACAATAGAAATCAATCTTCCTTTGTTCTTTCAAAACCTCTTTACTCACCAGACTTAGACATTGCTCTATTAAACGATTATAGGTTCTTAGGACCGCTTCACCTTTTAACACAACTATACGTTAGTTCAACTGGTTTGTATTCTATTGGTGGTGGTTTATTGCTTAAAGGTAAAGGCGTTGAATTATACGTTGCAATGGAGCAATTAGCTAATCAAGTAATTAATAGTAGAAAAGCAGTTGACCTTTCACGAAATGCAACAATGCCTTTAGGTGCTGATTTTAACATGGGTTTAGCATTTAAATTTGGAATGTGTCCTAAAAATGAGGTTGTTTCTAAAGTTGCTTCAGATAAAGATGGCGATGGGATTATTGATGATTTGGATAAATGTCCTGATGTTCCTGGTTCTGTAGATCGTAATGGTTGTCTATATTTAGATACAGATGGCGATGGAATTATTGATTTAGTGGATGAATGTCCAACCGAAAAAGGAGTTGTTGAAAGAAATGGCTGCCCAGTTGGTGATACTGATGGTGATGGAATCCCTGGCCCAGAAGATAGTTGTCCAGAAGTGGCAGGTCCTCGTGAAAACAATGGTTGTCCATATTCTGACACTGATGGTGATGGATTATTAGACGATGTTGATGCTTGCCCAACGGTTGCAGGTCCTCGTGACAAACAAGGTTGTCCGTTTGATGATCAGGATAAAGATGGTGTTTTAGATAAGAAAGATAAATGTCCTACTGTTGCTGGCCCTATGTCAAACAAAGGATGCCCCTATGAGGATACCGACAAAGATGGGGTTATCGACCTAGAAGATAAATGTCCTACCACACCAGGTTTTGTTGAAAACAATGGTTGTCCTGCTGAGCCTAAACAGGCAGAATTAACAGCTGAGGAAAAAGAAGTTATAGACTTGGCTTTCAAAAATTTAGTTTTTGAAACAGGAAGTTCAACAATTTCTTCCGTCTCATTCAATACAATGAATAAGCTTGCTGATTTACTATCTGCCAGACCTGAGTTTCAATTGGTAATTGAAGGTCATACAGATAATGTAGGCTCTGTTTCCTTTAACAAACGTTTATCTCAGCAACGTACAGATGCAGTTAAAAAATTCTTCTTATCGAGAGATATTGATGTGTCAAGGTTAACAGCAATTGGCTACGGTCCAGCAAGACCTATTGCCGACAATAAAACAGCTGTCGGAAGAGCTAAAAATAGAAGGGTAGAATTTAAACTTCTACAGTAGAAGTTTAAAACGTTCAGAAATAAAAAATACCTCTTGAGAAATCAAGAGGTATTTTTTTTAGATTAATTTTTTTGGCTTTTTTAAAGGAGGGGACTTCAAATAGAACGGTTCGGAGTATGCTGTGTCGACAAATACTCCATTCTTAAATAGTCGGTTTGAAATTTCCCCATAATTAAGGGCGTTAATGACTTTTTCCGAAATTATGGACAAATGGGAGAGGGTTGGGTTCTCAAGGCATTTAATGGCTCCGTTACCACCAATAAGTCCCTTTTCTATTGATATTAACAGGTTATTGCTGTTTGGGTCGTCTAAGATTATAGGCTGTGGCGGAAAAATTGTGTCTAAGTTTAAATTGAATCCAGCTGAATAGACTTCCATTCGCCTTGCCTCAATCATTGGAATTAAAATAGAATCTTTGTTAAGATGATTTTTTAGAGACATTTTCATTCCATATGCCATGGCGGTTAAAGTATCCACTGGTATTATTGGTATGTTTAATGCGTAAGCCAATCCTTTGGCTGTTGAAAGTCCAACTCGTAATCCGGTGTATGATCCAGGGCCCATACCAACTGCAATTGCAGTTAGTTCTTTTTTTTCAATTCCTGCTTTTTTTAAAGTATCCTCTATTAAAGGGGTTAGTAGGGCTGAGTGGCTATTTTCTTTTAGCACATGCTGGTTAGCCAACACTTTACTTCCTTTAAATAACGCAACAGAGCAAATTTCAGAGCATGTTTCTAAAGCTAAAATAATAGGATTTTCATTTACCATAATTTGTAAACCATTCTGATAATCACCAATGAAATAAAGAATATAAAAAGCAGTCTTATGTATTCTGGTTTTATTTTGCCGGCGGCAGTTACACCTAAAGGAGATCCGAAAAGACTTCCCATTGCGGCAGGAATAACTATTGGAAGTGAGATTAAACCAAATGTGAAAGGAATGTCTTCAACACGTGTTGGAATAGCAAAAAAACTATAGAGAGAGGTGAAAAACGCCATTACAACAATCACTCCTAAACTAATGCTTGTAGCCTTCCTGATTTTTATTTGGAGAAAGTTGGTTAGAAATGGAACCATAATCACACCTCCTCCTACACCACTTAACGCAGCAATTAGCCCACCAGAAAATCCGGTGATAAAATATTTTTTTGTGGAGGTTTTCTCGGGCTTTTCAATTTTTTCATCCTTCCTGAAAAGAAATATTTTTATGGCCATAAGTGTTAATAAGCAAACAAAGAATACTTTAAACATTGTTGGGGAATACCACTCCCCTTTATTTACGAAGTATGTAATTCCTATTGAGGCTAAGGTTGCTGGAATGGCCGTAATTAAAACTGGTTTTAAGAAAAAATTTTTATTTCTACTCTGCTTTATTATTCCCGATAATCCCCCGAAAAAAATTGCAAATAAACTGTTGGCAATAATATGGGGTACCAGAGTAGCTTGAGGAAAACCTAGCTTTTCCAAATAAAAACTAAAAAGAACGACATAAACTATCCCTCCACCAATTCCGAGTAATCCTGCCAAAAATCCGCCAAGGCAACCCGAAATAAGAAGAATGATGATGTCTATCGTCGACATTATTTAATTTGGATTTAAAATTTGGGTGAATTTCGTTGGTTTTTTAAAAGCATCTAATGCCGCTGATAAATCCTTATCGTAACTAAAAGAGGCTTCAATTTGGCCAGATTGAAAATGATATCGACCAACAGCATGGTAGGTGATGATTTGTTTTAATTCATCTTTAAATTTCATTAGATCACCCTTTTTATCATTGAGCATTTTAGTTTCAAGCTTATTTAATTCGTCTTTTACAGCTTCATAATAAGACTCCTTCTTGGCTGCTTCGGCGTAAGCCTCTAACATTTTTTCTGTATTTGTTGAGTAGTCGTAATTTTTAGAAGATAAAAACTTTGTAAAAGCCTGGTACATTTTTTCGTTAACCTCAAATTCTTTCGCATTGGAAACCGGAGGGTTTGTTAAATAATAGTCGGTAACAAAGTCTAAGATTAATCCAGAATCAAGTAGAACATTACTAATTATGCTCATTTCCAGCCCTTCAACAGAAATGTCAGGATAAATACCGCCTCCATCTTTTACCGGGCGCTTGTTTTTGGTGTAAAATGTCGCCATTAGGGAGTCGGGCACTTTGCTAACTGAACCATCTTTGGCACGGTGTGAGTAATCCAATGCTTGAATACATCTTCCACTTGGGATGTAATATTTGGCAGTAGTTATTTTCAATTTTGCATTATAGGATAAAGGACGAGTAGCTTGAACTAATCCTTTTCCGAAGGATTTTTGCCCAATAATTACTCCACGGTCTAAATCTTGAATTACACCGGAAACAATCTCACTTGCTGAGGCGCTTCGGTCATTTATCAAAACAATCAAAGGGGTCTTGGTATCCACGGGCGTTTGCTTTGTCAGATAAGATTCTTCCCATTCCTTTACTCTCCCCTTAGTTTTAACAACAAGCTCCCCTTTGTCAATAAACACATTGGAAACATTTACAGCTTCACTTAATAGTCCTCCGGGATTGTCTCTTAAATCCAATATTATTCCTTTTGGATTAAATTTCTGTAGATCCGTTAGCGCGCTTCGAACTTCTTTTCCAGCATCAAAGGTGAAACCTGTGAGTTTAATATACGCGAAATCATCTTTTATCATCCCATGGTAAGTCACATTTTTTATGCTGATTTTTTCACGAGTGATTTCTTTGGTTTCGACGGAGGAGATACCTGGGCGAAGCACTTTGACTTTTATTTTAGAATTTGGAGCCCCTTTTAAAAGCTTACTAATTTCATCAGGTTTTTTTCCTTTTGTACTAGTACCATTTACTTCCTTAATGATATCACCTGCCCGTAAGCCAGCTTTAAAAGCAGCAAATCCTTCGTAAACCTCAACTACGGTGGCGTATTCTCGTTGAGTGCTTACTCTCGCACCAATACCTCCATATTGTCCTGTGGTCATTACGCGGTAATCTTCAATTTCACTTTCGGAAATGAAGTTAGTATAGGGGTCCAATGATTCCAACATGGCGTCAATACCAGTTTTCATCAATGCCGATGGGTCAATCTCATCAACATAATAAGTGTTTAATTCCCTGTAAAGGGTTGTGAAGATGTCAAGGTTTTTAGAGATTTCAAAGTAATCCTCTACAAAAGAGATGCTTGTAAAGGAAATCGTGCCAATTGCAGTTACAATTAGGATTTTTTTGAATCGTTTTATGAAGTTGGGTTGTTCGCTCATTTAAATAAATTTCTCGGACGGGAAATGATAAAATTAGGAATTTTTCATTTATTAGTCTCTGTTTCCTCAATTAAACGTTTAAATGAGATTAACAGTTTGCGAGAAATCATTTCTTGAGTAAGAATTTTGTTATCTGAATAAACAAAAAGCAGAGCGAAGGATTGATTTTGTAAATATGGAAGGAGGTGTTCGCTTTTTTGTAGCCTATAACTTTCCCGGAATAAGCGTTTTACCTTATTCCGGTCCACAGCACTTTTAAAGCGTTTTTTTGGCACACTTATTCCAAATTGGACGTTAGATGGCCCAACTAATTCTGCTTTAATCCAATAAATTTTGAATGGAAAACAAAAAAAGGAATTTCCTTTAGTAAAAAGCGATTCTAATAGCTTTTTACTCTTAAGTCGCTCAGACTTATGAATGGTGTACCGTGTGATAACACAGAAATTTTAAAAAAGCCTCATGGCTGAGGCTTTAATTATTTTCTACGTGTAGTGTCAGAAACAGTTAGGCGTTTACGACCTTTTGCACGACGAGCAGCCAATACTTTACGACCATTAGCAGATTCCATTCTTTTGCGGAATCCGTGCTTATTTCTTCTTTTTCTACGTGAGGGTTGAAAAGTTCTTTTCATTTCTAGTCCTTTTTTTGGAAGGGCAAAGATAAAAAAACCTTTTGATATAATTCAAACTTATAAAGGGTTAATCCTTTAAATAATTCAACTATTTGGAAATATTTCTTCAATTTCCTTCAAAATTTTATCACTTGCCCCTTTGTGTTGATTGAAATAATTACTTAGGGTTAGTTTAGTTTGGTCTTTATACGAGTCAACTCGAAGCTTTGTGTTGATTATTTCCAATAATTCCGAAGGTGAATTTATTTCAAATGCACAATCCATCTCTTTTAAAGAAACAGCTTCTGGAAATTTTTTGTATTTCGGGCCAAAAGTAATCGGATTGCCAAACACGGCAGGCTCTAATGTGTTGTGAATCCCAGCTCCAAATCCGCCCCCTATATGTGCGAAATCTGAAAATCTATATAGGCTAGCCAATTCTCCAATTTTGTCAATGATTATGATTCTTTCTGAGTTCAAGGCATGAATGTTCGTATACCTTATTGACTCTGGAAATAGCCTTAAAATGCGCTGAATATTGCTTTCCTCCACATTGTGTGGCGCAAGAATGAGTCTAACTCCCGTTAATTGTTTAAATACTTCAGAAATTAATTTTTCATCAGATTCCCATGTGCTTCCTGCAATCCAAATTGCACCTCCGCATTTAAATTTCTCCACCCAAGTATACTTTTTGGTTATTAAAATATTCTGTAAAACACTATCAACCCTTGTGTCTCCTGAAAGGAAGGTGTTGGAGAAATTCCATTTGGACAATGTTTCAATGGATGCTTGGTCTTGGGTGAAAATTTTAGAAAAATATTGTAGATTTTTTCGCACTAATTTAGAATATATCCTAGGCGCAAATCCTAAATTCTCATTAATTATTGCTGAGATTAAGATTGTTGGTATCTTCCTTTTATTTAATTCGTGAAGATGATTTAACCAAAATTCGTACTTCGTAAAAATTGCAATTTCTGGGTTTATTATTCTAATAAATTTTTCCGCATTGGTAGGTGAGTCTATTGGGAAATAGGTTACCACGTCGGCAATGGAATTATTTTTAATAGCATTATATCCCGAGGAAGAAAAAAATGAAATAACAATGGAATATTGTGGGTGCTTTTGTTTGAACTTTGACAGGAAATATCTGGCTTGGTTGAACTCACCTAAAGATGCGAAATGAAACCAAGCATATTTATTTTGTGTTCCAATTTTATGAGATAATAATTTGAATCCCCCTCGTCTCACCCGAATAAATTCTCTGATTTTTTTTAAAAAAATCCCAATTACCGGTAAAATTAGAGATAAAAACGAGATACATAAATTGTAAACCTTGTGTGTCATTAGAAGTAATAATAGTCTTCAGGTGCTCGATTGTATAAAGGAAGAGTCCAGCCTATTCTTAATCCATGGAATAAATCCAGCCTTTTTTCAGAATTTTTTGTTCCAGTATCAAAATTGAAAGACCTTCTATTTTGTGTGAAACCTTGGGTAAATTCAATTCCGATAAAGAAATTTACTAATCGTTTGTTATCTAAATATTGGTAACCAATAAATTGTGTGGTTGATAATCCGTTACTAAGTCTGTCGTATCCTTTTTTGTAAGGGGTGGTTATTTGAGGAGCCTTGTTATCGAAATTCTGAATCAATATTTTATGCTGTAGCAATCCTGCGCCAGCGGTCAATAGAATTCCTGAGTTTTGGTTTGGACCAAAAATTTTAAATAACCGGCCACCACTAAGTGTAACGTCAAATCCTCGTTCCAATAATGTATAATCCTCAAACTGACCATTTTGATTAATAATTTGGCCTTCAGAGGTACTAATATTATCTAAAACCCCATCCTGCTTTACATTTAGTCCGAAAATAAAGTTGGTATTCAATCCTATAACCCAACCTGAATAATGCTGATAATTTGTCTTTATTCCCAAACTACTGTGATTCCCAAATCTTTTTGAAAGGTCGCCGTAGGAAAATTGGTAGCTATATGAAGGGGAAATGGTTACAATGTTTATTGAGGAGTCTCTAATATTTCCTTGAGCCTTGGACTCGCAGAAAAGAATTGATAATACTCCTAAAATAACCTGGAATTTAAATATTTTCAAAATTGCTTGTGCTTGTCTATTGGGATTCATTTATACTGCAAATTAAACGATTTTTTACCTCTTAATTGACTATATTCGCCACTTAAATACTTTATAATCCGCTTTAACGTATAGTGATTTATGAAAATTGCAGTAGTTGGTACTGGGTATGTAGGTTTAGTAACTGGAACATGCCTAGCCGAAATGGGAAACACCGTAACATGTGTTGATATTGACGCCGAAAAGGTGGAATCAATGAAAAATGGCCATGTTCCTATTTTCGAACCGAGATTAGATCTCCTTTTTCATCGTAATATTTCTCAAGAAAGACTTTTTTTTACAACTGATTTACCTAGTGCAGTTAAAAGCTCTCAGATAATATTTCTAGCACTTCCTACACCTCCAGGTGAAGATGGTTCAGCTGACTTGAGCTATATTTTAGGAGTTGCAGATCAGTTAGGGGAATTGTTAAACGAGTATAAAGTAATCATTGATAAAAGTACAGTTCCAGTAGGGACGGCCGATAAAGTAAAAGCTGCAATTTCTGCCAAAACAGATATTCCATTTGACGTAGTCTCCAACCCTGAATTTCTGCGTGAAGGTGTCGCAATAGATGATTTTATGAAACCTGATCGTATTGTGGTTGGGGCCTCGAGTGAAAGAGCAAAAAAGATTGTAAAAGAATTATATTCGCCTTTCGTTCGTATGGGTAACCCTATAATTTTCATGGACGAGCGGTCCGCTGAGGTTACCAAGTATGCGGCGAACTCCTTTTTAGCAACGAAAATCTCATTTATGAATGAGATTGCTAATTTGTGTGAGGTGGTTGGTGCCGATGTGAATTCAGTTAGAAAAGGAATCGGAACTGATGATAGAATTGGAAAAAGATTTTTATTCCCTGGAGTTGGTTATGGCGGAAGTTGCTTCCCTAAAGATGTTCAAGCCTTAGAAAAAACTTCGAGAGAAAATGAGTATGATTTTAAAATATTAAAATCAGTAATGCAGGTGAATTTGGCTCAAAGAGAAAAATTTGTTAACAAAGTAAAGAAATTCTTTAAAGGCGAATTAAACGGAGCTTCTATTGCAATTTGGGGGCTAGCATTTAAGCCAAATACAGATGATATTAGGGAAGCTCCTGCGATTTATGTAATTCAAGAATTATTGGATTTGGGAGTTAATATTTCGGTTTTCGATCCTGAAGCAATGAGAAATACCAAAAAAGTATTTGGAGATGCCATTCAATATGGAGTAAACCAATACGAAGTCTTGAAAAATGCTGATGCATTATTAATTCTTACAGAGTGGACGGTTTTCAGAACACCAGAATTTAATAGAATGAAAGAAAACTTAAAGTACCCGATTATTTTTGACGGTAGAAATCTTTATGAAAATGAAACTATGGAAGAAAATGGATTTTATTACAATAGTATTGGAAGAAATGTAGTATCCCTTCCCAAATAAAAAACCAATTCTTTCCAAAATAAAATAATTAAAACCCATACATGCAAAGCAAAAAAAGAATTCTAGTAACCGGAGGAGCAGGGTTCATCGGATCACATACAACCGTTGAGCTTATAAATTCTGGGTACGAGGTTGATATAATAGATAATCTTTGTAATTCGAATGAACTGGTTATTGATGGAATTGAAAAAATCACCGGAATACGTCCAGGATTTAAAATAGTTGACTTAAAGTCTGAAAAAGACCTAAACGAATATTTTTTAGGAAGACCAAAGTACGATGGAGTTATTCACTTTGCAGCGTTGAAAGCTGTGGGTGAGTCCGTTGAAAAGCCATTACTTTATTATAAAAATAATATTTCAGCTTTAATAAATCTTATTAGTGCATTAGGAGAAAATGCGAATTTTGTTTTTTCTTCTTCTTGTACAGTTTACGGGGAGCCAAATTACCTGCCTGTTGACGAAAATCATCCAATAAAACCTGCAGAATCACCCTACGGTCAGACCAAGCAAATGGGGGAAAGTATTTTGAGGGATGTCAGTAAAGCGAGTAAATTAAAAGTTATTGCGTTAAGATACTTTAACCCTATTGGCGCCCATGAAACCTCAATTATTGGGGAGCTTCCTTTAGGTGTGCCAAACAATTTGGTTCCTTTCATTACACAAACTGCTGCAGGGATACGGGAGAAATTAACTGTTTTTGGTGAGGACTATTCAACTAAGGATGGTACCTGTGTGAGGGATTACCTCCATGTGGTTGATTTAGCTAAGGCTCATGTTAAAGCTGTTGAAAAATTAATCTCAAAAACAGGAAAGGAAAATTTCGAAGTATTTAATCTTGGAACTGGAACAGGGTTCTCAGTTCTGGAAATGTTGAAAGAATTTGAAAAAATATCGGGGAAACCTCTGAATTATGAAGTTGGAAAACGTCGAGAAGGTGACGTAGAGCAGGTTTTCGCGAATCCTGATAAAGCAATTAATGAATTAGGTTGGAAAACTGAAAAATCACTGACAGAGATGTTAAAATCAGCATGGGATTGGCAAAATAAATTAATCAATTTATAGAAATAAAATATGAAGATTTTAATTACCGGTGGAGCTGGTTTTATTGGGTCTCATTTAGTAATCCACTTTGTGAATAAATATCCAAATTATAATATTTATTGCTTAGACACCCTTACTTATGCAGGAAACCTAAACAATTTAGTGGCTGTTGAGGAAAAACCAAATTACCATTTTATTAAGGGGGACATAAATGATGTGGAATTTGTTTCTTCGATTTTCAACGAATATAAATTTCAGCATGTAATCCACCTTGCAGCCGAATCTCATGTTGACCGATCAATTAAAGATCCAAATAGTTTTCTAATCACAAATGTATTAGGAACCGCAAATCTATTGAATGGCTTTAAAGCCGCAGGGAATGGTGAAAAGACTGATGGATTCCGTGGGTTGTTCTACCATGTCTCCACAGACGAGGTTTATGGGTCATTAGGTGATGCCGGATTGTTTACTGAGGAGACCTCCTACGACCCAAGAAGCCCGTATTCTGCGTCAAAAGCCGCAAGTGACCATATAGTTAGAGCTTTTGGGCATACATTTAAAACGCCAATTGTAATTAGTAATTGCTCTAACAATTATGGGCCAATGCAGTTTCCGGAAAAACTGATTCCGCTGTTTATTAATAATATAAAAAATAATAAACCTTTACCTGTTTACGGAAAAGGTGATAATATTAGAGATTGGCTTTATGTAGGTGATCATTGTGAAGCAATTGATGAGATTTTCCATAATGGAAGGGAGCTTGAAACTTATAATATAGGCGGCCATAACGAATGGAAAAATATAGACTTAATTAAATTGTTATGTCAGGAAATGGATAATCAACTGGGCAGGGATAATGGAAGGTCTGAAAAATTGATTACTTATGTTACTGATAGACCAGGACATGATCAACGCTACGCGATTGATGCCACTAAAATTAAAAATGAACTTGGCTGGGTTCCAGCGCATACTTTTGAAGAAGGTTTAAGAGAAACAGTAAAGTGGTATTTAGATAATAACGATTGGTTGGAAAATGTCACTTCTGGAAATTACACGGACTATTACAACTCCCAATATAAAAATAGATAACCCTTCTTTATCTAAAAAGCCGTAGATTTGCGGCAATTATTGAAATTATGAAACAACACTTTAGTATTAAACAATTTGGACTTTTATTGTTCTTGACGGCATTTGTGGTGGTCTCTATTTCCTCATGTGGCGTGAAAAAGAAAAGAATAATCTTAAGGGATGTAGAAAAATCAATTTCTTCAAATGGAGAGACTAAAAAACAATCGCTTGAATATGAACATGTCCTAAGACCAGACGATAAAGTGTTAATTAATTTTTTCAACCATCCTGAGCTAAGCACAGGAAGTATTTTTACTTTGTCTGGAGTTGATAGAAATGTTGGGGGCGGTGGCGCTCGAGATAATGGAATATTAATTGATAAAGGAGGCGATATTAACTTACCCTACGTTGGTAAATTAAAAGTGGCTGGATTAACATCCATACAAACCGAACAATTATTAATGGAAGCTTATTCGGTTTATTACCCTGAGCCATTAATTAATATTGAAATAATAAACCTTAGAGTGCAAGTTCTGGGCGAAGTTTCAAGACCAGGAACAATAAATTTAGGACGCGAACAAAACACCTTGGTAGAAGTTTTAGCCGCTGCAGGAGATTTGACTTTTGATGCCGACAGAACCAAAATAAAGGTAATAAGAAGAGGTAATTACGGCGAAAAGCCTGAAGTGATAATTGTAAATCTAACCAAGTTAGATTCCTATATTGATGGGAATATTTACATCGAGGCTAATGATGTTGTTTATGTTGAACCTCTAGGAAGAAAATTCAATACAACACTTATCCGGGATATACTTCCAATTGTAAGTATTATCGCTTCAACGCTAAGTTCAATTCTTTTAATATCAAGACTTTAAAATTTATAAATGGATTCAAATAATCAACAACCTATACAAAACGAGGAGGTAGATTTAAAAGAAATTTTAAAAACCTTAAAGCGAGGAATTCCACTAATTATTTTATGTGCAATTCTAGGAGTTACTGGTGCATTTTTATACCTAAGATATGCCACACCCATTTTTCAGGCTAATGCTACAGTTCAAGTAGATGAAGAAGGCGGAGGAATTCCTAATCCATTTTCCGAAGGACTTGATTTATTTGGAGCCGATAAAAGTATTTTAACGCAAGTTGAAATATTGAAAAGCCGTACGCTATGTGAACAAACTGTTCGGGATCTAGGGTTTGAAACTTCTTATTTTATTAAGGGGAGATTAATAAATGCGGAGCTTTATACAAATAGTCCATTTTCAATAAACTACACATTAAAGGACAGCTCCCTTTATGGGAAACCCTTAGTCTTTGTGTTTTCAAAGAATAATACTTTCAAAATAACTCTTCCATCTGGAAAAGTAAATGAAACAAAAGGGGGAGGTACATTTCAAGGAAAAATTGGTAAAGTACTTTCAACACCTAGGTTGGATGTAAATGTGAGGTATACCAACAATCCATTAACAAGTAATGGTATTACTGAAAATGAATACTTTGTTTCAATAAATAAACTTAGAACAGTAGTTTCCAGTACGCGGTTAAATCAAACTCTTGAATTGGTGAATAAGGAGGTTCCCATTATTTCAATTTCTTTTAAAAGTTCGGTGCCAGAAAAAGCCAGGGATTATGTAAATAAATTAGCCGATAACTATATAAAACAAGCGGTTGAGTTTAAGTCTGAAGCTGCAACCCAAACTATCGATTTCATTAATGGTCAGTTAGAAAAGACCTCTGGGCAGCTTCAGGGGTCTGAAATTGCTCTTGAACAATTTAAAGAGAAAAATAATCTAATCAACATTTCGTCCGAAGCTGCCGTAGTTGCTGAAAAAATAGGGGAATTAGAAACCCAAAGAAACCAATTGGATATTACAGAGGCTGCTCTAGATAATCTTTTTAATTACATTATAAAAAATGAAGATTTTTCAACTATGGCTCCAAATTTTTCGGAGTTGGTAGATCCTTTAATGGCGAGTTTAATTACACAGTTTAATAATTCCCAAATAAAAAGACAGTCTTTGTTGTTAAGAACAACGGAAAGGTCGGTGGAAGTCCAAAATATAAATTCAAATATTTTGGAGCTAAAAAGTAGAATAATTGAAAATATAAAATCTACTAAAGCAAATTTCGATTCAAGACGTCAGGCCTTAAATAAAATCGTAAAATCTTATAAAAGCTCTTTTACCGGTTTACCTCAAAAAGAGCGAGATTTCATAACCCTTACTAGAAACTTCTCCGTAAATCAAGGGATCTATACTTTCCTTTTGGAGAAAAAGGCGGAATATGAGATTTCAAAAGCAGCCATAGTTTCACCAAATCGTGTGATTGATAATGCGCTAGTCCCTGAGCGTCCTGTTTCCCCAAAAAAGCAATTAATATTATTAATTGCTGCAATTTTAGGAATAACTGTAGCAGTCGGGTATTTATTCGTACGTGAATTTTTTAGAGATACAATTACAAGTCTTGTTGAATTGGAGAAATATTCTAAAACTTCAATTTTAGCCTCTATTACAAAGGCAAAAAATGAGGGGGGCTTGGCTAGTTTGGTTGTTACCAAATCACCGAAATCGGCAATTAGTGAATCCTTTAGGTCCTTAAGAGCAAATTTGAAATTTCTTTCAAATGATTCTGGAAAACTAATGATTTCAACGACATCATCTGTTTCTGGAGAAGGAAAAACCTTTACCGCAATAAATTTGGCTGCTGTTTTAGCCTTGTTAAATAAAAAAGTAATTCTTATTGATTTAGATTTAAGGAAACCTAAAATTCATAAATCATTTAATTTCGATAATCAGGAGGGAATGAGCACCCTTTTAATAGGACAGTCTAATTTAAAAGATATTATTCATCCAACATCTGTAAATGGAATGGATGTAATTACAAGTGGTCCTATCCCCCCAAATCCATCAGAATTAATTAACAGTGATGAATTTCGGGAATGTATTGAAAGTTTAAAGAGGATTTATGATGTGGTTATTGTGGATAATCCACCTATTGGTATAGTTTCTGATGCTATTAGCGTTATTAAAATGTCCGACATTGGATTGTTCTTAGTTAGATGTGAATATTCGACAATAAATGCGGCCAAAAATATTGACAGAATAAAAAAAGATCATGAGTTTGATAATCTTTACACTGTATTAAATGCTGTGGAAAAGTCGGGTTCTGGAGGCTACGGTTACGGTTACGGTTACGGTTACGGTTATTATAGTGATGATGATATAAAGCCAAGTTTTTGGAAAAGAGTGCTAGGTAGATATTAATGGCATTTAGCTTTTTCAATAAAAAAATCGAATTTAATTTCGAGAATTTAGGGGTAGATATGCACTCTCACCTGATTCCTGGAATTGATGATGGAGCAACGGATCTGGAGAATAGTATTCAGTTAATACGTGGCTTAAAAGAGGTTGGTTTTAAGAAATTAATAACTACTCCACATATAATGGCCGATTATTATCAAAACACTCCTGAAATTATATTAAGAGGTCTTGATAAAGTACGTAACGAATTGGCCAGTCAAGGTGTGGATATCGAAATGGATGCCTCTGCTGAGTATTATTTTGATGAAAATTTAACAGGATTAATCAAATCAAAAAGGATAATTCCACTCCATAAGAAGTATTTGCTTTTTGAATTAAGCTATATTAATGTGCCAAATGGTTTACCGAATTTGATTTTTGATATTCAAAACGCTGGATATATTCCCGTTCTTGCCCATCCTGAGAGATATCCTTTTTATCATGATAAATTCGAGGAATACGAGGCTTTTGTTGAAAAGGGATGCCTTCTCCAATTGAATTTCCTAAGTCTATCAGGGAATTATGGGCCAGGAGTGAAAAAAATTGCTCAAAAACTTTTAGAGAAAAACTTGATTTCCTTTATCTCTACAGACCTCCATAATCAAAGACATATGGATAAAATTAAAAATAATATCACCGAAAAGAAAATTGTAAATCAAATTAAAGATTATCCTTTCTTAAATAAGAATCTATTATAATCTACTCGTACCTAAGTGCTTCAACGGGATCTAATTTACTTGCTTTAATTGCTGGATATAAGCCAGAAGCAATGCCAACTAAATAGGATAATAAAAGTCCTCCTACAATCCATAACCAGGGAATGATAAAGCCCGCTCCCGTAAAATAGGTCACAAGATTTCCAATTAGTATCCCTAAAAACACACCAAGAAGCCCCCCAATTAAGCAAATTACTACCGCCTCAATAAGAAACTGTTTTCTAATTGTATTCGCGGTTGCCCCGATTGCCTTTCTAATGCCAATCTCCCTAGTGCGCTCAGTAACTGAAACCATCATTATGTTCATTAACCCAATTGATGCTCCGAGCAATGTTATAAATCCAATAAGTGTTGCTGCTAACGTGACGAATTTAATATTATCAAAAACTAAGGTTGAAAGCATGTCACTTTTAGTTATTTCGAAATTATCCTCTTGAGATAAATCTAGTTTTCTAATCTGCCTTAGCAGAGCTGTTGCCTCACCAATACCAACCTCCATTTGCTCCACAGAATTTACACCTACATTTAAAACAAAGGATGGGTCTCCTATTTGAGTGATTTGCCGAGCTTTTGGAATAGGTACAATCGCAAGTCTATCTCCGCCAAAGCTAAATGAGCTCCCTTTTTCCTTTAAAACACCAATCACAACGAATTTTTGATTTCCCAATGTTATTAACTTATCAATTGGGTCCTCGTTTTTGAAAAGTAAAGTTTGGAGTTCTTTTCCAATAAGAACAACGTTATTTCCAATTAAGGCTTCGGAATATAAAAAATTACGACCTATTTCAACTTCATATCCAGCTGTTTGAAGATAATTCTCATCGGAACCGATAATGGTAATGTTTGGATTAGTTTTAATAGAACCGTATTTAGCAATTGATGTAAAAGCGGCATTAAATGAAACTGCAACTTTTGATGGAAATCCGAACCGTTCCTTAAACGCCATGGCCTCACTAAGTTTTATTGTTGGGTTACGTTTAAAAGATTTTCCTGCAGAATTGACTCTTACGTTGCTATTTTTCAATATGGTAAATGAATTCGCTCCCATATTTGAAAAATTGTCTTTTATTGATTTTTTAAGGCCATCAATAGAGGTTAATATCCCTACAAGTGCCATAATACCAATTGAAATTATTAGGGCAGTTAAGGTAGTTCGGAGTAAGTTCCCTTTAATGGCGATTAACGCCATTTTTATATGTTGTAAAAGATCCACAGAGTTTGATTTATCCCCTAAAATAAAAAAGCCCCATCATAAAGAAGGAGCTTTGACTAATATTGTTACAAATTTAATTAAACCCCAAAAGAGCTCCCGCATCCACAAGTTGAGGTTGCATTTGGATTTGTAAAGGTAAATCCGCGGGCATTAAGGCCATTATCATAATCAACTTGGGTTCCCATAAGGTATAAAGCATGAGTTTTTTTAAGAATAATATTTACACCTTCAATTTCATAAAGGTCTTCTCCGTCTTCGGGTTTTCCGAAATTTAGATTATAAGAAAACCCTGAGCAGCCACCGCCTTCAACGGCAACTTTTAATCCATATTCGATACTTAATTCCTTTTGATCAATTAATTCTTTTATGGCATTAATTGCCTTTGGAGTGAAAGAAATTGGAGCTACTTTTAAAGATGTGGTTGAGTTTTCCATGTTTATTGTTTTGACAAAAATACCAATTCAAACGTTAAAAACTTAACTTTTTAAGTGGTATTCAACTAAAACCTTCGGTTACCATAATAGTTTTGTTCTTTGTGGCTTTTTTTTAGTTTTTTTGCATACTTAATGAATGATTATGGAATATATAAAAGACATTTTTTTTATCTTAATTCCTTCTGCAGCAATATTTGCAGCTGGATTTTTAACCCTAAGGACATTCTTGGACAGTCAAAACAAGTTGAAACATCTTGAGATGAAGGCTAATCGTCAAAAAAATGTATTACCGCTAAGGCTTCAAGCTTTTGAAAGACTTACATTACTGTTGGAACGAATATCACCTGAAAATTTAATTGTAAGAGTTCAGAAGGGGTCTATGTCAGCTAAGACGTTGCAGCAAGCTATGATTGCTGAAATAAGATCTGAATTTGATCATAATCTTGCTCAGCAGTTATATATAAGTCACAAAAATTGGAGCTTGATAAAATCCGTAAAAGAAGAAGTGATAAATATGATTAATACATCCGGAAAAGAACTTCCCCAGGAGGCTACTTCTATTGATTTTTCACGAAAATTCTTTTCCCTAATTTTGACAAAAAATGAAACACCCACCACTAAAGCGCTGTTAAGCTTAAAAAAAGAGGCTAAAGAGTTGTTTTAGGGAAAGAATATAATAATTATGAGCAAGCAAAATATAGAGAAGAAATTTTTCAACACTTCGGGAATTGAAATTAAAGAAGTTTATTCAACCCCTAAAGGAAATGTCGAAAGCCCAGGTGAGTTTCCTTTCACACGAGGAGTTCGCCCAAATATGTATAGAGGTAGATATTGGACAATGCGTCAATATGCTGGGTTCTCAACTGCCGAAGAGTCTAATAAAAGATATCATTACCTATTGAATCAAGGAACTACAGGTTTATCAGTGGCATTTGATCTACCTACCCAAATTGGTTATGATAGTGATCATGAATTTGCTGACGGAGAAGTTGGTAAAGTTGGAGTCGCCATAGACTCCCTTGCCGATATTGAAATTTTATTTGATGGAATTGAACTTGAGAAGATTACAACAAGTATGACCATTAATTCCACCGCTAGTATTTTACTTTGTATGTATTTGGCATTGGCGAAGAAACAGGGGGCAAACCTGAAAAATATTTCTGGTACAATTCAAAACGATATCCTAAAGGAATACGCTGCAAGGGGGACTTATATTTTTCCGCCTAAACCGTCAATGAGGATTATCACAGATATTTTTGAATACTGTAGTAAAGAAGTTCCTAAGTGGAATACAATTTCAATTTCCGGCTACCACATTCGTGAGGCTGGATCTACGGCAGCTCAAGAGTTAGCTTTCACTTTGGCTAATGGAAAAGCTTATTTAACTGCTGCAATTGATGCTGGATTAGAAATCAATGTGTTTGCTAAAAGGCTTTCTTTCTTCTTTAATGCACATAATAACCTATTTGAGGAGGTGGCCAAATTTAGGGCAGCAAGGAGAATGTGGGCGAAAATAACAAAAGAATTGGGAGCGACTGATGCTAAAGCTCAAATGCTAAGATTTCATACTCAAACAGGCGGTTCGACTTTAACTGCCCAACAACCATTAAATAATATCCCTAGAGTAACTATGCAAGCTTTAAGTGCGGTTCTAGGCGGCACCCAATCATTACATACTAATGGTTTTGATGAGGCCTTGTCTCTACCTACAGAAAAGGCCGCGAAACTTGCGTTAAGGACGCAACAATTAATTGCTTTTGAAAGCGGAGTTGGGCAAACGGTAGATCCCCTTGGAGGTTCTTTTTATGTTGAAGAATTAACCGATAATATGGAGGCCGAGGCAATGAAATATATCGATAAAATTGAAGCAATGGGCGGAGCAGTGAATGCTATTGAGAAGGGATATGTTCAAGATGAAATTGCCAAGGCTTCTTATCTTCATCAGCAACACGTTGAAAGTAATGAGGAAATTATAGTAGGGGTAAATAAATTTCAAGAAGAGGATGGGGTATCTCCAGAAGTATTCAAAGTAGATGATTCTATTAGGAAAATTCAAATGGATAAAATTTCATCAATAAAAAATTCTAGAAATAATAAAGCTGTCGCAGAAGCCCTTTCAAAGTTGGAATCCGCAGCCAGAGGAACTGAAAATATCATCCCATTTGTCCTTGAAGCGGTTGAGGAGTATGGGACTTTAGGTGAAATATCCGATACATTAAGAAAAGTTTATGGTGAGTTTTCTGCGTAGCTGAGATTTTGAAGTTTTTAAGATATTTCGTATATTGATTATACTTAATATGAAAACTTTAAAACTTACTTACTATGAAAAAATTACTTATCGCTCTCCTGGGCCTAGCTATAGCGTGCCCTAATTCTTACGCACAATTATGGATTAATGAAGTCAGTTATGCAATGACTGGATCAGATTCCGATGATTTTATTGAAATTGTTGGGCCAGTCGGGACGGATTTATCCGATTATGGTGTTATGCTTGTTAATGGTGCAAATTCTTCTAATTATGATTATAAACAACTAGAAGGAACAATTACAAATGTAAATTCCAATAGTGGTCTCGGCTTTTTTGTTGTCCTTTCAAATCAAAGTTCTTCGATAGCCATACCAGCTGGTGTTGATTCCATGATGGGGGGTTTTACCAGCATTCAAAACGGTCCTGATGGAGTTTTATTAATTAATGATTCTACTCAAGAAACAATTCATGGGGTTTGGTATAAAGATGATGGGAATCCCCCTGCTTCTATAACCCGTTCAGGATCAGGTAATCCTCCTGGTGATGGTCCATATTCAATGAGTAATGTGAATTTAACTACTGCTGAGGATTTGAGTAATTCAGATTCAGGGTTTGGGATTGGAATGGATGGGGGAGGGTTTTCCCAAAATTGGGTTTACCAAATAAGTACCCCTGGAAACTTAAATCAAAACCAGTCTTCACTTCCTTTAACGCTGATCGATTTTAATCTTCAAACCATCGGTGGTGGAATAAATGTCTATTGGAAAACACTTTCGGAATCCGATATTGATCGTTTTGTGCTAACAAAAACTGATGATTATGGATTGGAACTTAGTTTTTGGGAGGTGAACACCAAAGGTAAAACTCAAGGTATTCAAAAGTACAATGTTGAGGATGATGGAATTAAGGCAGGACGATTCTATTATTCTTTATTCGAAGTTAATTCTGATGGAATGAAAGCCTTTTTGAAAACAATTGCTACGGTTAATAATCATATTGGGGAGGATGTTTTTTTTGACATAAATTCAATGTCATTCTTATTTCCAAATAAAATAAGTGGTGTTTTTTCTGTTTCAATATATAGTTTAAATGGGACGCTCCTGGGGAGAAAGGAAGAGCGCCTCTCCAATGATTTCTCGCTAGGAATACCTCTTGAATGGAATGGTTTTCATGGCCCGGTAATAATTGAAATAAGTGGTGGTGGTATGAATATTGGAAAAAAAATTATAAGCATGTTTTAGTTTGAATCGGCCTTCAATTAAGGTACGTTTGTCTCCCCAAAAATATTCACACCAAGGGGGATATGATTTAAATATTCTGCAATATTATGGATGTGTCTGATAATAAAGTTTTTAGTTCGCTTATTTAGTGCTTAAGATTAACTGCAACCTTTTAGAATGAGATATTTCCCTTTTAATCCGTTAATTAACAGTTACTTAACACTATGTTAAAAAATAAGTAATAAAACTTTAAAAAAAAATAATAAAATAAAATCGGTTTAAAATAGGCTTAAAAAATTGATTCCGAAGGGGTTTTTAATTTGCAAGAAATCTGCCTGTTTTTTTTTAACTATTTTCTTTTAATCTTCGGGTCTGATTGGGAGTTAACCACCCTGATTTTAAGAAAAGCCAAAACCATTTTTTAATTTATTATGACAACACTCACCAGCGAATCTGTTTGGACACAATGTTTAACAATCATTAAGGATAATGTAAATGCTCAAAGTTTTAAAACTTGGTTTGAACCAATACAAGCAGTTAACCTAAATGAAAATGTGCTTACCATTCAGGTTCCAAGTTTGTTTTTTTATGAGTGGTTGGAGGAACATTATGTTGGCCTCCTTCGAAAAACAATAAAAAAAGAACTTGGACCATCAGGTAGGTTGGAATATAGTATTTTGATGGATAAGGGTGATTCACAACCTGGAAGGAGTATTAATTTGCCTGCCTCTGGAAATGGTCATATTAGTCATCAACAAGTGAGTATGCCAATCAATATTAATAAGTCGATAAAAAACCCTTTTGTTGTTCCAGGGCTTAAGAAAATCAGTATTGATTCTCAATTAAACCCAAAATACAGCTTTGAGAACTTTGTGGAAGGTGATTGTAACAGGTTGGCTAGATCAGCCGGATTTGCCGTTGCAAACAACCCTGGAGGCACGTCCTTTAATCCTCTTATGATATATGGGAAGGTTGGGTTTGGTAAAACTCACTTAACTCAAGCAATTGGAGCTTACATTAAATCTAATTTTCAGGATAAAACTGTTTTGTATGTTTCTTCAGAGAAATTTACTAATCAGTTTATTGATTCTTTGAAAAATAATACTGTAAATGATTTCATCAATTTTTATCAAATAATTGATGTTTTAATTATGGATGATGTTCAGTTTTTCGCGAATAAAGGAAAAACGCAGGATATGTTCTTTCATATTTTCAACCATCTTCATCAAAGTGGGAAACAGTTAATTTTAACTTCTGATCGTGCTCCTAAAGATTTAGTGGGCATGGAGGAGAGATTGTTGTCTAGGTTTAAATGGGGATTGTCAGCAGATTTACAGATGCCTGATATAGAAACCCGTTTGGCTATTTTATATAAGAAGATGCATGCTGATGGGATTGAGTTGCCAACTGAGGTTGTAGAATATGTAGCACACAATGTGGAAACTAATATCCGTGAACTAGAGGGAGCTTTGATCTCCTTGTTGGCCCAATCTTCACTAAATAGAAAAGAAATTGATTTGGCACTAGCCAAGCAAATGCTTAAGAATTTTGTTAAGAATTCTGCCAAGGAAATTTCAATTGAATATATCCAACAGTTGGTTTGCGATTATTTCGAGATTCCAGTCGACATGGTTAAGTCTCCGACAAGGAAACGTGAAATAGTCCAAGCGAGACAAATATCAATGTATTTAGCAAAAAATCACACCAAAGCGTCACTTAAGAATATTGGCTCTCATTTTGGCGGTAGGGATCATTCTACAGTAATTTATGCTTGCCAAACCGTGGATGATTTGATGGAAACTGACAAGAAGTTTAGGGGGTATGTAAATGATATTCAAAAGAAGCTAAAACTTAGCTAACGAAGAATCAAATTATCACCAATTAGCTTAAAGATTTTTTATAAACAAAAAGCCCGATGAATTAATATTCATCGGGCTTTTGAATATTTAGGGTATTCGCGTTTTATTATTTATCACACAATTTACCGCCGTTTAAGCTTGAACCGTCCCTTACAGTAAAGCTTCCAAACGTTGATCCAATCCCTATTTCTATTGAACAGCTTGTGTGAATGCTAGTGTCTTCGATTCCATTAATTAAAACCTTAATGTTTGTTCCTAAGGTTCCTTTATCCTTTCCGCTAAATGAAATTACATCATCATGGCTATGGTTGCTTTTTTCATAAACGATAACACCGTCTTTTTGAACAACCTTTAGTGAGGCATTTGAAAGACCTGAGTTATACTTTAATGATAACATGTCGATTTTTCTAGAGCATTCTCCGCAATCAGCTCCTGGAAATAATGGGTCAGTTGAATTTGGACTAGAAGGTCCTGATTAAACACTTGGAGAACCTGATGATCCAGAAGATGAGCCTGAAGATCCGCTATTGCCAGATGACGATCCTGAACCTGCAGTTGACTAAGATTGATCGCAAGGTGATGGATTCGAAGGTAAGCCAGGTATTGACTCAGAACTTGATATAGTTGAACTAGATGATTTCCCAGAGCTAGAATCTGAGGAGCTTGAAGACGTTCCTGAGCTTGAGCCAGAAGAGCTTGATGAAGTTCCTGTACTAGATGCTTTTGACCCTGATGAGGAAGATGCTGATTCTGCAGCTGTATTTTTTATATATGGAGTGCAAAGTCGTCCACCTTTTGCAATAGTTCCATCCAAAACTTCGAAGTCTCCGATAATTATTCCAGGGCCAATTGGGTCAGAATAGGTTGTATGAATTGAAGCAGCTAATTGGTCTGAAATATAAATGTAAATACTCTTTCAAATATTCATCACTTTAGTTTTTTCTTTTGTGTTGGTTTTTTCCATTAGAACTTGGCAGGAGTCATTATTACCTGAATTGTCCAAGATTTTGCGGATACAAAGGGGCAGGAGCTTCCGCAAAAAGATGAGATTTTAGCAAATGTTTTCTTTCAAGGAAATGGGAAACTCAAATCGGAGGTCTCTCTACATTTGCACGTATTAAATATAGGGGTTCTAGCTCTCGGAGGTTTCCCGAAAAACAATATAAAATCGAATTAATTGATGCAAGATCAAAAAATCTCCCCACCATATTTTTGGGGTTGAATAATGACGAAGATTTTATTTCGCATGCGCCCTACTCAGATAAAACTATGGTAAGGAATTTGCTGGCTTGTGATTTGTTTGCAAGTCTTGGTCACTTTGGAGTTAAGGGAGTACCCGTGGAGCTTTGTTTCAATAACGATTACCAATGGATTTATATAATTTTGAGAAGCCTGGAGGCTCCTTTGGAATGGATAGAGGGCCTTTTGTGGATAGGAAACGAAAATCTCCTGAGTTCGATTTCTTTATTAAAATTGATAAGCCAGATAGAGAAAACAAGAAGGTTGGTTGGACTGCGCCCTTTTCTACCTGAGGAAGGGTCGTGGAAAAGAATACAGTGCCAATTGGTAAACCCAAAAGTTAAAAGTAAAAATTGGAAAATGGACACCATGAGACACTGGGTCACCAATCTTGAAACTGAAATAATGACCATGCCCTTTAATAAGGACTCAGGTTATTCAACCAATATAGATCTTCCTTCATGGATTACATTCTAATTAATGAGTTTTCAAAAAATTTAGATGCATATAGATCAAGTGCATTCTATTATATATAGGTACAATATGAAGTTTTACGTTGGTCCGCTCTGGGATGTTAACCTTGGTTTTGGAAATATTGATTATGCCGATGGGGGGATGGTGGAGAAATAGACCTATTCTTATAGGCATAATCCACCATGGCTTAAGAAGTTAATAAGCGATTCCGTTTTTGTTGATTTGATTGCAGATCGGTGGTTTGAATTAAGGAGTAACCAGTGGTCGGAGGAAAGGGTGTTTCATAGGATTGATAGTTTAGTCCACGTGTTGGAGCCTGCTAGGGGGGAGGCATTCCGCTAAGTGGCCAGTAATCGGAGGAAAAGTTTGGCCTAATTACTATATTGGTGAAACATATCGAGATGAAGTCTCGTATCTAAAGAGCTGGATTTCCAAGAGGTATTTGTGGCTTGATAAGCAATTTGAAAACCCAAGTTCCTTGTATTCAGACTGAAAGTAAAAACTTTAAAAAAAAGACCCAATAAGGTATGCTAGTTCTCAAAAGAAGTATACCTTTGCAGTCCCCAAGCAGGATGCGGGGAGTAGTTCTAAAGGCTTATTGAAAGGAAGAAAAGATTTGAAATTTACATTTCAAAAAGCTTGTGAGAAACAAATAAGCATCTTACCTTTGCACTCCCGAAACGAGATATCGGGATGAGTTCTAAAACATTTTTTGATTTCAAAAACTAAACGAAAATAAAATTTCGAAATAAGTTGTGAGAAATAAATAAACCACTTACCTTTGCACTCCCGAAACGGAGAGAGCGTTTGAAGTTAAGGGTTAAAAGCTTGGAGAGAAGGTATTGCTTAAGAGTAATACGGAGAGAAAGGAAAAGCAAGCGCGAGTATAATAGATACTAACGTTCTTTGATAGATTGTGAAACAAACAGCATAGCAGACCATGAGTTAATATGTTTCTTAGTAAAAGGAACATTATTGCTTTTGAGAAATTAAGAGCACAAGGATTTATACAACGGAGAGTTTGATCCTGGCTCAGGATGAACGCTAGCGGCAGGCTTAATACATGCAAGTCGAACGGTAAGGTCTCTTCGGAGATACACGAGTGGCGAACGGGTGAGTAACGCGTACGAAACCTACCTTTTACAGGAGAATAGCCCCGGGAAACTGGGATTAATACTTCATAGAATAATAAAGAGGCATCTCTTAATTATTAAAGCTTCGGCGGTAAGAGATGGTCGTGCGTCCCATTAGTTAGTTGGTAAGGTAACGGCTTACCAAGACTATGATGGGTAGGGGGCGTGAGAGCGTGATCCCCCACACGGGCACTGAGACACGGGCCCGACTCCTACGGGAGGCAGCAGTAAGGAATATTGGACAATGGGCGAGAGCCTGATCCAGCCATGCCGCGTGCAGGAAGACGGCCCTATGGGTTGTAAACTGCTTTTATATACCAAGAAACTTATCCACGTGTGGATAACTGACGGTAGTATATGAATAAGGACCGGCTAACTCCGTGCCAGCAGCCGCGGTAATACGGAGGGTCCAAGCGTTATCCGGATTTATTGGGTTTAAAGGGTGCGTAGGCGGCTATTTAAGTCAGTGGTGAAAGGTTTGAGCTCAACTCGAACACTGCCATTGATACTGAGTAGCTTGAGTACAAATGAGGTAGGCGGAATGTGTCATGTAGCGGTGAAATGCATAGATATGACACAGAACACCGATTGCGAAGGCAGCTTACTAAACTGTAACTGACGCTGAGGCACGAAAGCGTGGGTAGCGAACAGGATTAGATACCCTGGTAGTCCACGCAGTAAACGATGATTACTCGATGTATGCGATATACTGTATGCGTCTAAGGGAAACCGATAAGTAATCCACCTGGGGAGTACGTTCGCAAGAATGAAACTCAAAGGAATTGACGGGGGCCCGCACAAGCGGTGGAGCATGTGGTTTAATTCGATGATACGCGAGGAACCTTACCTGGGCTTGAAAGTTAGCGACTGAGCCTGAAAGGGTTCATCTCTTCGGAGCGCGAAACTAGGTGCTGCATGGCTGTCGTCAGCTCGTGCCGTGAGGTGTTGGGTTAAGTCCCGCAACGAGCGCAACCCCTATTCTTAGTTGCCAGCACATAATGGTGGGGACTCTAGGAAGACTGCCTACGCAAGTAGAGAGGAAGGAGGGGACGACGTCAAGTCATCATGGCCTTTATGTCCAGGGCTACACACGTGCTACAATGGTTGGTACAGAGGGCAGCAACATAGCGATATGAAGCGAATCTCAAAAAGCCAATCACAGTTCGGATTGGAGTCTGCAACTCGACTCCATGAAGCTGGAATCGCTAGTAATCGCGTATCAGCAATGACGCGGTGAATACGTTCCCGGGCCTTGTACACACCGCCCGTCAAGCCATGGAAGCTGGGGGTACCTGAAGTCGGTGACCGCAAGGAGCTGCCTAGGGTAAAACTAGTAACTGGGGCTAAGTCGTAACAAGGTAGCCGTACCGGAAGGTGCGGCTGGAATACCTCCTTTCTGGAGCTAGAAATATATTATTTATCGGCTCTGTTATGCTATTCACAATCTATTAAGATATTAAAAACAGCAATTGGCTGCCTGAAATGACCTTACCCTGTGGTAATAAGTTATGATGGAAAGCGGGAGACTGCCAGTAGGAGTAATCCTGATGACAGTCAATTACTAGGAGCAATCATAGTCCCGTAGCTCAGTTGGTTAGAGCACTACACTGATAATGTAGGGGTCAGCAGTTCAAATCTGCTCGGGACTACTAGATTATCATTGGGGGATTAGCTCAGCTGGCTAGAGCGCCTGCCTTGCACGCAGGAGGTCATCGGTTCGACTCCGATATTCTCCACTACGGCTACTAAATACGAGAGTAGTCAGTTTAGACTTGTTTTAGTACAGGTTTAAAAACGTTCATTGACATATTGAAAGAAATTACTAAAAAACACATTAGGTAATAATGTAAGAAACTAATAAGGGCGTACGGCGGATGCCTAGGCTCTCAAAGGCGAAGAAGGACGTGGTAAGCTGCGATAAGCCTCGGGGAAGTGCAAACAACTTTTAATCCGGGGATTTCCGAATGGGGCAACCCAATTGAGTGAAGCTCAATTATCTTGTGAAGAGCAAGAAGCAAACGCGCTGAACTGAAACATCTAAGTAGGCGTAGGAAGAGAAAACAATAGTGATTCCCCAAGTAGTGGCGAGCGAACGGGGAATAGCCCAAACCTATATTGTTACGGCAATATGGGGGTTGTAGGACTACAATATCGATCATATATCAGAACTCGAAATGGTTGGGAAGCCATATCGAAGAGGGTGATAATCCCGTAGGGGTAATGTTATATGATTGTAGTAGTATCCTGAGTACCGCGGAACCGGAGAAATTCTGTGGGAATCCACCAGCACCATCTGGTAAGGCTAAATACTCTTGAGAGACCGATAGCGAACAAGTACCGTGAGGGAAAGGTGAAAAGAACCCCGAACAGGGGAGTGAAAAGAACCTGAAACCGTGCGCTTACAAGCGGTTGGAGCAGACTTGTTCTGTGACAGCGTGCCTTTTGCATAATGAGCCTACGAGTTACTCCTCACTAGCAAGGTTAAGGTCTTTAGGACCGGAGCCGTAGCGAAAGCAAGTCTGAATAGGGCGTTGAGTTAGTGGGGGTAGACGCGAAACTTGGTGATCTACCCATGGTCAGGTTGAAGCTGTAGTAACATACAGTGGAGGACCGAACCAGTTGACGTTGAAAAGTCTTTGGATGAACTGTGGGTAGGGGTGAAAGGCCAATCAAACTGAGAAATAGCTCGTACTCTCCGAAATGTTTTTAGGAACAGCCTGAGGTAAAATTGTCATAGAGGTAGAGCTACTAATTGGACTAGGGGGAGTCAAATCCTACCAACTCCAGATAAACTCCGAATGCTATAGACAAGTTTCCTTGGAGTGAGGGCCGGGGTGCTAAGGTCCCGGTCCGAGAGGGAAAGAACCCAGACCATCTGCTAAGGTCCCAAAATGTATACTAAGTTGAACTAACGAGGTCTGATTGCATAGACAGCTAGGATGTTGGCTTGGAAGCAGCCATTCATTTAAAGAGTGCGTAACAGCTCACTAGTCGAGCGATCGGGCATGGATGATAAACGGGCATTAAGTATACTACCGAAGCAATGGATCCGCAAGGATGGTAGGAGAGCATTCTAACGACAGTGAAGGTGTGACGTGAGTCATGCTGGAGTTTTTAGAAAAGCAAATGTAGGCATAAGTAACGATAATGCGGGTGAGAAACCCGCACACCGAAAGACTAAGGTTTCCTGATCAACGCTAATCGGATCAGGGTTAGTCGGGACCTAAGGCGAAACCCGAAAGGGGAAGTCGATGGACAACAGGTTAATATTCCTGTACTTTCGTATTGTATGCGATGGGGTGGTGAAGGAGTGACAATGCTGCGTGCTGACGGAATAGCACGTTGAAGTAGTTAGGTATAGGCTGGGGTAGCAAATCTCCCCGGCTTGCTGAGCTACGATAGTACCACAAAGCTTCGGCGGCGTGGATAATGCATGTAATCATACTTCCAAGAAAAACCTCTAAGTAGTAGCAGTATGAAACCCGTACCGTAAACCGACACAGGTAGTTGGGGTGAGAATCCTAAGGTGCTCGAGTTAGACATGGCTAAGGAACTAGGCAAAATGGTCCTGTAACTTCGGGAGAAGGGACGCCCCCGCAGCAATGTTGGGGGCCGCAGTGAAAAGGCCCAGGCGACTGTTTATCAAAAACACATGGCTTTGCGAAATCGAAAGATGAAGTATAAGGCCTGACACCTGCCCGGTGCTGGAAGGTTAAGGGGAGATGTTATCCTTCGGGAGAAGCATTGAGCTGAAGCCCCAGTAAACGGCGGCCGTAACTATAACGGTCCTAAGGTAGCGAAATTCCTTGTCGGGTAAGTTCCGACCTGCACGAATGGTGTAACGATCTGGGCACTGTCTCGGCCATGCGCTCGGTGAAATTGTAGTAACGGTGAAGATGCCGTTTACCCGCAACGGGACGGAAAGACCCCATGAACCTTCACTATAGCTTAACATTGGCTTTGTGCACGTGATGTGTAGGATAGGTGGGAGACATTGAAGCGGATTCGCTAGGATTCGTGGAGTCATTGTTGAAATACCACCCTTCACTTGCTTGAAGTCTAATCCCGTATAAGCGGGAGACATTGTTAGGTAGGTAGTTTGACTGGGGTGGTCGCCTCCAAAAAAGTAACGGAGGCTTTCAAAGGTACCCTCAGTACGGTTGGTAATCGTGCGTGGAGTGCAATAGCATAAGGGTGCTTGACTGAGAGACCGACAAGTCGATCAGGTAGGAAACTAGGATATAGTGATCCGGTGGTTCTGTATGGAAGGGCCATCGCTCAAAGGATAAAAGGTACTCTGGGGATAACAGGCTGATCTCCCCCAAGAGCTCATATCGACGGGGAGGTTTGGCACCTCGATGTCGGCTCGTCACATCCTGGGGCTGGAG
>JBLIKP010000009.1:0-40368 GCA_047635375.1 Sphingobacteriales bacterium | reverse complement strand
GACCTAACTTTTAAACATTGGTTTTCGAAATTGATTTTCACTCCTTCTTTCTCTGCAACGTCCATAAGGCGGATATTAAGCTCAGCCCGAGAAACCGAATTTATTGCTTGTCCTTCTTTTCCATACGGCTGAAAACCCTGATCTCCATTGGGAAAGTGAATCATTCTTCCAGACATTGGAATGGAAATGTCTTTGATTTCTTTATCCAAGCCCACTCCTGCTAATGCCCGCAGTCCACGATCGCTCATGGCAAGGTTGATAGACCTTCCGCCATCAACTTTTTCTTTACGCATATCCCCTCTTCGCTCATAAATAGACACTTCATGGCCCATACGTTTTAGGTAAATCGACATTAACGAGCCGACTAGGCCTGCGCCCATTACGGCAATTTCTTGTGGATTTGTAGTTTTATGCATAATCAGAAGTGTTTGTTGGGTAAATATAACTAGGGAGGCTTAATGAGGCAAGTTTAACCGTATTATTTAAACTTAAAGTAGACAAAAAGCCTTCCGTGGTTGTTAGAATCCTTATCAATTCTGTGGTAAAGGGCTTTAATATGCTTTTGATCCAAAAATCTTAAAACCTTTTTTTTTAATTGTCCGCTACCCTTACCAGGGATAATTTCCAATTCTTTAATCTTTGATTCAACACATTCCTCGATTGCAGAGTTCAGCGCCGACTCAATCTTTTCGCCTTTATTAAAAATGGGGTGTAAGTCAATCTTATACTTGCTCATTCTTCCATTTGATGTTACAGCCTATGCTAGGAACTTGCTTATCATTCACTTTTTCACCAGTCAACAAAGCTTTAACGGCATCGACTAAATCTTTACCGGTTACCTTTTTATCGTTGCCGGGACGGCTATCGTCATACTGTCCGCGGTAAGCTAGTTTCTGATTTTTATTAAACACGAAGAAATCAGGTGTACAGGCAGCGTCAAAAGCTTTGGCAACTGATTGATCCTCGTCATATAGGTAAGGAAAGCTGAGGTTATTTTCCACTGAAAATTTCGCCATTTCTTCTGGTCCGTCTTGCGGATGAGTGGCTATATCGTTACTGCTTATCGCAATTACGGCAACTTCAGGAAAGTTAAATTGACGCCCAAGCTTCGAAATATCTTTAATGAGGTGTAAAACGAAAGGGCAATGGTTACAGATAAACATCACCACAGTAACCTTAGTCCCCTTTATGGAATTAAAATCATTTGCCTTTTTTGTTAAAGGATTTGGAAGAAAAAAAGAAGGAGCTTTCGTTCCAAGGGGCATCATATTACTAGGAGTAGCGGACATTTTTTATTGTTTAATCTTAATTAAAATTTTTTGTTTCTCTTTGATTTTAGTTTCCATTAGTCCGTGCACTTTATCACGAAGCATGGGTACATCGTCAAGAGTTAATCCTTTGGTTTGTACAGGATCAATAAAATAAACGTGTAAAATTCCTGGCCTGAAATGATCCAATGGATTATTTCTAGGCAATAAGGTTCTTGCATTTACAATAACCATAGGGGCAATAGGAGTTTGGGTTTGGATACCAATTCTAAAGGCACCATCGTAGAATTTTTCCAATGGCACATTTAAATCTCTATTCATTGTGCCTTCAGGAAAAAGAAGGATAGACATCCCCCTTTTTAGAACCTGCTTTAATTTTTTTACACTTTCAGACCGGCTTTCAGGACTCTTCCTATCAATCACAACAACCGCATGCTTATATAAATAACCAAACAACGGCACCTTGGTCATTTCAATTTTACCCAGTGGCTTAAACGGCCTTGGAATGGACCAGCCTATCCCTGTCGCATCCAAGTAACTGTTGTGATTACTCACAAAAATATATGCTTTCTCCTTACCTACTGATTTCTTGTTGTGGCGGAAAATAAAAACTCCGCAAAGGGTCATAAACCCAATAGCCCAAAGTTTTTCTGCGCAACTCATTAATAAAAACCCGAATCTATTATTGATTAGGTTTCCGAGAATAATTACCGGCGCGCAGATAAACATCATCACTGTAAAAGCGATAAGGCTCCACGTGATAAGTATACCCGTAAAAAATCTTCTTAAGTATTTCATGGAAGAGAATTATAAACCGAGGGCTACGCAAGCTTTCTCTGCTGCCATTTTCTCGGAATTTTTTTTGTTGTAATCCAGGCCAGCACCTCTTTCAATATCGTCGATAAGGACTCTTACCTTAAACATTTTCCTTTTACCCGCTTCAACCTCACCTACAAGCTCAAATTTAACCACCTTGTTTTCGGCTTGGCTCCATTCAATAAGCTTGGACTTGAAATTCATTTCGGTGTCGGCAAGATATTCCACATCAACGAAGGGGAAAATTATTCGCTTCAGAATGAATCTCCGCGTAAAGCGAAAACCTTTATCCATAAAAACCGCTCCTAAAAGCGCTTCAAAAGCATCGCCCATCATTGCGTGATTTTTATTCACTTCGGGCATTGCTTTTTTGTTGTATTCCAGGAATTCTTGGATACCCATTTTACCTGCAAGCTCGTTTAAGAACTTACGGCTAACAATTTTGGATCTGGTTTTGGTTAGGAAACCTTCATCCTTGAAAGGATATTTTTGGAATAGAAGTTCTGCGATAACGGCACCTAAAACGGCATCGCCAAGAAATTCTAGGCGTTCGTAGCTATTTTTATTTCCAGAGGGTAACTCTTCGGCTGCACTTTTGTGAACAAAAGCCAGATTATAAAGAGAAATATTGGATGGAGTAAATCCGAGTATATTGCGTAACCTACCAACAAACTCCTTTTGAGGAGAAAAATACAGGTTGTAGCCTCGAACCAAAAGCCCCATTGGCACAAGATTTAGTCTTCGAATTTTTTGAAAATCACAGAGGCATTATGCCCACCAAAACCAAAAGTATTACAAAGCCCAGCACGAACAATACGTTTTTCGGACTTATTAAATGTCAGTTTAAGTCGCGGATCGATATTAGGATCATCAACTTTATGATTAATTGTCGGAGGAATAATGTCATTTTTAACTGCGAGAAGCGTTGCGATTGCTTCGACAGCTCCGGCGGCTCCAAGGAGATGACCAGTCATTGACTTAGTTGAGCTAATATTAAGTCTAAAAGCATCTTCTCCAAATAATTTAGAGATCGCTTTTGTCTCACTAATATCGCCTAATGGTGTTGACGTTCCATGCACATTTATGTAATCAATATCAGCAATGGTCAACTCAGCGTCTTCCATGGCGTTTTTCATTACGTTCATAGCACCTAATCCATCAGGATGCGGAGCGGTTATGTGGTGGGCATCGGCTGACATACCGCCGCCCACCATCTCACCATATATTTTTGCGCCACGCTTCACAGCGTGCTCATATTCTTCTAGAATTAAAGCTCCAGCACCTTCTCCTAAAACAAATCCATCACGTTCAGCATCAAACGGCCTTGAAGCCGTTTCAGGTGAGTCGTTACGCGTGCTTAATGCGTGCATCGCATTAAACCCTCCCATTGCGGCTTCATTCACTGATGCTTCAGAACCACCCGAGATGAAAATATCAGCTTTTCCCAACCTAATGTAGTTGAAAGCATCAATTAACGCATGGGTAGAACTTGCACATGCCGAAACAGTTGCAAAGTTTGGTCCGCGTAGGTTATATTTAATAGAAATGTGACCTGCCGCGATATCCACAATCATTTTTGGGATAAAGAATGGGTTGAAACGAGGAACATTGTTGTTTTTCACGAATCCAGTAACTTCATCGGTGAAAGTACGCAGACCACCAATACCTGAACCCCAAATTACACCTGAGCGATCAGGATCATAATTATCAGGGTTTAAGCCGGCATCTTCCCATGCTTCTTGAACAGAGGCTAGGGCGAAATGCACAAAAGGATCTAGTTTACGTGCTTCTTTACGATCAAGGTACTCGTGGACATCAAAGTTCTTGATTTCACAAGCAAAAGTTGTTTTAAAGTCTTTGGCATCAAATTTAGTGATGGGGGCAGCGCCGCTTTTCCCACTAAGTAGACCGCCCCAAAACTCCTTAACACTGTTTCCAATGGGGGTAATGGCACCAATTCCTGTTACTACAACTCGCCTTAATATCATTCTGAAGAATATTTAATTACTTCGCGTTTTTTTCTAAATAATCAACTGCTTGTCCTACAGTCCCGATGTTTTCTGCTTGCTCATCTGGGATAGCAATGTTGAATTCTTTTTCGAATTCCATGATTAGCTCAACCGTATCTAGAGAATCTGCACCTAGATCGTTGGTGAAAGATGCTTCGTTAGTTACTTCGCTTTCATCAACGCCTAATTTCTCAACGATGATAGACTTTACTTTTGATGCAATGTCAGACATAATTTCTGTTTTTAAATTTTGTTTTTATAATGTGGTGCAAAGAAAAAAATTTTAAACCAATTATCAAACAAATAAGTGGTGTTATAATTTAGTATATTCAATACTAAGATTTTTTTCGGGTTTTTTCAAAAAAAACTTGCCCACAAATCTAATAAATTTTTGGCGCCTGTTTTCTTTACGGATGGAATTTTGTGGGGGTTACTAAATTCTGAATAAATATAGCCTTAGCTAGATATTTTATCAAGCTTTTCAAATTTAGAATTTTGGCTCTTATACTCTGGTACAATTGATTTAATTTTCCCGACGATATCATCTTCAGACCAGTTATCAAGATTGTTATCAATATCTTCAATTTGCTGGGATATCTTTGTGAAATCAAATTCAGTATTGAATTTGGCCTTCATAATTTTTGGATGATGGGTTGGCAAGCTGTTCTCAGTAGTAACCAATAGTTCCTCATAAAGTTTTTCTCCTGGACGTAATCCTGAAAATTCAATTTTAATATCCTTACCTACTTCCAGTCCGCTTAGATTAATCATCTTACGCGCTACATCTAGAATCTTTACCGACTTACCCATGTCAAAGATAAATATTTCGCCTCCTTTACCCATGCTTCCGGCTTCCAACACAAGTTGGCAGGCTTCGGGAATAGTCATAAAATAACGGGTGATATCCGGGTGCGTAACGGTGATTGGGCCGCCATTCTCGATCTGCTTGGTGAAAAGCGGAATCACACTACCATTTGAACCTAACACGTTCCCAAAACGGGTCGTAATGAATGCCGTAGTATTATTTGGCTTATGGTTTAGACTTTGAGTGTAAAGCTCAGCAACTCTTTTGGTCGCTCCCATTACATTTGTGGGGTTCACAGCCTTATCGGTTGAAACCATAATGAACTTCTCCACCCCAGACAAATGCGCCAAAAACGCCATATTTGCCGTACCCATAATATTCACTCGAGCCGCCTCGTAAGGATTTATCTCCATTAGGGGCACATGCTTATATGCAGCCGCATGGAAAATAATTTGAGGTTTATTGTTATCCAAAATAGATTTAATTCTATTGGTTTTAGACACATCCGCCAGTGAGCAGATTAATGGGATATTGTGAGGATTGTTATTTCTAAGGCTATTTTCTAAATCGTAAAGAGGAGATTCAGCTTGATCTACCAGAACTAATTTTTTTGGTCCGAATGCCATTACTTGTCGGCAAATCTCAGAACCTATTGACCCTGCGGCCCCAGTAACAAGGACAACTTTCCCTTCAATTTCACGGATAATATTCTTGGTGTCGATTTGGATTGATTGTCTTTCCAAAAGATCATCAATTTTAACTTTTTTAATCTGTCCGTAACTTAATCTTCCCTCAATCCACTTAGATACTGCGGGTACATTTTTTACCACCACATTATGATCAAGACATTCGTCGATAAGTGCCGATTTAACCGCAGGCTTAATGTTATCTATAGAAATAATCATTTCCGAAACATTCCCTGAATTTATGAAACGCTCAAATGCAGCTTTTTTACTAAACACCTTTACCCCTTGAATAGATTTTCCATGAAGGGATTTATTGTCGTCAACAAATCCAACCACATGATAGTCCAGTAATTTATCTTGACGTAAAGTGTTGTATGTAATTTGCCCAAGTTCTCCCGCACCATAAATTAGCACACGCTGAGAGCCCGTAAACTGACGCTGCATAGAACGAAAGACAAGTTTTACAATTAATCGAAATCCAGAAAGCAAAAATAGAGCGAGGAAATAATTGATTACTGTTACTGCATTAGGTAGAACGAAGGCCGAAACCTCCCAATCATATGCACGATAAAGTAAATTTTGGATGACTAAGATTCCTGTTGGAACTGAGATACCAAGGAAAACCTTATATAAATCTACAAAGGTAGTATGTCTAACAATCCCTTTAAAACTCCCATAAACGATAAAACTAATGGCAAATAGAGGGATTGAAAACATCATCCAGCTGAGCCATTTACTTAAACCAACTGATGCCATTGTGAAGTTCACACTTATCACATAGCTTAAGAAAAAAGCAATAGAAACAATTACTAGATCGATTATGAGAATCAACCAAGGCGAAAGAAATTTCGCGGAGTATTTATCTAAAAGGCTTTGAAACATTAGTTTTCTAGGTTATTCAAATGTAGTTTTTTATTTGACTAAATAAAAGGCCCACACCTCAAAATGAAACTCTACACTGATTTACTAAGCAAACTCAGAAGTAATTATTGAATAAAAGCCATTTTTAAACTTTAAAACTTTACTGTTTTCATTATCGGATGGTTTTTCGCAAATTTCTCCTTCCCAAATGATTAGTTTCCTACCATTTATCAAAATAAACGCTCCTGGATAGGGCTTAGTTGTTGCTCTTACAAGTCGGTCTACATAATTAATATCGTCACTTAATTTTAGCTCGCCATCTTCGGGCTTTCTTCCTTCCCAATAAGTTGCTTTGCTATCATCTTGAACTTGAGGCACAATTATATCATTTTTCAAATCCGTCCATATATTTCCAATCAAATCTTCATGTGCGGTATTAACTCTGTCGTAAAGGGTTTGAGCTGTTTCTTTTGCACCTATTTGCAAAACTTCCTGCCCTAACAATGGACCTGTATCAACCCCTTCGTCCATCACAAAAAATGAAACACCAGTTTTATCATGGCCCTTAATTATGGCCCAAGGAATGGCTGCACGCCCTCTTCCAACAGGCAATAAAGTTGGATGCGCTCCAATCGCCCCTTTCTTTGGAGTCTCTATAACTTCTTTCCCGGCAATTTGCGACCAACCGATAATAAAAAGCCAATCAATTTCATGCTCCCTTAAAGCTTCAATAACTTCGCGGTCATTGATATGGTTAATCTTTAAAAGTGGAACGTTTTTTTCAGAAGCCAATTCATCCAGATATATTCTACCTGATTTCTTCTTGGCCTTTTCATCTTTGAGGGTAATGAATAGTTTAAATCCACCTCCAGTATCGTAAACCTTTTCGATACAGCTTAAACCAATTTGGACACATGTTACAAACGCGAAATTCATATTAATAGGTTGGAGGTTTTTTAGTTAGATACTTTAAGGTTAACAAAACTATTTGGACATCCTTAATAAAGCTAATGTCTCGGGCGTACTCTCCATCAAACTCAGCTTTCTTATCCTCCTGCATTCCATCGAAACTATTTACTTGCGCCCATCCGGTTAGTCCAGGCTTAAGGCCTAACGCACCATTATCTTTTCGGAGTTTCAAAAGACCCACCTGACTTGGAATTGGGGGGCGAGGTCCAATTAAACTCATGTCACCGATCAATATATTTACCAACTGCGGTAATTCATCCAAATTAGACCTGCGAATAAATTTCCCTAATGGAGTAACCTTTAGTTTACCCGTTTCGGAGGAAGTTACATTTGGTGTGTTTAACGGCATACTTCTGAATTTAAAGAACTTAAATTCCTTTCCGTTTTTACCAACTCTAAAGTGCGAGAAAATAGGATTGCCAAAATCTTGAACAAATATCAATATTGCTAAAACCAGCATAATTGGCGAGAAAAGAATTAAAACTCCCAAGGACGCCATAATGTCAATAAATCGTTTTACGAATTTATACATTTATACTCCTCTTTTAAAAACACATTGAAATGCCTCAGCATAAATAAGCCCTGCTTGGGCGCCTCGGCATGCCGCAGAGCCAGTCAGTGCTTCCACCGATCGTGGATGAGGATAATTCCTCATTACTCCACGGTAAGCATTCAAAGACTCTAATTTTTTACTTAATCCGTCTTCTCCAATTTCCATAAAGGCATTTGGCTGAAAATTTTGTCCATCAACTGGAAAGGCCCAATCTGTGGAGGATAGAATTTCCATAAAGTAAAATGCCTCCACCGGTTTGACCGGCTTGCGCTGGAAGAGCCTTACAGCTGCCTGACAAGCTTTTGATGTATGGTAATGGTCATTATTCAAGTCATACGGATGATGCGTTAAAACCACATCCGGTTGAATTTGCTCCAAATATTTCTCAATGAACTGAACAAGGTCCAAATGCGGAACGGAATTAAACTTAATGTTTGGGAATGGCCCTAGAATTGGTTTTTCGGCACCAACTATGGCTTGAGCTTCATTTGTGTCAGAAATCAATTCTTCCTCATTAGGCTTATGCCTTCTAGCTTCCACAGAACCCGATAAAATAAGGTTATAGATTTTATGGCCATTAGAAGACAGCTTAAAGGTTGACCCTCCAAATCCAAGAATTTCGTCATCAGGGTGAGCCGTTACAGTGAGGTATGTTTTATTTTTCATTAAATGATTTTATAGTTTGCGAAAGGCCATTAAAACTTGTCAACGGTAATTCCTGCCCGATTTCTTTTATCAAATTACTGGAATCAACTGTATAATTTTCGGTTAACTTTTCTAGCCTTTCAGAATTTACGGGCAGCCCTAGAACATCCCCGAATTTTGCCGCAAAATTGACAATTCTTTTATTAAGAAACCAAATCCTTGGGCTTTTCCCAAGGCAGTTACTAATAATCTGTACAATTTGGTTGGTTGATAATGGTTCTTTATCGGCCAACAAGAACTTACCAGAGGGGAACTCATTACGCATAAGAATTTCTTCAACCACAAAACATAGGTTTTGAACAGACAAAAAGGATCGCTTATTTTCAAATGAGCCTAACGGGTAAGGAATGCCCTTAGAAATCAGGGAATACAATAAGTTAAGATTTCCCTTATTCCCTGGCCCATGAATCATAGACGGCCTTAAAATAACGGTGGTTTTACCTGGAATAGGGTTTTGCTCCAACCAAGCATCACCTTTCAATTTTGTAACTCCATAAATTGTTTTTGGACTTTCAATTGTGGCAGAATTAATCATCTCATTTGAATGGTCACAAACCGCTTTTACACTACTTAAATGTATAAAAATCTTTCCACTCGATTTCTCAAACCAATCAAAACTTGTTTTTAAAAAATCAACATTGGCTTTAAAATAATCATCCTCCGACGATACGTTTTTTAGGTCATGAGCTTTCCCAACTAAATTAATTACTCCCAAGCAATCAATCTTATCTTCCAAAAAATCATTAAGGGAAATATATTCGACCCCTAGGGCTTTTGATTTAGGGATTGACCTTACTGGTGCAATTATGTCAAATTTAGTCTTTAATGCATCTAACAAATTTACCCCTACAAAACCTGTAGAACCTAAAATAATTATTTTTTGTTTTGAATTCATTAACCTTGAATTAATAATGCCAGCTCCTTAGTTATGTTGTTCCTAGCAAATTTCAATTTAAAATCATCACGGCTTATGTTTCCTTCTAATTCGTGAGTTTTTAAAAATTTCGCCAAACCTTTAAAGTCACCAGGATTTACCACGAACGAGCTAGAAATTTCCGCTTCTACAAACTGTTTTGAATAACCAGCAAGTGCTCCAATAACAAATTTATCCATCGCTGCATATTCAAATAGTTTAGATGGTAGCACACGTTTAAAAGCAGGTGCATCTTCTAGGCTGACAAGTAAATAGTCCGACTCTTGATAAAGCTTCAATAACCCATTCCGGTCAACGGGAGGATGGAACTCCACATTATTAAGAGAGCCAATATTTTCTACCAGCAAATCTTTTTTTCCGCCATCCCCAATAATACGTACAATAAAACCCTCCCCTAATTCTTTTGCTAAGCCGGGAATCAACTTATGTAAAGCCTGGGAAGCTCCAATATTCCCCGCATAAGTGATCAATTTCTTACTTTCAACCTTTTTATTTAGAGGGTCATGAAATAGAAATGAATCGTCTATGCCGTTTGGTAAATATGAGTATTGAGTCTTAAACCGTGGCTCAAAATAATCTTTGAAACCTGGCGACACAAGATTAATATGTTTGGCTCTTTTAAAAGTATAATTTTCTACAAAAAAAATAACCTTTGAAATTAACGCCCCTTTGAAGCCTTTTGCAACCACATCATTAATCGTCTCTCGAAAAATATCTCTAATATCTAAGAATAACGGGATTCCCTTTTTCTTAGAAATAAATGAGCCTAAAAACGCAGTAAATAATCTTGAGGATGATGCATAGACCAAATCATACTTTTCATTCTTCACCAATTTAAGGGCTGCAAAAAAATACACCTTAAAAGCAAGAATTTGATCCATCAATCCGCTTTTATGCGAAGGGAGGTCAATTCTATGAATTGTTAAGCTTCCAAGCTCTTCAATGTTAGCAGCTTTTTTTTCAAAAGACTGGTATCTATTTGGACTTGTTGTTATTACATGAACTTTATTGTTTAAAGCTAAATGTTTTGCTAATGGAGAATTTCGAAAAGACCCAGCACTAAGGTCTGGTTCAAAATAAAAAGAAAGGAAGAGTATTTTCATGATTTAATAACCGTTTTTAAAAAGCCCAAAAATGACACTTCTAATTTCTTTGTGTCCACTAGGAAATTAAATCCTTTTGAAACTTGAATATCGTATTCCACTATTTCAACTGATCCTTCGAAAACAAATTCAAGTCCGTTGGAAAGAGTAACGCAATTCCCCCTGATACTTAAATCCAACGACTCCGAAAAAACAAAGTTTGCTTTACATGCCACATTAACATTTTCCGTTATCCAATCAGTAATTATTGCTTGATTGTTTCCAATCTCAACCTTTCTTTGATGCACAGCTTTTAAATGACGATAACCATCATGTTTGGCTAAAATTGAATTAGATATTACCTCTTCAATTATGGTGTTTGCTCTCCTACCTACCCTAAACCCTCCCCAAACGTCTGAGGAATTTTGATTGTCCAGACAAACCGTATTATGGGCCGCTGTGCTTCTTTCAAAAAGTCTCCTTTCATTCTTCTCATAGGTTGAAACCCCAGTATCTACAAGAATAGGCAATCCTTTATAATTCAATAAAACCGATAAGCTATCGGCATGAGCATGCCCTGGCTGATAAGATGGAGAAATTTGAGTTAAATTAAAAAGCAATTCAAAATTTTCATCTCTTAAAATTCTAAACCCGCTTTCTCCTAAAACGTTTTGTTTTGGATTAATTCTAAGTTGATTTGAATAATCGTTTAACACTTTTAAATCAGGGTAAATTTCAGGAGCACTGTCATTCAAATGTGGTATAGAATTTCCAAATCTAATATTCCTTGCAAACCCCATCATTAACTCTGCCCTAGAACGAAGAAGAGATTCGAAATCGTCAGAAATATCAATACTACTACCCTCTGCAAAGGCTATACAATCAAGTAGGCGGTAGGTTAGGAGGTAGTGATATGATGGTGATAATTCATAATGAGCTCCGTCTGAAAGAACCTGTTCCTTTAATTCTTTGGTTAGAATTTGAATCCCTTTATCTAAGAGGATGCTGTTATTTAGATAAACACCTCCAATAAATAATGAAACTCCATTTTCAAAAAGATGATTGGCAAGTAAATGATATTCTAACTTTCCAAGTAATTTTTCATACCCTCTAACCAAACCATTTAAAAGATATAAATCCGATATGTTATTTTTAACAAAAAATTTAATCCAGTTAACACTTCTTAAAGAGGTTGGATAGGGGTCATAAAGCGGGGAATTTTCATCGACGTCATTAATGAAATTCTTGATTAAATATAGCCCTTGGTCCTTTGTAATTGATGAATCAAAAATACATTCAAAATAACCCAAATTGTATCTAAACAACATTCCATAATCCGAAAAATCCCATGGGATATTTCCTCCATTAATAAATCCCACAGATTTATTCAGAAATTCTAGTCCGTTTCGTTGAATTTTGGTGGATGAGGGTTTCCAAAAAAACATTTCATTTACTTCAATTTCATCATTTGGACTAATTTGAACTGATATTTTATTCTTGCTAGGTAGAAATCGATATTTAAACTGATAAAATACTTGAATTGGTTTTAAATACTTAAGGGTATTAAATAATCGCTTTACTTTATTAATCATTTAATTTCCTTCCAGCAGCCTTCTTGAAGAGACTCTAATGCTTTAAACGTTGTTAATGTTGTATTGTAAAGTGAGTTAAAAGAAATTAATGGTTCACCGCCAGTTTTCAAATAGTTATTAAACAATTCAAACTGAGCTTTGTGCCCTTTGTCTTGTTTCGATTTTTGAGATGAAAATCCTTTAAAACCATAACCCTTTAACTCCCGAAAATTGTCTAAAACAAGGGTTCTTCCTCCATTATAAATTTCAATTCTTTCTTTAGAATATGATTTATGCCCATTGGACAAATAATTTATTACCCCATTTGAACCGTTAGCAAATTTCAATAAAATAGAAGCATTATCTGTTGAAATATCTGGGTTTTCCCCCATGCTATTCATACAAACCGATTTGACTTCAGAACCAGTAAAATATGCCAATAAATCCACATAATGGCACGCTTCACCAATAATGCGCCCACCGCCCACTAGCATATCCTGAATCCAAACATCCTTTGGAATATGGCCTGCATTCATTGTTGCTACAGCGTTCATAGGACCTGGTGCCTTACCCAACAAACTCTTCATCTTTACTGCCATCGGGGAAAACCTACGGTTAAAGCCTACAGTTATTGATCCCTTGGAAACATCCATTGCTCCCTTAATTTCATTTAATTCAAACTCATTTAATGTTAACGGCTTTTCAACCAAAACATGTTTATGGTTTTTTATTGCCTCAAGAGTCATTGATGCATGAGCATTATGCCTTGTTGTAATTATTACACCTGATACTTTATCACTTTTTAAAATTTCTTTATAATCTGTGGTAGAGTTAACAATATTGTATTTTTTAGCTAACTGAACAGCGCTTAATCCTCCTGAACTTGCAATATATTGTAAATTGAGGTTTAATTTTTTTACAGTTGGCAACACTGTCATTTGGGTAAAGTTTCCTGCTCCAATTATACCAATTCCTGCATCTTTATCACCCGAGAAACTTGATTTGGCAGTAAAATGATTTACCACGTAATCCATGTTTACAGAGGACGTATACTCAAGAATTGAGGCAATTGAACCACCACCCATTTGTGAGTATATTTTCTGGTATTCCTCTAATATTATTCTTTCGGTAATTAAGGATTTCACATCAAGTTTGCCGTTGGCCATAGCTTGAAGTATTGCCTCAAAATTTCTTTTTTCAGTCCACCTAACAAAAGGCATTGGATAATCAATTCCTTTTTGCTCATAATTATCGTCATAACGACCTGGACCATACGAGCAACTCACTTGAAAGGAAAGTTCCTTTTCATAAAAATCAGCACGACTAATGTCCAAACCTATTACACCTACTAGTACAATGCGGCCTCTTTTACGAGACATTTTGGCTGCTTGTGATATAAGGTCATTTGACTTATTAGAAGCGGTAATTAAAACCCCATCCACCCCATTCCCAGAGGTCAAATTATCGGAAATCTGAACAGGGTCATCACCACCGGCTAAATTGAAAGCTTCAATTCCTTTTTTCCGAGCTAAGTCCACCTTTTTTTGATCAAAATCAAACCCAATAACCCTGCAACCATTGGCAATTAATAACTCCGCAGATAACAACCCTATTAACCCTAACCCTGAAACAACAATTGTTTCGCCTAAGGTTGGGTTTATTAACCTAATCCCTTGCAAACCAATGGCACCAACTACTGTAAACGTAGCTTCTTCATCAGTTACGTTTTCAGGAATTTTGGCAACCAAATTCTTGGGGATATTTACAATCTCCGCATGATTACCGTTTGAGGCCACCCGGTCTCCAATTGAAAATTCCGTTACCCCATCTCCTACTCCAATAACTTCTCCAACATTACAGTATCCAAGGGGCAAAGGAGAATCCAGTTTGTTGAAAACAGCTTCTAACGTTGGCATTAAACCATCAGATTTGATTTTATCCAAAACCATTTTCACCTTATCAGGTTGTTGTCTTGCCTTTTGAATTAAATTGGATTTACCAAATTCCACAAGCATTTTTTCGGTACCAAGTGAAACAAGGGTACGCGTAGTTTTTATCAGAACAGCACCGCGCTTTTTTTGTGGGCACGGAATCTCCTCTAAAATAGTTTCACCGGTTTTAAGATTTTGGATTATTTGTTTCATTTTAATTTTGATATTACAAATCGAATTTTACCGGTTTTTGTCCTTGGAATTTCATTAACATACTCAAATTCCACTTCAATTTCATCATTGGTAAACTCTTTTATATTTTTCAACAACTCTGATTCATTTTTATTTTCAAAATACTCTTTATTTACCACCAACCTCATTTTTAATAAAAAAATTGATTCCTGAATAACTTGAGCTTCCATGACATTTTCCAAACCTTTAAGGATATAATCAAATCGTCCAACTTTGGCACCACTTTTAAGACTAATAAAATCCTCTTTCCTGCCATCAATATCCAGGATTTCCCCATCAATAATCGTGGCTATATCGCCGGTGTCATATCTTAATAATGGGAAAGAAGGGTTTGACAAATTGGTACCGATAATTTTATATTTATTTTTTAAGCCAAATGGTACAAATTCAACATATGAAAAATATCTATCTAATGTGAACCTTTCATTTGAATATTCCGAAATATTTGCGACGCCTTCTGCCAAACCATAATGTTGAATTAATTTAGCCTTTGGAAATGCTTTTTTAATGGATTCTTTATAATGTTCCAATAAGCTTTCAGCACCGAAGCTTACCCATAGTACTTTATCCAAACTTAATCCCTCTTTAACCAAAAGTTTAGCAAAATTAAATATTATAGAGGGGTAACCATGTAACCACCGTAATTCAGAATCTTGAACTTTTTTATAATAATCATAAACCGTAGACTCTTTGCAATGAAATGAACTAAACAAAATCCTTTTACCAATTTTACTAATGCGCCAATAAGGAGGGTTGACTTTTTCCGTTGGAACAATTATTTTTCCACCAAATGCCCCATGCCATTCGTTTCGTTTTATTCCATGAAAGTCCCAATAACTCCACCATAAACCCCATTGTTCACGAAAAGATTCCTTAGTTTCCCATAATCTTAAACCACCACCTGTAGTCCCACTCGTTTGAATAACTTTGTGCTTAAGTTTGTTAAACTCAAATTTTTTGATATTCTGCTTAACAAAATCCTTATTTATTACAGGAAGAGTTTTAAATTGGCTTAGAAAATCTAAGCTCTCTGGGTTAATATTGTCTAGATCATAAAGCTCTTTAAAACCCCCTTCTTTCTTAATTTTGTTTACAAAAATTTTAAGTCTTTTAATTTCCAATTCTTGTTTTTCGGCATCACTTAAACTCCGCAAATTTTTATAAAAATCAAACCAAAAATCAAACCTTTTGCCAAATCTTCTTTGTTTAATTTTAAAATCATATAACGAAACAATTATATTTTGAAAAAAAACTGGTAAAAATTTATATATTAATTTCATGATTCCAATTCCAAATAAATACTAATTAACGATTCAACACAATCATTTTCAAAATGATGAAAACTTTCAGACTCTTCAGGTTCAAAAATCGCATTAATTTGATCGAATGAAACCAACCTAACAAAGTCAGGACGCTCAACCACATCTGTTGCAATTACAGGCTTACCTAAAAATTGAGCTTCCCTAATTGAAATACTATCTCCGTCCGTCGTGGTAATTCTTAACAATACGTTGGACATTTCAATAACGCGATAAAAAGAATGAATTTCAGAAATTAATATCACGTTTTTAGGTAAATTAACTTTATTTCGTTGAAAATACTTTTGATATTCTTTTGATGGATCCGATATTATTAGTCCCATATTAGGTTGGCAAGTAAACAATTTAATTAATAAATTGATTGAATAAATCTCTTGATCACTACTGTCGTAAGCAAAAGATGAAGCGTTTGTGCAATATAATTTATTAGTTTTTTTTTTTAAATCCGTTATGCAATTTGAAAGGCTTGGTTTTAAACCAATCTCATTATTTGGAGCTATAAATGCAGAAAGAAGCTTCGCGTTTTTATTAAATGGCAAAGAAAAATTCAAACTGTTTTTATTTAATAGAATTGGTAGGGTGCAATATTTCAAAGCCAAACGCTCAAAAAAATTAGAAATTCCACCGATACTTTGGGTATTACCATGTATTGTAATTATAGATTTAGTTCTTATAATCAGGCACCAAAAAGTCACTAAACACAAAAATAGGCGATGGTTAGAATGGTTATGAACAACTTTACACCTCGGCACTATAAAAAGTAACTTGTAAACTGAATCAAAAGACAAATTGAAAAACTCGAATGGAACACCCTTGATTTTTAACACTTCAAGTAATCTTTTAACATGAATTGTAACACCACCCAACGGCGGTGGGATCTTCCCTATTATTAATAGCCTTTTTCTAGGTTTAAATATTCCCATTTACTTAGAATTTTCGGTTTAAATTAATCATTACCCTCTCTCTTTTTGTAGGTTATCCAAGTATATTTTTTTGCTAAATCCACCGCCGTGTTTCTTTGCTCAGAATAATTTTCAATTACCTTCAAACAATTTTCATATATCCTATTTAAATTGTTTACATGTTTTACTCCCAAAGACATATCGTCCAATAGTGAGGAATAATCGCCAATTCCCGAGGAATAAATAGGTAGCACACCTGCACTTAAATACTCTAAAAATTTAATAGGAGAGGCCACATTATTAACCATAATATCCTCCCTTAGAATAAAACCAAAATGAAATTGAGAAATATACTTTTGAACATCTTCCTGCCGTAAGGATAACACCTCAATTAAATCTGAAGCATTTGGATACATCCCCCTAAATTCCTCTGGTTTGGAGGTGACAATAGTAAGATTGAACCTTGGATCTAATTCCAACAAGCCCTTAAAGGTACTAATTACTTCATCTACTTTTTGCCACTTACTTAGACCACCTAAATAAAGAAGTTTAATTTCATTTGAAATCGTTATCGGAACAAGCTCAGGGACTTCAGTCAAAAGACATGGGAGAACATCAATCTTACGTGGCCCAAATTTTTTCTTCAACTTTTTTTCCAGTTGATTTGAAACACAATTTAGTTTGTTTGCCAGAAGGTAAACCAACCATTCCAATAAATATAGTGCGAAAAAAATAAGCGCATTTTTACGTCTAAAATATGACTCATAACACAACAATGCCCTGAAATCATAAATAGATTTGGCTTTACTTAAGGTTATAAACACATACGATTTTAAAAAATCAAATATGCTTCGAAAATAAACAAAATCAAAGTTTTTAAATAAAGGAAATAAATCACTTATGTTTGAATAAACGATTAGAGTATCATTTTCGGGAAAATAAATAGCGTCTTTTTCACATATGGCTACCTTAACCCTAATTTTTTTTGTTGAATAGTACTTTATTCTCCCAAATACTTGCGAGTTAATTACTCCTGGACTTAATCCTTTGGGTACAACTATTAATAATTCCATCAGATTTTTTTTAAAAAATTATTACAACTAAAAGGGTTAATACAAAACAGATAAGCAGACCAATTATTTTCCCTATATAATCTCTGGAAATTTTAAAACCATTAATCCCAATGTAAATAGTCACTAATATTATTCCAAAAGGGATATACATCATAACATGTCTAAAAGTTGCAGTACTTAGAGCAACTCCTAAAAAGAAAATTAAAAAAGAAAAAATTAATCGTTTATCAATAAAACGGGAAAAGACAGATCCGAGTAAAATAGGGAAGAAGAAAATTTGCAAAAAGGCGCTAATTGAAACAAATAATTGATGGAACCCGGAAAAATTCGGTACCGGGGTAAAGATAAAATAAATTATTCTTGGAATGAATCCTAAGAAAATCGGCAACCCAAAAACCTTACTACCAAAAGTCCCAAGTCTTTCAGAATTTAATTCCGAATAGGAACTTAATTTACTTGTTACATAGTTCATGAAAAAATCGAAATAAAACACGCCTAAACCAACAAATACCAATCCTAGCAAAGCTAAGGATATTTTTAAATGTTTCTTTTGAATAAAAATAATACCCATCATAAAAACAACAAAAAACAATGTCCCAACTCTTAATGAAATTAAGATGGAAAGGCAAATAATTATATAAAAAACACTTTTTATACTAATCCCTTTTATCCTCGAATAATGAAACACCCTTAAAATTAAAAGGGATATCAAGGTGTCCCGAAAAACATGAGATGAGTTAAAAATCATCACAGGATAAAGAAAAATAGCCGTTGCAGCAATTAAACCAAATTCAGGCTTATTTGGCAAATAAAACCTTACAATTCTACTCGCTATACTACTTATCCAAAAAAGCAAATAAATATTCAACATCCGTGGCAAAAGAGTATGATACCCATCGAATAAATCTCCAAACCACCTTAATAGAATAATTAAATAAACATAGCCATAGGAGTTATGATACCCTCCTAAATACTCTTGTAATTCATTATAAGAAATCCCATAAAGTTTATAATAATCCTTTGACCATAATACATCGTATTGCCAATCATCACTTTTCGCACCCAAATAATACGAATTCCCAGTGATTGACATCCAATAATGGTATAAAAATATTGCGAACAAAACACCTATTGGGAAAAGCAAAACAAAAAGCTTCCGTTCGTCTTTAAAATGAAATTGTCCAGCAATGAACAAAATCAAAAAAATCACAGCGGAGCTTACAGACCCAAGAAGCAAAACGAAAACTAGGGTGATAAAAAACAAGAGGTACCCCCCCCACACTTGCATCACGGTTTTATTTTGGTTCATTTTTCTAGGATTACTTTTATTGATGATGCAATATGATGAGAAACATTACTTTCCCAAGGTTCTCCAACAGAAAAAAGAAAATGCTTTAATTCGACAAAATTACTAAAATCATTTACATTGGTTAAATGATCAATTTTATATTCATTGATCATCCCCTCCTTCACAAAAGCAAACCTATCACCGGACGCCGTGTCGCCTGACATCTTATGATAGAAAGAGGTTATGCCTACATAGCTGGCTTCTAAATGTATTGAGGAGTCCCCTGCAATATGAAAATTGATTTTTGAAAAATAATCTAATAATTCAAACTTGGAAGCGGGCTCTATAATTAGCCTATCATCTTTTAGATCTAAACTTCTATTATCTCTTGGATGTTGCCTTATGATTATTCTTAACACCGTTTTCTTCAGAATCTCCCTAACCACCTTAGTTACTTCGGATAGATCATCAATTAAATTTACCGATATTCCGATTATACTTCCCTCATTATTGCCTTGCTTTTTTATTTCAAATAAATGCTGAAACGTAATTGGTCCTGTTAACTCAACCTCGCCTAAACTGGGCCCCACACTTTCGTAGGTTAGCTTATCTTTTTCGCCAAACAAGAAAGATTTTGTAAACGCAAGAGGTGGGAAGTTAGTTGTTACCGTTGCATGCTGTAGATAAAAAGTTTTAATTTCAAGCTCTTTACAGGCATGGAGGAAGAGTCTATTCTGCACATTATGATCATTGGCAAATACAACGCCTCTAGGCTTTATTTTTTTTAACAGAATAATGTTTTCTTCTAGCTTACCGTAATTTTCAAAAAACAGATTTGGGTACTTCCATCCCTTGTTCCAATGAAATAAATTAAAACTTATAAATGCAAAAATCGCCTGAATTGACCAAAACAAAGGAAATGTAAAGTTATGGGTAATACCTCCCTTGTTTTCCTGTTTGGTTAGCTGATTGGTTTGCCAAAAAAACACTCCTGGCAAATGGTTATGAAGAGGATTTAAAACCTTGTAAGTATTTTGGGAATTGCAGTAATACAAGACGGACCCATTTGGTATTTGTGCAAGCTCTCTGCTTTTTCGTCTTAGACTATTCCGAACGTTTTTTAGTAGAATATATAAAGTTTGCCCAACGCGAAAGGCAAAACCACCACCAACCCAGTCTTTCTTCCTTTTTTGGATAGTTTTATTACCACTTTCAAGCAGTTTATAAATCCAAAGGGAATCGCTTAGCTTACTTAAGCTTGAGTTTTTATCTTTCAACATTATATAATTTATTAACGTTACGGAGTGTTAATGCCAAAAGAATACCCTCAGCCAAAACTAAAATGATAGGAATGAAATAAATGGATTCAACCCATTTAAATTCAAAAAATAAGTAAATCAAAATAAAGTAAAAAACTGAGGAAAAGATATTCGCAGAGGATATCAACCAATTCTTTTTCTTGTAAAAAATAAAATTACTATTGAACATGTAAACTCCTTTTATGAAATAGGCAATTAGAAAGAAGCCGAAAATATCTAGAGATTCAATAAACTTGATATCAAAGAGAATTGGAAAACCAATTTTTATAACAAAAAAATAGATTACAATTCCAGCAAACAAGATTAAAGCGAACAAGCCAATTAGCTTTCGCATTTTAGATGGATGTATTCCTTTTGATAATCGCTCGTATATATCAGGCGCTAAAGAACTATTTAACGCTTGGGCAAAAGCCATTGCTCCAAGGCTAATCTGAAATCCAAAACCGTAAATGCCCAACACAGTTGTCCCAAGATAAAGTGTGATAAATATCTTATCTACCCCAGATTTAAGCCATCCGGATATTAAATGGGGTATCAATGGCACTCCAAACTTTAAAATGTCTTTAAAGGCCTCTAAATCGAATTTTGGATTGATTTTTAATTTTCTATGAATGAAAAGGATGGCAAACACTCCCAAAATAAGATGACTAGAGCTTATTGCCATTATCCTCGCTTCCAAATTATCTTCAAGGGCATAAAATAGATAATAAGTAAGTCCAATGTTTACAAAGCCAAAAACTATTTGGTAGATAAGAATCCAAATTCCGTTTTTGGTGACCCTAGAAAAGCCAGAATATAAATTAATAAAGCCTTGCCCAATGGAGAACCCTACAGCATGAAGCCAAAAAATAGAGTTTAACTCCAATTTCATCATCCAACCGTCAAGCCATGGAAGAAAGAACAACAAACTAAATAAAGCGCCACTTATAATTGTAAAAAGGAGAACATTCCCAGCATATCTCGACCGTTGCTCATCGTTAAATTTAAAATAGTTTACCGTAAATGCTCCAGACGAGGACATTACAATAAAAATGAAAACTATAGATGAAAGGGTATTAAAATTAGAAAGCGCCCCAAACTGAGGAACCGTTAATTCCTTAGATAATAATGGGAGAAGTAAAAATGGAATTAACTTCTTTATTATCTCTGCAAGGGTATAAAAAAATGCGTTCTTAAACATTTAGTCCTTAACAAGGGTCCAAGCAACCGGCGTTCCAGCTTTTACACTAGCATTAATTTCTTTGCCAATAATTTGATCATAAAACTTAGGATGAATTCCATGTCCCGGACGTACAATTTTTACGTTTTGGTCAGAAAACTTATCACCACTTTTCATGTCCTCCGAAATGAAAATTGATCGCTTGCGCAATTTAACATCACCGGAACTAGGGTATGTGATTTTCCCAACTGATTTCTCAGCTTCTCTAACCATTTTAACCATTTGTTCAAACTCTTGAGGCTCCATAGAGAACAAAGCATCTGGGCCACCTAGCCCTCTATCTAAAATGAAATGTTTCTCAATTACGGTAGCACCTAAGCCTACACTTAGCACTGGAATTGTAGCCCCCATGGTGTGATCCGAAACCCCAACTTTAACATTAAAAGTTTCTTGAAGATTTTTAATGGTCAATAGGTTGGCTTTTTCAAATGGAGCAGGATATTCTGAAGTGCATTTTAATAGTGTAATGTCGTTATTGCCTTCATTTCGACAAGTTTCAACCGCCAGAGAAATATCAGCAAGAGTTGCCACTCCGGTTGACATAATAATTGGTTTTCCAGTTTTAGCAACTGCTTTTATTAGTGGAATATGGTTAATCTCTAGGCTAGCAATTTTATAATTAGGAACGTTTAATTCTTCCAGAAACTTTACTCCTTCTAAATCAAACGGAGTTGAAAAAAAGATCAATCCAAGAGACTCGGCAAACTCTTTTAGTTCTTTATGCCATTCATAAGGTAAAGACCCCGTAGAAAACAATTTGTGAGGAGATATTCCTTTCCAAGGTCCTGACTTAAGGGGGCCGAAAATCTCATTATCTACATTTAAAGTTAAGGATTCAGGCTTATAAGTTTGGATTTTAACGGTATCAGCTCCAGTTTTGGCAATTGCCTCGATGGTTCTTTTTGTTAAGTCTAAATCTCCATTATGGTTTGCAGAAATCTCGGCAATAATATTAACGCTCATTCCTTTATTTTTTTAGTTCTTTTATTATCAAATTTGCTACTCGCTCAGTCCCCTTGCCATCCATAATTCTATTCCCTGGAACTAATAAGTTAGAATTATCAAAATTACCACTTTCAAATTCTTTTAATCTTACTGAGAGATTTTCTTTTAGTAATTCGTTTCTATTTCCAAGATCAACAACCGCATTGAAAGTTTGATCAAGAATTTTCGAGCCCTTTTCATTTGATGGAGCATGACCAATACTAAAAACAGTCTTATTTAAAAATAATAATTCAAATGTTAGCACTCCAAAAGCACTAATTACTAAGCCAGACTCCAAAATGGTTTTAAAATCAAACGGTTCTTCCGAAAAATTTTCATGCGGCAATTTTAGACTTTTTTTATCGTCGAGCCCCCTTAGTAATTTAAAAGAAAGACTCGGAAATGCATCGAAATCAATCGCTTCACAAATTGTTTCTGCTAAATTAGTTGGGTCACTTCCACCACAAGTAATTACAATTGTAGAAGGGGATTTTGGAACGCCTTTCTTATGGCCTAATATCGCAGGGTTTAGCATAATATAATCTAACCCATGATACAATATTACCTTTTGGCTAAGGTCATTTAAATATCCTGTATCATAATGAATTGCGGGCAAAATAAACAAATCACAGTTAAACCTAGCTTCAGTAACGTTATGGTAAAACACTACAGGAACTTCCTTCCTAATTTCTTGTAGGCAGGATGATTTAAGATTAATTAAACCATCAAGATAAAAAAGCGAAATGTTTTTTTCCTTTACTATATCAAGCATTCCATTTTCCGGATTCAATAATGGGATGCACTCATGATCAATTACTAAACTTTGTTTCCCCCAAAAATCGGACGGATTAAAACAAAATACTATCTTATAGCCATTTGAGCTTAAATGATTTGCAAGAGACAAACTTCTAAAGAAATGACCTAAGCCAACTTCATTTCCTGCATCTACTCTAAAAAGAATAGAGATTTCTTTAGTTCTTTCCAACAACTCGCCCGGGATTTCCTACCACTTTATCATAATCTGCCACGGTTTTTAACACCACAGAACCCATTCCAACAACAGACCATTCTCCCAATTCAATAAACTCAATTGTGGTGGCATTAGTTCCAAGATAAGCTCCTTCTTGCAGAACAACCGAAGCTCCGATACATGCGTTATTCGCTACATAACTGTAATTTTTTAGCGTTGCCCCGTGACCAATCAGGCTCTGAGCAAATATCTGTACAAAATTTTGGATCACTACGTTTGGACCAACTGAGACAAAAGGTTGGATACACACATTTTGTCCAATTTTCGCAGTATTTGAAATAACAGCAGTTGGATGAACAAAGGTCTCAAATCGCTCGAGTGGGACATTTAAATCAGTAAGTTTATCCAGTTTCTTATAGTTCATTTTTAAGGAGATCAATGCATAAAAGAAATATGCATCTTTCTCCTTAATTAGATTTTGGACGTTCTCCTTGGTTATTTTTCCTAAAATAGGTACGCCATTAATATCGCCCGTTTCAAAATCATTTAAAAACCCAATTACGTTGTATTGAGGTTGAACTTGATTAATATCAAATATTGTTGACTGGACAACGGTTCCATTTCCAAATCCGCCAATAATTACTATATTTCTCACAGGCTGTTTATTTATGATTTAATTATTCTGACTTTTTCAATAATGTTTTTGGCAGTTTGAATCATTGGGGGCCCAATAAATTTACCATTTATTACGGCAACACCCTTCCCTTCACTCTCCGCTATTTCAGCTAGTCTTAACAATTCAAGTGCATCGTTATATTCTTTTTCGGTAGGGGAGAAATATTCATGAACTAAGGGGATTTCCACCGGGTTTAAAATTAACATCCCTTCAAATCCTAAGATTTTAGCCAGCTTTAGATTTTTTTCCAAATCATCTAAATCATGTACATTTATATGCACAGTATCGATGGGCACGATTCCATGTGCTTTAGCAGCCATTGCTATCCTCGCTCTTGGAACAAATAAGCTTTGCCCTTCAATGTCATGAATCCCTCCTAAGTCCGTGATAAAATCTTCACAGCCATAAGCAATTGAAACCACCCTTTTAGAAGCAGCACAAATCTCTTGCACATTTAAAACTGCCGCAGACGTTTCGATCAGCGGAATAATTTTAAATGTTCCAATTTCGTAACCTTTTTCGTACTCTATAGTTTCCAATAACTTATCGAAAAAGTAAATATCCTGACCGGTATGGGCTTTTGGGTACATAAAGCCATGGACACCATCAATGGTGAGTTCATGCACATCTTTTAATAATTCCCCGCTTTCTCTATCATTAACTCTAGGGAAAATTAGTTTCTTTCCGAATGCATTTCTACCTACGTAATCAATTATGTTTTTTCTGGCAACTTTTTTATTTCCAACTGGCTGCACCGAATCCTCTAGATCTAACAAAAGGACATCTAGTTCTCTTTTTATGGCACTATCCATTAATTTTAAATTATGGGCAGGCACAAACATAAGGCTTCTTAGAACCTTGAATTTATTACTTTTCATAACTTTGCTTTTTTATCATTACAGACCTAACAAATTCCAAAACCTCTTGATTGTTTTGGTTGCGGGCTATGGTTTTAACCCTCACAATCCCAACATTTGGTTTTGACTTGCTTAAACGCGTACCCAAAACTTCGGTTTGCGCATAAATTGTATCACCAACAAAAACAGGCCCTAGGTGATTGACGCTTTCATAATTTAAATTTGCGACGGCCTTACCACTGACATCTGGTACTGTAATTCCAACAACCAGACTAAAAACCAAAGTTCCAACAACCAAAATCTTTCCGTGTTGATTTTTCTCGCTATAATCTGCATTTAAATGGACTGGATGATGGTTCATCGTTAACAAACTAAAAAAATTATTGTCACTTTCAAAAATGGTTTTTGAAAGTTGATGGTCAATAATATCTCCTACAACAAACTCTTCGAAATAGGAACCTAATTTAGATGGGGTCATAACCTATATATTTAAAAATTTTTCTAAAATACGCCAAATGTGGCTTTTCAATAACTCTACCTTCGATCTTGATAATGGAGAAATTCGATGCCCCTCCAATTTCGAAAATAAATTGATGAAGTTTTTTTGCTATTAAAATGTCTTTTTCTGGGTAAGGGTTGTAATTATTGATTTCTTCAAGTTGACTTGGGTGAATAATAAACTTTCCGTCAAATCCCAATTCAGTCGCTCGAACCAATTCCTTTCTAAACACATTTTTATCACTAAATTCAAGACAAGCTACATCAATACAATTTACTCCCCTTGCTTTCCCTTGAATTATTAGCTTAGTCAAAGCATAATTAATTAAAACATCACTTCCAGGAGTTCCTATGATATTTTGAAAGTCATGGGAGCCTAAACCTATGGCTTCAATTTTAAAAGTGCTTAAAATCTCACCCAAATCAATCAACGATAAAGGTGTCTCTATTAAGATGCTAATTTTTAAATCGTTTTCCTCAACGCTCAAGGATTCCCATACTTTCCTTAGCTCCTTTATTCCATCGAATTTGGGAATTATTACATTTTTTATTTCAAGTGCCTTTATAATTTCTAGAGACCTCTCGATTACGCTCTGATTCTCTTCTTCCCATCGAATCCTTACATAGCTTTCGCTGGGTTTTAGATATTTTTTTATTGAGCTAGGGTTTACATTTTCAACATCGTCCCAGGAAACTGAATCTTCCAAATCCACAATTAAAAAATCAAAGGTTAAATCCTTTAATTTCTCCAAGAACTTAATTTTTCCATAAGGGACAAAAAAAAATGTTTGCATAATGCTGTTCTATGGATATGAAAAATATTTTTTGCTTAAAAACTAAATGTCACCTGAAATTCCTTTTAAAGTAAGGAATTCATATTTCATTTCTGCTAATACCCAATCTTCCTCTGTGTCTATATCTTGAACAATTGAGTTAGGAACAACAATTGCCCCTCGTTTTTCCCCTTTTAAAAGCCCGGGGATTTTAAACATATAAAACTGGCCAGCGTCGTGATATAGTTTCTCCAAATCTTGGCTTCTGGTTAATGCGTATTCAGGATTCGCAAATTGAACTAATCCGGAATCCGAATCCATTAAAAATCCGCGTTGTGGCGGATAGGAAAATTCTGTAATGGGTCTTAAGGAATCAAATTTTTTATCTTTTAGCTCCTTCAAACCCTGAATCAAAAACTCTGATTTTAATAAGGGTGAAGTTGGTAAAAGGCAACAACCAAAATCAAATGTTTTATCCAATTTCTGTTTATAGAAATCAACAACTTCCTCCAGTACATCATTTAATGTGGCGAGGTCATTTGCTTTTTCTTGTGAACGAAAAAATGGGACTGTCGCCCCATATTTTTTTGCAATTTCCGCAATTTCCGCATCATCGGTCGAGACCATAACTTCATCAAATAATTCTGATTTTAAAGCTATTTCGATTGAGTACGCAATTATAGGTTTACCTAAAAACTTCTTAATATTTTTTCTAGGTATTCTTTTAGATCCTCCTCTGGCAGGAATAATGCAGATATTTTTACCCATTTAAAAATTCCTTCACACAGTTGATTACAAAATTTTGATCCTCGTTATCTAGCGTTGGATACATTGGGAGACTTAAACATCTTGAGTAATAACTTTCTGATTTTTCGAAAGACACCCCTTCTTTTTTATAGAAAGGCATAAGATGCATAGGCACATAATGCACTTGTGCATAGATGCCTTTTTCACGTAAAAATTCGTAAAGCCCTAGCCTGTCCTCAACCTCAACGATGTAAAGATGATAAGCATGACCTTCAACAACGCCTGAATGACCAAGGAGGCCATTTTCTCCTGAAAAACTATCGGAATACACCCTTGCGATTTCCCTGCGCCTATCGAGCCCCTTGTCGGCCTTAGCCAATTGAGTGATGCCAAGGGTGGCCTGAATGTCGGTTAACCTATAATTGTATCCAAGGTTTTGCATTTCCATATACCACCCAGGGTAATTTCCATTTGCACCTTGGGCTGTTTCAATAGAGTTGGTAAATAAGTCCTCATTTTTTACGATCCCATGGGTCCTTAACTCCATCAAGGATTTATAGATCTGAGGGTCGCTGGTTGTAACCATACCGCCTTCACCACAAGCAATGTGTTTAACTGGATGGAAGGAAAATACAGTTAGCTCAGCATAATTTCCATTTCCAGCTGATTGCTTTTCTCCTTTTGAATCAACAAAATATCCTCCTGGGGCATGGCATGCATCCTCCATAATCCAAAGATTATATTCATCTGCAATTGCGCGTAGTTTCTCCAGGTTCACGACTCTTCCTGCAAAATTCACAGGAACTATTCCCGCGTACGTTCCTTTTGGAGCATTTTCAAGTAACCTTTTTACTTGTTCAATATCAATTAAATAAGTTTCTGGGTCAATGTCGGCAAACTCAACCTCAGCCCCACAATACCTAACCCCATTTCCTGAGGCAGCAAAGGTAATTGGTGTGGTAATAACCTTTTGGCCTTCTTTGACATTTAATGCCATAGCACCCAGGTGCAAGCCTGCTGTGCCATTAGAAACTGCAACGGCATATTTGGACCCTACATACTTAGCAAAAGCCTCCTCAAATTCTAATATTTTTGGCCCTTGGGTTAGGTAGTCGGATTTTAGCGTTTCAATTACGGCATCAATATCGACTTGGTCAATATCCTGTTTACCGTAAGGTATAATCTTTTTTCCCATTAAACTTCAAAGTTAGGGTCAACATGTATTTTTATTAGTTCGCGAAGCTTCTCGGCATCGTCCCATTCGGTGTTTTCTCCTGAATTATATTGAAAACCTGGCTCCACTTTTTTACCGTTAAATTTCTTCAAGAAATCCTCTAATTTAAAGCGCGGGTTTTGTGGTAGGATTACGAAATATTTCCCAAGGTCATAAGTGAAGAAAGAATCAGAAGAAGTAATCATTTCTTCATGTACTTTTTCTCCTGGTCTGATTCCAATAATTTCTGTTTTACACTCAGGTGCAATTGCTTTTGCAACTTCCGTGATTTTATAACTTGGAATTTTCGGAACGAAAATCTCTCCACCCCAAGCATGTTCCATGGCATGTAATACCATGTCAACACCACCTTGTAGGCTAATATTGAAACGTGTCATGGTAGGATCAGTAATTGGCAAAACGCCTTCTTTCTTTTTATTCATAAAGAAAGGGATTACAGAACCGTTACTCCCCATTACATTTCCGTAGCGTACAACAGAGAATTTAATATTATTCCATCCGCGTATATTATTGGCAGCAACGAATAGTTTATCAGATGTAAGTTTTGTGGCACCATAAAGGTTAATTGGGGCTGCTGCTTTGTCGGTCGACAAGGCTACCACGTTTTCAACCTCAGTTTCAAGGCAAGCGTTTATTAAATTCTCGGCCCCTAGGACGTTAGTTTTCACACATTCCATTGGGTTGTACTCTGCAATGGGCACGTGCTTCATCGCAGCAGCGTGAATTACTAGATCAACATCTCTTAGCGCTCGTCTAACTCTGTCGTAATCCCTAATATCACCAATAAAAAAGCGAATTTGAGGATATTTATCGTGAGGATATTCTTGAGCCATTTGAAATTGCTTTTGCTCGTCACGAGAAAAAATTATCAATTTCTCAATTTTTGGCCAGCGCTCTAAAATTGTTTTAGTTAAGGCTTTTCCTAAGCTCCCGGTACCCCCGGTGATCAATAATTTTTTTCCAGTTAAATCTAACATAATCAAACTCTTAATTCAATAATCCCACAACGGGGATGGTTTCTTTTAATTTATTTATTAAAACATCTTGCTCAAATATCTCATGATTCGTTGCGTGAACCAGGATGTCAATATTCTTTATATTGTCCTTTGAAACAAAGTTAAAACTATTATTTTCATTTACATCTACCCAAGGGTCGTAGACCTGTACTTGACACTCGAAACTTTCAAGCTCCCTATAAACCTCTATTACTTTAGTATTCCGGGTATCTGGGCAATTCGGTTTAAAGGTGAATCCTAAAATAAGAATTTTAGCGTCTTTAACAGGCTTACCTTCTTTAATTAATGTTTTCACCACTTTATTTGCCACAAAAATTGGCATATAGTCGTTCACCCGTCTTCCACTAAGAATTACCTGAGGATGATAACCCAAAGACTCAGCCTTATGTGCTAAGTAATATGGGTCAACCCCTATACAATGACCTCCAACTAGCCCAGGTTTAAAAGGCAGAAAGTTCCATTTTGTTCCTGCAGCTTCAAGGACATCAAGAGTATTGATTTTCATCCTATCAAATATCAAAGCAAGTTCATTTACAAAACTAATGTTTACATCCCTCTGGGCATTTTCTATGGCCTTTGAAGCCTCCGCTACTTTAATTGATGGTGCCAAATGAGTCCCTGCAGTAATTATGGATTTATATAAATTATCAACCTGAGTTGCAACTTTTGGAGTTGAGCCACTGGTGACCTTAATTATTTTGGTTAACGTGCGGATTTTATCTCCTGGATTGATTCGCTCTGGGCTATATCCACAGAAAAAATCTTTATTGAATATTAATCCTGATGCTTTTTCAAGTTCTGGAACACAGTCTTCCTCTGTACAACCAGGATAAACCGTAGATTCAAAGATTACGATTGCTCCTTTTTTCATCATAGAACCAACTTGCTTACTTGCTTCTAATAAAAAGCTGAGGTCAGGGGACTTGAATTTATTTATTGGAGTTGGGACGGTTACGATGAAAATGTTGCAGTTGGATAGGTCGGACAGGATTGACGTTAGATTCAAACGCCCTTCGAGTCCCTCTTTCTGGCTACCGCCCGAAAGAGCCTCAGGGACCTTTGAACCTTCAATTCCCTCAAATTGGGAGCCCCCAATTTGAGCCTCAAGGGCCTTTGTGGATTCGAGCCCCTCCGACTTGGCTTTGCCAAGCGGAGCATCAGGGACCGTTGAGCCTTTGAGAATATCCTTTAGAACGTCGGACTCAATTTCTCGAGTTCGGTCATGCCCGGATAGCAATTCATTAACACGGGTTTCGTCGATATCGTACCCAATAGTTGGGTATTTTTCGGCGAAAGCCACAGAAAGCGGAAGACCAACATAGCCTAATCCAATAACCCCTATTTTTATTGCTTTACCCAAACTCTCTTAAGCCTTTGAAACGTTATACATTCTCTCAATAATATTTACCACTTTCATCCCTTCAAGGCCATTGGTGGTTTTTGGTTTGCGCCCTTTTAAGGCGTCCACCACATTTTGAATTACAAAATGATGGTTTGCTGCTGAGCCCTTGTATAGCCCATAATCATTAGGTGCATTTGTTGTTGCTAAGGTAGGTAATTTATAGTCTTTTACCTCGCAGTAGGTCACCTCGTTCATATATTGTCCGCCAAGCCTCACTGTTCCATTTTTACCAATAATAGTAAGCGTGCTTTCAAAATTCTTTTCAGCCACAGAAGTTGTAAAATTAAAGGTACCCAAGGCACCTTCGTTGGTTTTAAAAACCACCACTCCTGTATCTTCAAAATCGGTTAGTTCCTGATGATTATAATCTTTCATTGTCGAACTTAAAATATCAACATCACCGAACAACCAAAATAGAGTATCAATGAAATGAGAGAATTGAGTGAACAAAGTTCCGCCATCTAAATCGATTTTACCATGCCATGATTCAGGTATATAATACCTTTCGTCCCGGTTCCAAAAACAGTTTATTTGAATGGTAAATATACGTCCTAACCTTTTGGATTCGACGATTTCTTTTATCCATTGGGATGGAGGAGAGTATCTGTTTTGCTTTACCACAAAGACCTCACGGGAAGACTGCATGCTTTGGTGGATGATGGCTTCTGCTTCCACCGTGCTAAGCGCCATTGGCTTTTCAATTACCACGTGGTAACCAGCTTTTAAAGCGGCAATTGCTTGTGTGGCGTGGAGTCCGTTTGGAGTGGCGATTGTTACAACATCAATCTTGGGTGAAGCTTTTAGGAGATCTTCAAGAGAAGGATAAAAATCCGTTTTACTGTCTGCCAATCCCAGCTCATCTTTTGATTTCACATCGATAATTGCGGAAAGTTCTGTTTCTGGATTTTGCTCCACCATGGCAGCATGACGTTTGCCTATGTGCCCGTACCCTACTATGGCGAATGAAATAGTTTTCGATATGTTTTCAGGCACTTTCCGGATTGTTTTAAGTTGCTGTAAGAGAGCAAAATTAAGGGATTTTTTGGTTTTTTTTATTATTAAGGAGATTTTCTTTTTTTTGGAAATAGAATTTTGGTTCTATTATCATTTGAGAAATGACGCCATCTCGTTTTCAAATCTGCTATTTCCACTTTTTCTTGACAAAAAGTGGAGCAAAAGCCTGTGGTGAGCAAAGTCGAACCATCAAGGCTTGATTTTAAAATTTTATTTGTCATTCCAAAGGAATCCTCTCCCCCCCAACCCAAGTGGGGGTATTATTATGCCTTTCGGCTGGTGCAATGGATTTTTATGAAGTACATTTTACTTTTGGCAATCGGACATTTCGTTTCATAAAACGATTTTCCCCTTTGTCTTGATACAAAGGGGAGGAAAAATCAAGGCTTGATTTTAAAAAGCAATTTGTCAACCAAAAGAAAGGCCTCCCACACAACCCAAGCGCGAGGGATAATCTTCTTATTTAACTTTTAAAATCCGCGGAAATCCATAGCTTCATCAATATCCTTTTTCATCTTAAGGGTTGCTTACGCAATCCACGCGCGCCTTCCTTTTGGGACAAATGAGCTTTTTAAAATAATGCCGGGAACTACGGGATGAAATTTTGGATTTAAACTGAATTCCAGGTAAAATTTAACAAACCAACGGATAGCCACTAATGGAATAGAAATTAATCATTTACATGATAGTTAAGTCCCCGCTTGAGAGGGGATTTAGGGATGTGTTTGGAGATTTTTATTTTTAAAATGTGGGATGAGGTTTTAGGTACTATACAACCTTGCGCCACGATGGTATTTCGTTTTCAAATATGACTCTTCCACTTTTTCTTGATAAAGTAAGGGGGATATAATACGTATTCTTTGGATTGGAATCTTCTTTGACTTTTTGTTTTAATGGGATTATTGATCATTTTAAATTGAGGTTCTCAATGTAATTTTGTTCTTTTTCCATCGCTGAAAAAGAACCAAAAAACCTGTGGTGAGGCCACTCGAACCATCTAGGCTTGATTTTAAAATTTTATTTGTCGTTACAAATTAAAATGAAAGGCTGCAATAGGATTTTATGAAGTAATTTAGATATTCGGCAGTTGGAGAGTGCGTTCCTCAAAATAGTTTTGCCCTTTTTCCATCGCTGAAAAAGGACGAAAAAAGCTAGGCTTGATTTTAAAAAGCAATTTGTCAACCAAAAGCAAGGCCTTCCCCGCAATCCAAGCGCGATTGTTTAGTATTCCCTTAATTGTCCTAATCGCGGAAATTATTTCGCAACTCTATTTCATTGATCATCTTAAGGATTGCTTTCGTCGCCTGCCCGCGCCTTTCTTTTGGGACAAATGAGCTTTTTAAAATAATGCCGGAGGCCTGCCGCACGGGGCGGTGCTCCTATTTTTGAATCTGGAATACCTAAAGACTTGTCCGACCCATGGGAGGCGGGGCAAAATTATTAAAAACGGTCAACCTATATGAGGGACGTACAAATCACTCCGCACTACTTTCTACTCATTTCGTGCTAACCAAACCAAGGTCCCTGAGGCTCTGCAAAGCGGAGGGACTCGATGGGCCGACTTTAAAACCGTAGATCAATCATGTAATCCCATTATTTGTAATTGAATTAGGGACAACTGATTCAAATAAAATTATGCTTTAGAAATCTAAAGAGGGTTTTGCTTTTAGATCATCGTTTCTCGACAGGGCTCGAAATGACGGTTTATTCTATTGAATAAAAACCAACTATTAATAGGAACGTACAAGACAGCCAACATTCAAACACCACCCAAATAACCACAACCGAAATTTGAAATCAAAAAGCCCCTGTGTTCTTTTGGTAAAGTTTCAGGGGCTTCGGAGAGTAAGCTATTTATTATTCATAAAAAGCTTTTAGGTTGATAAATCAATATTACAAAGGAAAATTTGTTTCTACAAGGTCCATTTTATCGATGCGGCATTTAAACGCATTAACGTTAGGTATTATTTGTTATTCGCAAAAAAGGAAAAAAAAGGGCAAAAAAAATCCCCGTTTGAAACAAACGAGGATCATTATGTATATTTTGCTTAAGCTTTTTTAAATAGCTCATTAACCTTATCCCAGTTCACCACATTAAAGAATGCTTGAATGTAGTCTGGTCTGCGGTTTTGGTAGTTAAGGTAGTAGGCGTGTTCCCACACATCTAAACCTAAAACTGGAGTTCCCTTATCTTCAGCGATATCCATTAATGGGTTATCTTGATTTGGAGTACTCGTTACTTTTAGTTTTCCGTCTTGGACGATTAACCATGCCCAACCAGAACCGAAACGCGTTGCTGCAGCTTTTGCAAATTCATCTTTAAATGCATCAAAAGATCCAAATGTAGAATTAATAGCATCTGCTATGGCTCCAGTTGGATTACCACCTGCATTAGGCGCCATAATTGACCAGAAAAGACCGTGATTATAAAATCCACCACCATTATTTCTAACAGCTCCAGATTTTGAACCGATATTTTTTAGCAAATCTTCAATAGATGCATTTTCATCGGCAGTGCCGGCGATAGCATTGTTAAGGTTTGTAGTATATCCATTATGGTGTTTACTATGGTGGATTTCCATAGTTCGTGCATCAATATGAGGCTCTAGGGCATCGTAGCTGTATGGTAATTTTGGTAATTCGAATGACATTGTTTTATGATTTATTAATTAACTAAATAATTTTATTAATGATTAGAACAAATATAAAGGAAAAATTGAGAGTTCAATTTCCTGGGCTAACCTCACTATAAGACTACCTTTTTGAGTTGAAAAATGTTTGCAATAAAGTCAAGCTTTCTTCATTTAGGTCGCCTTGAAAGAACTTTGTCTTGGGATGTAAAATAGAAGGAGAGTGATTTGAACAACCACCTTTAGGATCCTTTGCAGCGTAAACCACTTTTCCAACCCTGGACCAATTTAAGGCTCCTGCGCACATGGGGCATGGCTCAAGCGTAATGTATAGAGTGCAATCCTCTAGAAATTTGTTCCCCAAAGCGTTGCATCCAGCCGTTATTACCAGCATCTCTGCATGTGCCGTTGGATCATTTAAAGTTTCTACCTGATTATGTGCTCGGGAAATAATTCTATTATTGGCTACTAAAACCGCTCCAATAGGCACTTCATTTGCATCAATTGCCTTTTGCGCCTCTTTAAGCGCTTCCTTCATGAAAAACTCGTCGGAAAATGGATTAATCATTTTGTTGTTTAACAACTATTACGGTTCTGCCCATTTTTAGGGGATGGCCTTCAGTATTTAACTGGTCAAGGTAGGAGTCATCCAAATCAATAATCACCCCTTTTTCATTTAATCCTTTTCCGCTAAAAGCAATATCGATTCCTGAGGCAGCAAAATCATTTAACAAAACATCACGAAGAGTCATTCCAGAAAGGGACGTATTTAGGTCATCCACTGTTAAATTGGATGTTTTTCCTGAAATCAAATTGGATATTTCTGATTTAAAATTCATCAATGTGCTGCTAAGTATTCTTTAAGCGCAGTGATAATGGGGACATTTTCGGACTCTCTATCTAAAGAATCAGCTAACCAAAGACTAGTCCAATCCAAAACATAAATTGTTTCCAACCATTGAGAAAGCCCAATTCCCATTACAGAAATCTCAACCACGCTATTCCCGTTTTTTAACAATAAATCCTTAACAAAATCAAACCGTTGCGATGTCCTTTTGTTCGACTTTGAATCAAGTAAACAAAATACTCCCGGCAATTTAGAGTGATATGTTTCTATCACATTATGGTTAGCCTCAGGCAATACATTCACAAAAGCCTCAAGCTTGGCATTCTCTTGAATTTGTTGAGCAAATCTTGTAGAGATTGACTCAAATTTATCGTCTGAAATAATTACAAATCGCTGATAATCAAATCCTCTTAACTCCTTAAATAATTCCATCCCCAAGTCATAATATCTTGATTGATTTGATAGATTATTTACTGCAATTCTCAATTCTGGAAAAAGGTCAACACTGAAAAGCTCTCCTAGAACCAAAAACAAATTGGTCAAAGAATAACCTAAAGCCATTCTTGGCTGAAATCCCGGTTTTGCAGAATAAACTGGAGAAAGACTAGGCAAATCCTCATTTATCTTTCCCCCGGAGGTTAACCCAATAATTTTAGCTCCTTTTTCTTTGGCTGAGGCAAGCATCGCTAAGGTTTCCTCTGTATTTCCAGAGTACGAGCTCAAAACAACTAAAGTAGAACTGTCCACAAAATGAGGCAGATCATACTTTGAGTTTAAGACAATTGGAATCGGTGAAATATCCTCAAAATAAGATTTTACTATTTTACCCCCTATTCCTGAACCACCTAGCCCACAAATAACAACATTTCTTACCTCAGAAATTTTTATCCCGTGCGGCTTGTAACCATTTAAACGATCATTGATTTGCTCAGAAAATTGAGAAAGTGAATCCTTTTGATATTTCATTTTAAAATGCGATTATTTTAATCCGCAAAAATTAATTGCTTTTGAATTATTATTTAACCCTTCGAATTCTCTATGCGAAACCAAAAGTGATAAGATATCTGCTTTTTCAATAGCATTTTCCATTGTAGAAAGGGTGAAGGAAGCATGTTCCTCAACATTTGGTTCCACAACCATGGTGTTCGAATCGAACTTCACTATTTCTTTAGCAATATATAATGCTGGTGATTCTCTTAAATCGTCAATGTTTGGTTTAAATGCTAAACCAAAGCAGGCGATGATTGGCTTACGCCCATTCTTATTTTCAAACGTAAGGGAAGCATTTTTTATTTTTTCAATTACCCAATCAGACTTGTAATTATTTAGCTCACGGGCTCCACGAATTAATTTAGACTCTTCTGGAAACGCTGAAACAATAAACCAAGGATCAACTGCTATGCAATGGCCGCCAACGCCAACACCCGGCTGAAGAATATTTACTCTTGGATGTTTATTGGCAAGTTGAATTAACTCCCATACGTCAATTCCTGCTTTATCGCAGATTAACGATAGTTCGTTTGCAAAAGCAATGCTTACGTCGCGTGATGCATTTTCGGTAAGCTTACACATTTCCGCCGTGCGGGCATTGGTTTTATGAAGATCGCCTTTTACAAAGTTTCTGTAAAAAGTCATCGCTTTTTCTGAGGCCGCCTCATCAACCCCACCAATTACGCGATCATTATGCTCCAATTCGTGGATTACGTTTCCTGGCAGTACCCGCTCAGGACAATATGCTAAATGAATTTTTCCTTTTAATTCTGGGCGTTTAGAATAAATCAATTCTCCCATTTTTTCGGTAGTACCTATTGGAGAAGTACTTTCTATAATAAACAATGCTCCTTCTTCCAAATGAGGTAAAATCATTTCCGTCGCACTTTGCACATAGGCAATATCAGGCTCATGATCTCCTTTAAAAGGAGTTGGCACAGCGATTAAGTACACATCGGCTTTAGCAGCTGAAGTTGAAGCCTTTAAAAATCCTCTTTTCACACCATGGTGAACAAGACCGTCAAGATCTGGCTCTACAATATGTATTTTACCTTGATTTATTGTTTCCACCACTTTAGGGTTAACATCTACGCCGTGTACATTTAAATCTCTACTAGCCATTAAAGCGGCAGTAGGAAGGCCTATATAGCCTAACCCCATCATTACTACATTTGGTTTTTGTTCCATGGATTATTTAAGGTTTTTCTTTACGTAATCAATTATGTATTCACAAGCTTTCCCATCCCCGTAAGGGTTATGCAAGTGACTCATTTGGTTATATCTTTCTGGATTTGAAATTAAATCCTGTGCTTCTCTTTTTATTTTCTCGGGGTCAGTTCCTACCAAAATAACCGTTCCCGCATCAACTGCTTCGGGTCTTTCAGTTGTTTCACGCATAACCAAAACGGGCTTTCCAAGAGAAGGAGCCTCCTCTTGTATTCCCCCACTATCGGTAATTATTAAATAAGATCTTTCCATTAACCATAAGAAACTTGGGTAAGGTTGGGGATCAATTAATTGTATGTTTTTTTGATCTCCTAAAATTTCATTTACCGGTTTCTGGACATTTGGGTTTAAATGCACCGGGTAAATAATGTTTACCTCAGGATTTTCTTGAGCTAGTTCTTTTAATGCTTTGCAGATATTTAAGAATCCATCTCCAAAATTCTCACGTCTATGCCCTGTAACTAAAACCATTTTTTGATTTGGGTCTACCAATCCTTCCAATTGGGCTAAGTTCTCTGGGGGATGAACTTTAAGTTTTTCTTGTCCTAGAACAAGTGCATCAATTACGGTGTTTCCTGTCACCACGATTGAATCTTCACCTATTCCTTCAGACAACAAGTTCTCCTGTGCCTTTGAAGTTGGTGCAAAATGAAAATCCGTTAATCGGCCCGTAATAGAGCGATTCATTTCCTCTGGAAAAGGTGCGCGTTTATTAAATGTTCTTAATCCAGCTTCTACATGACCTACTAAAGCTCCTGAATAAAATGAGGCTAACGCCCCAGCCATGGTGGTTGTGGTATCGCCATGAACAAACACTAAATCTGGTTTAAAGCTCTCCAAGACATCCTTTAATCCAGCAATTATATCACCTGTCAATCCGTATAGATTTTGCCCTGGTTTCATTAGATTCAGGTCATAATCTGGAGTTAAATCAAAAAAGTCGAGAACCTGATCAAGCATTTCTCTGTGCTGTGCTGTAACGCAAACCTTGGTTTCAAAAAAATCAGTATGTTGTTGAAAAGCAGTGCAAAGTGGGGCCATTTTTATGGCTTCAGGACGCGTCCCAAAAAGAATTAATACTTTCTTTTTCAATCTTAATTATTTTAATGTAGCAATTACGGTTTCTCCACCGCGGACTACTTGGTTCATATTTACATTGATTTCGGTTCCAACTGGAACGTGGATGTCTACTCGAGATCCAAATTTAATGAATCCATACTCCTCGCCTTGGCCAATTTTATCACCGGGCTTAATGTACCACTTTATTCTGCGTGCAACAGCTCCTGCAATCTGTTTGAAAAGAATTTCAATCCCTTTTTCGGTTTGAACTACAGCTGTGGTTCTTTCATTTTCAGTGCTTGATTTTGGATGCCATGCCACTAAATATTTCCCTGGGTTATATTGAAAATGCTTTACCACCCCTCCCACAGGAGAACGGTTAACATGCACGTTTAAAGGAGACATGAAAATCGAGATCTGAATCCGCTTTTCATTAAAATATTCACCCTCAATCACCTCTTCAATTACTACAACCTTACCATCAGCTGGGGCGATAATATGGTCCGGGTTGGCTACAGTTGTCCTTTTGGGACTTCTAAAAAATTGTAGAATTAAAATAAACACAAATGCCGAAAATCCTAAGAATGCAGATTGCACAAAAGGGATATCCCCTAGAAACTCACTTACACCTAAGTTTAGAAGGCTTAAAACTGTTATTGTTATAGCTAAAGGGATATACCCTTCCTTATGAATGGTCATAAAAATCAATGTAAAATGCAGACCAAAGTTAAAAATAATCATTTACCCTACGTCCTTTTTTCATAGGGTTTTATTAATTAGTAGTTTTGAACATCCTATTTTTGTTATCAAATGAATAAAGAGCAGCTTAAAAATGATTTTTTAGGGACAGTATTTTCCTTGACCCACAAAACTATTTTTCAATACGGAATTCTGTATTTATTACTTACTGCAATCCCATTAATACTTGTAGTTACAACTTGGGGGTTCTTGGGGGGCGTTGAAATTATGCAGACAATTGCCCCTTTAATTGGGGAAACTAATCCTGAATTAGTTGATCAAGGAACATTAGCCCTTGCAAATCAGCTCGCCGAAATTTTTTCAAGGCCATTTGGAATGACAGCCTTTTTTGGAGGGATTTTATTAATGATTCTAGCTTCTTGTTGGCTGCTTTCAACGATGGTAAAAATAAACTATTATCGACTAAACGGCGAAAACTATAGTTTTTGGAATTTGCTAATTAGCACTCTTAAAGGGGATTTATTTAAAGTATTTAGCTTTGTTTTAATCTTGATAGGGTTCTCATTAACCTTCCTAATGTTATTAACCCTTTTGGCTAAGATGTCTTTATTCGCCGCAATTTTATCCTTCTTTTTCTTCCTTTTTGTTTTGGCCAAATTAATTCTAGCGATCCCCGTAATTGTGATGCATGAGTTTTCATCTACAGAAGGAATTAATTATAGCTGGGCCCTTATTTCAAATAAATTAGCGATAAAAATAATGTTAGCAGGATTGGTTTTCATGGTTGCAACGCTGATAATCTCATTGGTTGTAGCTTCGATAAATGCGCTAATAGGGACCGAGGGAATTCCGTTCATGATAATTGGGATACTGTTAAACTTGATTTCTAGCTTATATTTTAATTCATTCCTCCTAAGTGGCTTAGTTACCCTTTTCTGTTATTATGAGGAAACCGTGGTAGAGGAAAATTAATTTAATCATGGTGCTTCTTTACAAAATAAATCACCCTTTTTTATCAAAAAAACGTTTAACAAATAAAACCTAACGTTCATGTGTTTTAAATGCACGATTATAGGTTTCTACTTGCATATAAAATGCAGAATTTATAATATTATATCACCAACCTAAAACTTCTTATTTTAAAAATAGGAAGCTTACTCAGCAAAAAGCCCCCTGAAAATAA
>JBLIKP010000008.1:0-42172 GCA_047635375.1 Sphingobacteriales bacterium | reverse complement strand
CGCCACTATTTTTGATGGGTGCATTCCTTTAAATATTGATTTCACCAGCTCCACAATTGGACCAAAAAAAATATTTTCTTATGCGTGGAATTTTGGAAATGGCGATATAAATAATTGCTTTATTTTGAAGTGCGGCTGGATGATTTATCACAGGGTGCTACCCAATGGGAATATGATTTTGGAAATGGGTTTCCTCAACAATTTCAAGTCCTCTAAATACTTATGAGGTTTCGGGGAATTACAACCACGGGGGCATATATTTATTCTGCATTTGGAATAGGTAAAGCGGGTGAATTTTTCGAATACAAGGGAGTAGTTTATTTAACTCGTTAAAATAATTTATCTTCATCCGGACAAACCCACCTAAAGCATGTTTAAAACCCTTTTAACACTAATCTTGAGTCTTTTTGTGTTCGCTAGCTCGAATGCCCAAAACTCCACCTTAAGTGGATACATTAAAGAAGTAGGCTCTCAAGAAACTCTAATCGGAGCGACGATTTACTTCCCCGAGATTAAGCAAGGAACAGTAACTAACAGTTATGGATTCTATTCCATTACCCTGCCAGCTCAGGACTCTGTTATCATCTACATTTCCTATGTTGGGTATAAAACCATTGTTAAAAAAATGCCTTTCAAAGCAGATCAACAATTAAACTGGTCGATGGACAATTCCACAAAACTGGATGAAATTGTAATAGACGGGAACAAAATTAACATCGCCAAAGAAACTCAAATGAGCACCATTGAGATTCCTATAAAGATGATTAGAGAGCTTCCTGTGATTTTTGGGGAGAAAGATGTGATAAAAACATTGCAGCTTTTACCAGGGGTGCAAAGTGGATCAGAAGGACAGGCCGGACTCTATGTTAGAGGTGGTGGGCCAGATCAAAACTTGATAATTCTCGATGATGCCGTGGTGTATAATGCCAACCACCTTTTCGGGTTTTTCTCCACGTTTAATGGTGATGCGATAAAGAACGTAAGTCTGATTAAAGGAGGTTTCCCTGCTCGCTATGGCGGAAGGTTAAGTTCTGTTATCGACTTAACAATGAAGGACGGTAACATGGGAAAAACCTCAGGTGAAATTGGAATTGGGAATATCGCCTCAAGATTTACGGTTGAGGGACCTGTACAAAATGGAAAGTCTTCATTCCTTATTTCGGGCCGAAGAACTTATATTGATGCATTAATCCAACCGATAATTCGAGCTGCAGAACCCGGCCTAAATGCTGGTTATTACTTCTACGATTTAAACGGGAAATTCAATCAAAAGATTGACGATAAAAATCGGATTTATGTGAGCTCTTACTTGGGTAGAGATAAATTTTATTTCAAGTTTGGGGACAAAGATTTTGAAGATAAGGCAAAACTTTCCTGGGGAAATGTCACATCTACTGGGCGTTGGAATCATCAAATTTCCAAGAAACTTTTCGCCAACACATCCTTAATTTTTTCAGATTTTAATCTTCTAGTTTCAAACGAATTTACAGACAAACAAATCGACGAAACATTTTCGCTTAGTTATGGAAGCGGGATCAGGGATTACAGCACAAAGTTTGACTTGGACTACCTTCCAAACCCAAACCACAGCATAAAAACAGGAATACAACTGACCCATCATACCTTTACTCCAAATGCATTTATTATCTCTACTCCTGATCCAGAGTTTAATTTAAATCAGGTAACAAAAACTCCATCAATTGAAGCGGCAATATATGCGGAAGATGATTTTAGAGTGGGCTCGAGAATAAAAATGAACGTGGGGTTAAGACTTGTGAATTTCAGGCCAAAAGGAGAAAGCTACGTGAGTTTAGAACCACGCTTTGGCGGAAGATATCTAATCACCGACGACCTTTCGGCGAAAGCCTCTTATGCGAGGATGAATCAATTTTTACACTTGGTAAGCTCATCAAACCCCGGACTTCCGACCGACCTTTGGGTTCCTGCAACCTCTAGGGTTAAGCCTCAACAATCCACACAATACGCGGTAGGTTTAGCGAAGAATTTCCCAGGTCTAGATTTAGAAATCACTTTGGAGGGATATTATAAGGAGATGAATAATATTATCACCTATAAAGAAGGTGCTAATTTCCTAATCGACGATCCGTTTGACCCAGAAGCGAGCTCCACTACTTGGGAAGACAAAGTAACCTCAGGTGATGGCGTGAGTTATGGGACTGAGCTTTTTGTACAATATACTGAAGGAGATTTCACAGGATGGGCGGGCTATACGCTTAGCTGGACAATACATCAATTTGATGAGGTAAATAATGGCGAGCCTTATTCTCCAAAATACGACCGACGTCATGACCTAAGCTTAGTAGGAACATACAAACTTAACGAGCGATGGAATATTGCTGGCACCTGGGTTTACGGAACGGGAAACGCGCTTACTCTTGAGACAGGTAGATTTTATACACTTCACCCAAATAGGGGTCAAAATCAAGCGATTGACTACGGAGGTAAAAACTCTTTTAGAGGTGAGGCCTATCATCGCTTAGACATTAGTTTTAGAAGCACTAAAGAAAAACGATATGGCACCCAGACTTGGGAATATGGCTTGTACAATGCATACAGCAGAGCAAATCCGTTTTACTACACTTACATGAGTGCTGACTTCTTTAATGGTGGCGACCCTACCTTGCATAAGGTGGCATTATTCCCTGTGATCCCTTCAATATCATACACCCTTAAATTTTAGAAAATGAAATACCTACTTATAATAACTGCTCTACTTTTTACCGGATGTCAAGATTTCTTTTTCCAAGAAGTTGATGATAAAAATGCCCCTAAAATAACACCAATGTTAAATATGGTAAGCTATGCAGAGGATGAGGGAAAAATGGTCTTAATATTGGGGAAAGTTATTCCTTCAAACGAGGCAACCGACCCCTGGAGTAGTGATTCTGCAGACTACATAAAATACCAGGTGAACAATGCCACTGTAACCGTTACTCAAGGGACAAAAACTTTTTCTCTTTCCAAAATTGAAGACAAAGAATCTCTAAGTGATATAGAGTGGTTATTCCCTACTTATTTTTACGGAAATACCGATGTCCGCGCTTACACAGTTTACGGAGATACCAGTAAAAAGTGGAAAGCTGGAGAATCTTATACAATTGAAGCTAAAGCTGATAATTTAACGGCGAAAGGGACTATGAATGTACTGCAAAAAAATAGTTTCGCCGAAATTGGAGAGGTAAACGAAATTGAAGAAATAGCCACCGATCAATTTGACTTTTCAAAGGAAAATGGGCCATGGTTTGAATTTAACATCAAAGGAATTCCAAAGGACTTAACCAATCTTAATTTAAAATATGAGTTTATTAATTATTTCGCAAATGGTGATGTGACCTATAGTTACGTCTTCTTTTTCATTCCTCAAACAAATCAGTTGACCTACGAGTTAGATTTCACATTAAATACACCCATCTTTTCAAGTTACTCATTGGTTGGAACAATCCCCATTAATGAGTATTACCAAGATGTCGCAATTTTTGAAAGAAATCGAGGGACAACATTAGACTCTTCGGTATGTATTATTGACCTTGCCCACTATACAACAGAGTATCCAGATTTTATAAACTCATTAGAGAGCAACGGCTTTAACAACCCTTTTGTTGAGCCCTCTCAGGTCCTAACAAACTTAGAACAAGGAATGGGATTCCTATACTCAAGCAATAAAACGGAATTGAGGATTAGGTTTAAATAAACTGAATCTCTTTTAAATTAACCTGTTTTCCAATGGATTTTCAAATTTCATTGGATTAAACTATCTTCAAGCTTCCCCAAAACCTAAAACATAATGAAAACTCATTTATTTCTATTCTTGAGTCTTTTTTTATTTGCAAATGCACTTGCGCAAAAATCTACTTTAAGTGGCTATATCAAAGAGTTGGGCTCCCAAGAAACATTAATTGGGGCCACCATATATTTCCCTGAAATTAAACAAGGAACTGTAACTAACAATTACGGATTTTATTCCTTCACGCTCCCAAAACAAGACACGCTAATCGTTTGGATTAGCTACGTGGGCTATACAACACAATTCTTAAGGATACCCTTTAAAAAAGACCTCACATTTAATGGGATATTAACCAATGCAACCGATTTGGATGAAGTTGTAATAGAAGGAAACCAAATAAACGTAGCTCAGGAAAGTCAGATGAGCACCATTTCTGTCCCTGCTAAAATGATTAAGGAGCTACCTGCAATTCTGGGTGAGAAGGATGTCATTAAAACAATTCAGCTTTTACCTGGAATTCAAAGCGGCTCGGAAGGGCAGGCTGGGCTTTATGTTAGAGGCGGCGGCCCAGATCAAAACCTTATCATCCTCGATGATGCCGTGGTTTATAATGCAAATCACCTATTCGGTTTTTTCTCCACGTTCAATGGAGACGCAATAAAAAATGTCAATGTCGTTAAAGGCGGCTTCCCAGCACGCTATGGCGGACGGCTTTCTTCGGTAGTGGACTTAACTATGAAGGACGGCAATATGGAAAAACCCTCTGGCGAAGTTGGGGTAGGACTTATATCATCTAGACTTACTCTTGAAGGCCCAGTTAAAAAAGGTAAATCATCCTTTTTGATTTCGGGACGTCGTACTTACATCGATGCCTTGCTGCAACCCGCAATTCGTATTGCCCAACCCGGGTCGGCAATTGGATATTATTTCTATGATTTAAACATGAAATTTAATCACAAAATAGATGAGAAAAACAGACTCTTTATAAGTAGTTATTTGGGTAGAGATAAGTTTTATTTCAAATTAGAAGACGATGATGTTAAGGATGCAGCAAATTTATCTTGGGGAAATGTAACGACTACCGCCCGTTGGAATCATCAGATTACCAATAAATTATTTGCCAACACGTCCTTAATTTTTTCAAATTTTGACCTTAACGTTTCCAATACGGTGGTTGAAAAACGGAAAGAGGAAGAGTATTCACTTTCTTACTCTAGTGGAATTAGGGACTACACCACAAAATTTGATCTGGATTACCTTCCTAGCCCAAGACATTCCATAAAAATGGGAGCACTACTTACGCATCACACCTTTACCCCTAATGCGTTTACCGTTAAAAATCCAGATCCAAAAAACAATATCTCAAATATTTCAAAAACCCCATCTGTAGAAACGGCAGTTTATGCAGAAGATGATTTTAGATTAGGTAATAGATTGAAATTAAACGGCGGGTTAAGATTCGTTAGCTTCATGCCGAAGGGCGAGCAATACTTTAGTCTTGAACCAAGATTAGGAGCAAGATACATGATAACTGATGATCTTTCGGCGAAAGCCAGTTATGCAAAAATGAATCAGTATTTGCATTTGCTTACAAGCGCAAACCCTGGATTACCTTCAGATTTATGGATCCCTGCAACGAGCAGAATTAAGCCTCAACAATCAAGTCAAATAGCCGCTGGATTGGCAAAAACTTTTCCGAACAAAAATCTAGAGATTACCCTAGAAGGATATTACAAGGAAATGAAAAACATTATTTCTTTCAAAGAAGGGGCTAGCTTTTTAATAGATGACCCTTTTGAACCAGAAGTCGAAAATTTGGATTGGCAAGACAAAGTCACCTCAGGAAACGGTAAAAGTTATGGCGCAGAAGTATTCACCCAATATTCGGAAGGAGACTTTACAGGCTGGGCAGGGTATACGTTAAGCTGGACTATTCATCAATTCGAGGAAATAAATAACGGACAACCTTACTACCCAAAGTATGACCGACGTCATGACATAAGCTTGGTCGGAAATTACAAACTGAATGAGCGCTGGACCGTGAGTAGCTCTTGGGTTTATGGAACAGGAAATACACTAACCTTAGAAAGCGGGTATTTTAAGAGCTTTTCCGAAAATAACGGGCACCAAAACAATGTGGACTATAATGGGAAAAATAATTTTAGAGGAGAAGCCTACCATCGTTTAGATTTAAGTTTTAGAAGTACGAAAAAGAAAAAAAGAGGGACTCAAACTTGGGAATATGGGCTGTATAATGCCTATAGCCGAGCGAATCCATTTTACTATACCTATATAAGTAGTGACTTAGGCTTTGGTGACGCTGTACCAAAACTTCATCGTATTTCACTATTCCCTATTATTCCGTCAGTGTCTTATTCTTATAAATTTTAGACCATGAGATTTACACTTATACTTTTAGCTTCGTTTATTCTATCTGGCTGTACAGAAATGTTTTTAAATGAGGTGGACTCTGAGTTTGTCCCAGAATTTAATCAAAAATTAACCATGCATGCCATTGCTAATCATGGCGAGCATTTAGTGGTATTGGTTGGGAAATCAATCCCTGCAAACGGAAACAGCAATTCGGGAACCTACGCTGACCTTGCCAAATTTACGGTGAAAGATGCCTTGGTTAGGGTGAAAATAGATAGCCAGACCTATGTTTTACAGTACACCGAGGACAAAAAATTTATTAATTCAATAGAATGGTTGGGAAATGAAAATTACTTTGACACTATAAACAGGCCTTTACCCTACGGGGTTTATATTGACACCAATCAAACGTGGCAAGGGGACCAAACCTATGAAATAAGCGCGCAAGCCTTAGGTAAGGAAGCATTAGGGATGGTTTATGTGAAACCCAAGAAAAAAATTGCCGTTATTTCCTTCGGAGAGGCAAATGAAATTCCATCAATCAGTCAGTTTAATTTATGGTATCGAGAACCTCCATTTTATACGATAGAAATTGGTAATGAATTATATGACATGTCAGCCGCAGCCTTTAGTATTTCATTTAAAACTTACGAAACAGTTAATTACCCTAGGATACCTCCGTATCAATATCAGGGCGAATTATTATTTAATCATGGGCCGTGGTTAGGCTTTCTTGAAACGTCTAACGAGTTTTTATTTTTTGGAATCACCCCATCCTTCACTCCCCCATATGGTTTAAAATATGGGGATAATCGAATTATTTCAAGAATTTCAATACCACATACCCTTGAGAGAATTAAGGGTTATGAGGACGACCCATATTTCACCCTAGATTCGGCATTATTAATATTTCACCTTAGGGAGTATCCTGAAGATTATTCCGATTTTATTGAAAATCAATACGACAACGATTGGAATAGTGGAAGTCCCTTTGTGGAGCCTACGTTTTTCAAGGGTAATTTAATTAAGGGTTATGGGTATTTAGGCTCTGTTAATCAGCAAACCTACAGCGAAAGATTATACTAACAAAAATGCCCGTTCAAAACTGAACGGGCATTTTTTTAGAAAATTTTATTGGACTAATAACTTCTTAACTCTTCCACTTAATAGTACACCCAATGGCTTTAGTGTTCTTTACAGACACTTCTTTTCCAGCTTTTAATGCTGAGATAGCGTCTTCTACATAGAACTCTTCAGCATCGTCGGCGCTTCTTGAATTATCATCTATTGCACCAATATATTCAACGCGAAGGTCTTTATCCTTTTTCGCAAGTAGGTAAACGTGAGGCGTTCTTGTCGCACCATAAGCCTTGGTGATATCTTGAGTTTCATCCACAAGGTATGGGAAAGTGTAACCCATGTCTTTTGCACGTGCCTTCATCTCGTCAAATCCGTCTCCAGGAACTTTTTTTGGATCGTTTGGATTGATTGCTATCACTGGATATCCTTGTGAGGCATACTTTTTATCTAACTCTATAATCCTTTGCTCGTAGGCTTTGGCGTAAGGACATTCGTTACAGGTAAACACCACGATAAATCCCTTGGCGTCTTTGTAATCGGCCAAGGAAACCATTTTTCCATCTACGTTTTTAAGTTTGAAATCGGCGGCTTTGTCGCCTACGTGGTATCCATGCCCTGCTCCTGGTCCGGCAATTGCCGAAAAGCTTATTGCTAATCCGAATAGTAATGCTGTTAATTTCATATGCTTAATTTTTATTTAAAATTTCGTTTACTTGTTTTGATAATTCGCCTTTTTCAAACTCATCTTCCACAAAGATTCGTGTATTATCGCTTGCGCGGATGAACAATGTTCCCGGAATTGCGCCTCCCCATTCTGGGCTTACCCTGTCAATCCAGACATTGGGATTTCCAGCGTCTAACAGTAGGGTTTGTGGATGAATGTTTTTCTCCTTTAAAAAAGGCCCCACGGTTTCATCAAGTTCTTCGGGGAAATCTAAACTCACCATAATCACCTTAACTTTTGGATTTTCCTTCCGCGAAAGCGCATCAAAAAGAGGCATTTCACTTACGCAGGGTTTGCACCAAGTTGCCCAGAAATTCACCACATAAAGCACATCCGATTCCTGGGAATAATAATTCTCCATCTGATCAAAGTTTACCACTTCAACCATTGGGTAGTCTTGGGTGGAGCAAGCTGTGAGCAGAAAGATTCCTAAAATAAAAATGAGCTTTTTCATCAATCAGTTAACTTCCTTTTTATAAGATTATTTTACTGTGACAAAAAAATTACGAATTCAAGACCACCGCTTTTAATTCATCCACGCATTCAGGATTTAAAAGCGTTGAAACATCGCCTAAATCATCTGATTCACCTATAGCAAGTTTCCTAAGGATACGTCGCATGATTTTCCCTGAGCGCGTTTTCGGAAGTCCGTTTACCGCCACAATTCTATCTGGCTTGGCAATGGGACCAATTTCTTTTGCGACCCAATCTCTAATTTCTTTTTCGAAGGAATTGGCGTCCATTTTATTATCAGTGATGACATAAGTCATAATGCCGTTTCCTTTAATGTCGTGAGGAAATCCCACCACTGCCGATTCGATCACATTGGGATGCATATTTATTGCGTCCTCGATTTCCGCAGTTCCCAGGTTATGGCCTGAAACGATGATTACATCGTCCATTCGACCTGTGATGCGGTAATACCCGTCGTCGTCTTTTTTACACCCATCACCTGTAAAATAATGGCCTTTAAAGGCAGAAAAGTAAGTGTCGATAAAGCGTTGGTGGTCGCCGTAAATGGTACGTGCCATTCCAGGCCAGGGGAATTTCACGCAGAGTGCGCCTTCAATGTTATTCCCAAATAATTCTTTCCCTTCTGGAGATAGGACGGTAGGTTGTATTCCCGGTAATGGAAGCGTTGCGAAAGTGGGTTTTGTTGGCGTTACATGGGCTATTGGCGAAATCATGAATCCGCCTGTTTCTGTTTGCCAGTAGGTATCTACAATAGGGCATTTTCCTTTTCCAATTACTTTATCGTACCAATTCCAGGCTTCTTCGTTAATAGGCTCTCCTACCGTACCCAAAACACGCAGGGAGCTTAAATCTCTGTCGGTGGCGAGTGAATCTGGGGAGGCCATAAGTGATCGAATTGCTGTTGGAGCGGTATAAAACAAAGTCACCCTATGTTTTTCTACCACATCCCAGAACCTTCCTGCATCGGGGAAAGTCGGAATTCCTTCAAACATTAATGTGGTTGCGCCACTTAAAAGCGGACCATAAATTATGTACGAATGCCCGGTTATCCAACCAATATCGGCGGTGCACCAGTATACGTCATCTTCTTTATATCCGAAAGTCTGCCGGAAGGTATATGCAGAATACACCATATACCCACCGCAAGTATGTTGTAATCCTTTTGGCTTACCAGTGGAGCCTGAAGTGTAAAGGATGAAAAGTGGATCTTCGGCATCCATAACAGCCGCGGTATTTTCCTTAGGTACCGATTCAATTTCTTGGTGCCACAGTACATCGCGGCCTTCCTTAAGTTTTAGCCCATCCCTTAGTCGGCGGTAGACGATTACTTTTTTTATTTGTGGACAATCTTCCAATGCCTCATCGGCAATTTTTTTAAGGTCGACTTTTTTTGCGCCACGATAAACACCATCGGCGGTGATAAGCATTTTTGCTTCACAGTCGTTTATTCTTCCTGAAAGTGATACTGCTGAGAACCCAGCAAAAACAACCGAATGAACTGCTCCTACTCTAGCGCAGGCCAAAACGGCCACAGCTAATTCGGGGACCATGGGCATATAAATTATCACACGGTCGCCCTTTTGTACTCCATGCTTTAAAAGCACATTGGAAAACACGCAGACTTGTTCATAGAGTTCTTTATAGGAAAGTCTTACTTCACTTTCTCCTGGCTCGTTAGGCTCCCAAAGTATGGCGGTTTTATCGGGTTGAGAAATTGCGTATCGGTCTAAGCAATTTTCAGTAATATTTAGCTTAGCGCCTTGAAACCATTTAATATCCGCCTTATCGAAATCATACTCAAGCACTTTATCCCATGGACTATGCCATTGAAAATCCTCGGCGATTTGTGCCCAAAATTTTTCAGGATTCTGAATGCTTTCGTTGTAAAGAGATTGGTATTGAGGAAATGATTTGGCGATATTCTTCATAAGGAGAGTCCTGTAATTGTTAACACCTTCAAATTAAGCATCCTTAGGTCAATAACGAAACAATATCGCAGGATTCTTAAGAAAAGTAGGGGATTAAAGTAAGATAAACGTAAACTGCAGGCAGCCCGATAAGGTAACCGTCAAAGCGGTCTAATAGTCCACCGTGTCCGGGCATGATGTTTCCAGAATCTTTTATATCTACGCTTCTTTTCAGAAGAGATTCAACTAAATCGCCGATGCTAAAGAACACTGCAACAACCACGGCCAATCCTACCCAAAACCAAACTGTGGTATCTGGGTTAAATCTTGACAAAATCACTGCTGCGCTAATGGTCCCTGCTAATCCGCCTAGAGCGCCTTCTATAGTTTTCTTAGGACTGATACGCTCAAATAATTTACGTTTCCCCAATTTTCTACCTACCAGATAGGCAAAGGTATCGTTGGCCCAAACCATTATTACCAGACTCATTACGAAATACGGATTGTACTCGTTTAGCGGGAACTTTGACACGAAAAAAAACAATGAAAATGGCACTGAAACATACATTACCGAGGTAAGAGTGTGTGCGATATTCGAGAATGGTCTAACCTTATCTCGGAAAAGCTCAGCGATAAAAATTCCGAAAACTGCAATTCCGGCAAGAGGAATAATTTCGGCGTCAAGCACATTAAGGAAAACTAACATTGAAACCAGAAAAACAATGTTTCCAGAAATAAAGGCCAGCTTTTTACTCGCTCTTTTCCCGGCTTTATCTTGCATAGCCATAAATTCATGTAAGCCCACATTATTTACAAAAAGGAAAAACAAGGCAAATGAAATAGGACTCCACATGATGGTTGCCACCATGATGATGACAAAAAACACTGCAGTTATAGATCGTAGGGCTAGGTTACTCATTCTCGACTTTGGTAATAACTTCGATTGCTTCGCCGAAATAATCTTGATGGACAAAAATTTCAATCACTCCGAAATTTTGGTAGGAAGAATCCTTACGGTCCAATTTTACATTGGGAATACCGTTATCCTCAAGCACCGACGACATGATATCGGCCTCAAAATTATTGGCTGTTTTATATACTCTTGTCCAATCTTTATTCATAATTAAAGGGTACTGAGTTTTATTGATTTCTTTTTGGCGCTTTTCACAAAAAAGTAAAATACCATTGCTGTAAGGAAAGAGCTTAAAATAACTATTCCACTTGAATCGGCGAAAGCCGGCCCATCTGAAGTTCCCATTCCTGAACCAAAATAACTAATGGTAATCGCCGAAGCGTTATTAAGGAAGTGGATGAATATAGGTAATAATAGGGATCCTGAATAAAGGTAAATGTACCCTAGGAGGAGTCCTAAAAAAAATCTTGGGAAGAACCCGAAAAACTGCACATGCATGGCGCTGAACAAAAATGCCGCAACAAAAATCCCAACATGAACGTTTTTAAACCATCCGCCTAAAACACGTTGAAGAATTCCGCGAAAGATAAATTCCTCACCAATGGCAGGGAGCACGGCCATTATGACGATAATTAACAAATATTGAAAGGGGTTATCAAAATTTAGAAACTCCTTAGTAATTGCCGCAAGATCGTTTTCTTTATTGCGCATCCAGTCTTCCACCATTTTTAGTGAATCTGGAAGCGACATAGCCTCGTTTACCTGGATTAAATACTCAACCAACGGTAAAGAAACCATGTAAAGTACTGTGGCAAAAATCCAAAGATGTAAACTTGGGACTTTTGAGAGTGCTAAATATTTAGAAGGGGTATTGCTATCAAATTTCGCATAAACCCATCCTGGCAAAATGAAACCAAATATCATTGTTGCCGTTTGAAGAAATAATAGAGCTTTACGGTTTAGAAACCCAGTAGATAATGCTTGGTCGATAGTTATCCCGAAAAGCGGCTCTAGTAGGAAAAAACCGACTAAAGAACTAAGGAATAAACCGGAAAACACAAGGATAATTAACACCCCTATTCGGGTGGGATAATTACTTCCTTTTAAAACTGAACTCCAATCCATGGTTTTTGCTTAAATTTGCAAGAAATTTCAGTAAAAGTAACGCATAAAACTTAATAATTAAATCGGTGGTAAAAATAGCTAACATAGAACTTCCTGACTTCCCTCTCCTTTTGGCGCCCATGGAGGATGTAAGCGACCCGCCTTTCCGCAAATTATGCAAGGAACACGGGGCCGATTTAATGTATACTGAGTTTATTAGCTCCGAGGGGTTAATCCGCGACGCTGCAAAAAGCTTGAAAAAGCTGGATATCTTCGATTTTGAGCGCCCAATTGGGATACAAATTTTCGGAAATGATATTGAAAGCATGAAGGAGGCCACCGAAATCACACAATCGGCTAATCCAGACATTATCGATATCAATTACGGTTGCCCTGTAAAGAACGTTGCCTGCAAAGGCGCAGGGGCAGGAATCCTTCAGGACATCCCCAAGATGGTTAAGATGACCGCCGAAATCGTGAAATCTACTCACCTTCCAGTTACCGTAAAAACACGTTTGGGCTGGGACGAAAACACCATGTTTATTGAGGAAGTTGCCGAAAGACTTCAAGACGTTGGAATCAAAGCACTAAGCATTCACGGCCGTACTCGTAAGCAAATGTACAAAGGCGAAGCCGACTGGACCCTGATAGGAAAAGTTAAAGAAAACCCACGAATTAACATCCCTATTTTTGGGAACGGTGATATTGATACTCCTCAAAAAGCAGTGGAAATGAAGAATCGTTACGGCTTAGATGGCGTGATGATTGGAAGGGCTGCAATTGGTTATCCGTGGATATTTAATGAGATAAAACATTATATAAAGACTGGGGAGATAAAAGCTCCGCCAACCATTGAAGACCGTGTAAATTTATGCCGAAGTCATTTACTGCATTCAATTGAATGGAAGGGAGATAAATTAGGTATTTATGAGACGCGAAGGCATTACACAAATTACTTCAAGGGCATCCCAAACATAAAACCATATCGCGCCCAATTAGTTACACTTGATACCTACGAGGAAATCGAAGAAGTGCTTCAAAAAATCACCCATGACCTGGGAGATTATGAATTTCATACCGCACCAAACAATTTGTAACACAGCGAAATAAATGTAACATAACATAGATTTAATATGGGCTGTAGCTCAGAAAATATGAGAAAAATCCCTATCTTACAGAGCATGTTTTTTAGAAAACCACATTAAATTAATTAACCTCTATGAATAATTCACCGCTTACAATCTCAACAATGGCAAACGGCCTGGTAGGATCTGAGATCATAAAAATTGCCAATGAAGTAAATGAAATGAAAAAGAATGGTAAGGAAATTTGCAACCTAACCATTGGTGATTTTGACCCAACTTACTACCCAATTCCAGAGGTTCTAGAGAAGGGAATTGTTGACGCTTATAGACAAGGGTTAACGAACTACCCTCCCGCACACGGGTTATTAAATCTGCGCCAGTCGGTATCCTCTTTCATTAAGGATAATTTAAACATAGCGTACCAACCCGAGGATATTTTAATCGCCGGAGGCTCTCGTCCGCTTATATACGCAGCTTATTTGGCATTAATCGATCATGGCGATACCGTGATTTATCCAGCCCCGTCGTGGAACAACAACCACTACTGTCATCTATCATCAGCACGTGGAATAGCAATTGAAACTACTGCAGATAATCACTTCATGCCAACGCCTGAAGAGTTAAAGCCACACCTAAAAGACGCCACATTATTGGCGCTTTGTTCGCCATTGAATCCTACGGGAACGGTTTTCACGAAACAAGGGCTAAAAGATATTTGCGAGCTTGTTCTTGCAGAAAATAAAACCAGGGCCTACAATCAGAAGCCGCTTTACATACTTTACGATCAAGTATACTGGCAGCTAACCTTTGGAGATACACAACATTTCGATCCAGTTTCCTTGGTTCCTGAGCTTAAGGATTATGTGATTTACATTGATGGGATCTCAAAATCATTTGCCGCCACAGGTGTTCGTGTTGGATGGGCTTTTGGCCCGGAAATGGTAATGCGTAAAATGCGCTCAATCCTTGGTCACATTGGGGCTTGGGCACCCAAGGCTGAGCAACACGCAACAGCAAAATTCCTTGAGAATCGTGAGGCTGTCAATGCGTTTATGGAGACCTTCAAAACAAAAATAGAAACCAGCCTTGACAACCTTTATAAAGGAATCAACGCCATGAGTTCTGACACTTTAGATGTAGAGGCTATTGTTCCTATGGGAGCGATTTACCTTACTGCAAAATTTGAAGTTTTAGGGAAGACTACTCCAGCGGGGGATATACTTATCACTAATAAGGATGTTGCTTTTTATATTTTAAAAGAGGCAAATTTGGCAATCGTGCCTTTCAGCGCGTTTGGAACTAGCGATAGTTCATGTTGGTTTAGACTTTCTGTTGGAGCGTGTTCTTCTGAAGAAATACAATCCGCACTGCCTAGGTTAAAAGCAGCTTTAGAGAAATTAAAATAATTCAATCACATAAAACCAAGGTCTTTCTTTAAACGGAAAGGCCTTTTTTTGGCTATGAAATACGACTTAGATCAGATAAATCACCTTATTCAAAATAGAAGAAGCATCTTTCCAAAAGATTACGGAAGGGGTGAGGTAACTAAGGAACAAATTACAGCATTACTGGAAAATGCACGTTGGGCGCCTACGCATGCTATGACTCAGCCTTGGAGATTTGTTGTTTTTCATGGTGAGGGCTGCACTGATTTCGGAAAATGGCAAGCTGAAGAGTACAAAAAACAAGAAGGTGATGATTACAACCCTTCAAAATACGAGAAAATCATAGCTAAAGCTGAAAAAGCCTCTGCAATAATTGCCATTGGATTGAAGCGTCAAAGCTCAGAGAAATTACCCCTTGTTGAGGAGATTTCGGCGGTGGCGTGTGCTGTTCAAAACATTCACCTAACGGCTACAGCCATGGGGCTTGCTGGATATTGGTGCACGGGCGGAATGACCTACACCAAGGTGCTTAGAAAGCACTTAGGGCTTAAGAAAAATGACTCGTGTATGGGACTATTTTATCTGGGTCTTCCCGCTGATCCTGAGAAAAAACACAAGTCGCACCGTGACGATCTGAAAAAAGTGGTGGAATGGAGAAGTTAAATCCTTGCCGCCATAATTAAGTCTAAATCTTTAAATGGCAAATTAAAAATATCGGCGATGTGCTTGTTAGTGATATTCCCCTTGTGGGTATACACGCCATGCCGCACGCCCTTATGCTCCCAAAGCATACTTTCTACTCCCCCATGTTTTCCAACATCCAATAAAATTGGAGTAAAAATATTGGTCAAAGCGTAGGAAGCAGTTCGAGAAACCCGACTTGCAATATTTGGTACGCAATAATGGATCACATCGTATTTTTTGAACACAGGATTACTGTGATTGGTGACTTCCGAGGTTTCAAAACATCCTCCTCCATCGATGCTTACATCAATGATTACTGAACCTGCTCGCATATTTTTTACCATTTCTTCGTTTACAATACAAGGACATCTTCCATTTATATTGCGGATTGCTCCAATTGCTACATCGGCGGTGCGAAGCGCTTTTTTCAATACTTCAGGCTGAATAACAGAGGTGAAAATCCTATGCCCTAAATTATTTTGAAGTCGGCGAAGACGCGAAAGAGAATCATCGAAAACTTTAACTTGAGCACCAAGGCCCAATGCTGTTCTAGCAGCATATTCGGCGACGGTCCCTGCGCCAATGATTACAATTTCTGTAGGTGCAATTCCTGAAATTCCTCCAAGCATTGCTCCTTTTCCGTTGTTCACCTTGCTTAAATATTCGGCGGCGATAAGGATTACAGTTGTTCCCACAATTTCGCTCATCGATTGAACAACAGGGTAAATTCCTGATTCATCAGTGATGAATTCGTAAGAAACTGCGGTGATTTTTTTCTTGGTAAGGGCTTTGAGGTATTCGGCAGATACTGACGCGTGGTGGATAGTGCTGAACAGCGTTTGATTTGGCTGCATCATGTTAATCTCATTAAGCGACGGCGGAGCAACCTTCATTATGATATCGGCGGAATAAACTTCACGTACATCATGAACTATTTTAGCACCCGCTTCGGAGTATTCGGTATCGAAAAAGTTTGCGTTATTCCCAGCACCTGTCTCAACATAAACCTCGTGACCATTGTTCACGAGCAAGCCAACACTCATTGGCGTTAACGTAATTCTATTTTCTTGGTAGGATGTTTCCTTTGGGATTCCAATAAAAAGATTTTTATTCTTGCTAGGGATTTCCAGCGTGGATTCTTGAGGCATTAGCATTGCCCTATGGGCTAACTCTGAAAAACCCGACTTTTCCTTTTCCGTCATTTCTTGTTTTATAGTGATCTGCTAGTGCAATTTACTAAAATAAATCCACCCCTATCAGCATAATCATTAAACGCAAGAAAAAAACTTGAATTTACGAGAAGTCCCCTCCCCTTCAATTTCAACTAAAATGAAAGGGGTTGGGATGTAATCTTCGATCAAATCTGGCCATTCGATAAAGCATGGATTTCCGCTGTAGAAATAATCTTCGATACCAATATCCAGCGCTTCGTCCACAGATTTTAATCGGTAAAAGTCGAAATGATAAACGGGACCACCTACCCCGACATACTCACTCACAATAGTATAGGTAGGGCTTGAAACCTCATCGGTCACTCCCATTTGCTTACACACTTCCTTCACCAATGTGGTTTTCCCCATCCCCATTGTTCCGCTAATTACGAACACATTATTGCCTCCGGCGAAAGCCAACAAGGCGGCAGCAACTTGGGGAAGTTCACTTACATTGTGGACGGAAATTTCTTTAACAACACTCATTACTCCACCAAAAATGGACAGAAAATCTCAAATTCCCAACTATCCCTTACCGTTGTAAGTCACAAAAGGAATAAAAACCTCCTCTAAAGATATGCCACCATGCTGAAAAGTATTCTTGAAATAATTTACAAACTTGTGATAGTCATTAGGATAGATAAAGTACGAATCGTCCTTGGCGAAGATAAACTGACTGCTGAAATGGGTTTTAGGCAGCTTTCCTTCCTCTGGTTTAGCAATTGAAAAAACGTCGTTTTTCACAAAGTCAAGGCTTTTTCCGTGCTTATATCTAAGGTTGGTACTGGTGTTTCTATCTCCTTTAACCTTGCTCGGACTTTTTACTTTAATGGTGCCGTGGTCTGTGGTGATAATAACTTTGGCCTTATCTTTTGACAGCTTCTTAAGCAACTCAAACAAAGGCGAATGCTCAAACCAAGAAAGTGTAATTGATCGATAGGCAGCTTCATCGGAAGCTAGCTCACGAATCATTTGGCTGTCGGTTCGGGCGTGGCTTAGCATATCCACGAAGTTGAAAACTATAGCATTAAGATCGTAATTTTTAAGGTCAGAGGAGCTGTCCACAAGTTGCTTTCCGGCGTTACTATTTAATATTTTGTGATAGGAAACAGAAAAATCTTTTCTCAATCGTTTCACCTGATCTTCTAGGAATTCTTTTTCAAACTGATTTTTCCCGCCGTCATCTTCATCATTTTTCCACCATTGCGGAAGCATTTTCGCCATATCAGAAGGCATGAGTCCGCTGAAAATCGCATTTCTTGAATACTGCGTAGCCGTGGGCAGAATACTCATGAAAAGTTCTTCCTTTTCTACACGGAAATACTCAGAGATTAGCGGATTAATGATTTTCCACTGATCGTAGCGCAGATTGTCGATTAGGATAAAATAAACCGGGTCTTTTTGCTTCACCTCAGGAAAAACCCAACGGCGCATCACGTTATTTGACATCACGGGACCATCATCATCGTTCACCCAATCGAAATATTGGTTTTCAATAAACTTTGAAAATTGAGTGTTGGCTTCTTTTTTCTGCATGGTTAGAATCTCATGCATATTATCGTCGTCACTATTCTCAAGCTCAAGCTCCCAATAAACCAATTTCTTATAAATCCCCATCCAATCCTCAAGGTTTAAACGGTCGTTAAAGGCGATGGCAATATTTCTGAAATCAACTTGATATCCCGCCGTAGTCTTTTGGCTTACCAACTTTTTATTGTCGATAATCTTTTTGATGGTAAGTAGAATTTGCCTCGGATTTACCGGCTTAATTAAATAATCATCAATCCGCGACCCAATGGCATCTTCCATCAAATCCTCCTCTTCATTCTTGGTAATCAAGACAATAGGAATTGTGTTGTCTCTGTTTTTTATTTCACTTAGCGTTTCCAAGCCGGTTAATCCGGGCATATTTTCATCTAAAAACACAAGGTCAAAGTGAGACTCTTTAATTGCTTCCAAGGCATCATTTCCATTGGTTACCGTGGAAACGTCATAGCCTTTCTCTTGAAGGAAAAGCACATGAGGTTTAAGCAAATCTATCTCATCGTCGGCCCATAATATTTTTATATCGCTCATAGTATTTTCTAAAATTGTAGTGGTTGAAATAAGTTACTTATACATAACAAGACATTATCGAAATTAGTATAAGCTCTCGGTTTTAAAGTAGAAAAATATCATTTTTATTCTAGCAACCTCCTACATTATTTTTAAGATTCGTTACTTTGCACGTGTAAATAAAACCTCCGATTTGTCCAACGCGCTTCCTACAAAACAAATAAACAAGAAAAAGATTTTTAATGATCCGGTTTACGGCTTCATCACTATTTCTCATGAAATAATCTTTGACCTTGTTGAGCACCGATATTTCCAGCGATTGCGTCATATTATGCAGTTGGGACTGTCCCATCTTGTGTACCCGGGAGCGCTTCACACTCGCTTTCATCACGCATTGGGAGCCATGCACTTAATGAGTCAGGCCTTGGAAATCATCAAGCAAAAAGGGCATGAAGTTACCGAAGAAGAGGAAGAAGCGGCAGTCATTGCAATCCTACTTCACGACATTGGTCATGGGCCGTTTAGCCACGCTCTTGAAACATGCCTGATAGATGGAGTTTCACACGAAGACATTTCCATCCTAATGATGGAGAATTTGAATAAAGAATTCGGCGGAAGGCTAACCATGGCTATTTCCATCTTTAAAAACACGTACTCTAAGAACTTTCTGCATCAATTGGTTTCTGGCCAGTTGGACATGGACCGCATGGACTATCTGAATAGGGATAGTTTTTACACGGGGGTTTCTGAGGGAGTCATCGGATTTGACCGAATTTTGAAAATGATCTCCGTAGTTGATGATGAGCTGGTGATTGAAGAAAAAGGGATTTACAGCATTGAGAAATTTCTTGTAGCTCGTAGGCTGATGTACTGGCAAGTTTACCTGCACAAAACTGTGCTTTCGGCGGAGCAGATGTTGGTAAAAGTGCTACGCAGGGCGAAAACCCTTGCGCTTTCAGGAAACGACCTTTTCGGCTCCCCAGCCCTAAAGTATTTTCTCAACAAAACAATCAACGAAGACGATTTTCGCAATAATCCCGAGTGCCTTGATCACTTCTCCGATCTCGACGATCACGACCTTTTTTCTGCCTTCAAGGTATGGGCAAAGTACGACGATAAGCTTTTAAGCTTCCTTTGCAAGTGCATTGTTAACCGTAACCTTTTCAAAATTGAACTGGCAAACAAGCCCTTCCCAAAACGAAGAGTCGCCGAAATCGAAAAATTGGCCATTGAGAAATTAGGAATAACAAAAGAAGACGTTCACTATGCCGTTTTTACCAATTCGGTGAGTAATAATGCTTACAATATTGAAACCGAACGAATAAATATTGTGATGAAAAACGGTGAGATTTTAGATATTTCAGAAGCTTCAGACAACCTAAACATCAGGATGTTAAGCACTCCCGTAGAGAAATATTACCTCTGCTATCCCAAGGTACTTAATAAGTAATTAACCCTATGATTGCATAAAACCATTATGCATTGTCATTTTCCCTACTTTCCAATCATAATTTTGTACATTTGGCTGCAGTTTTACGTAAAACAATAGTTGCAAATGGAATTTACGGTTGGACAAGTAAGTGAGCTAATTAACGGTACGATAGAAGGAAATGTGGATGGGAAACTATTCACTATTTCTAAGATTGAAGAAGGGAAAGCCGGCTCCCTGACTTTTTTGGCGAACCCAAAATATCAAAACTTTATTTACACCACAAAGGCAACTGCTGTCATTGTAAGTAATGATTTTATTCCGGAAAAACCGCTTTCATGCACGCTTATCCGCGTGGAAGATGCCTACCAGTCATTCGCAAAAATCCTCGAATTTTATAATCAAGTAGTCACTAATAAATCAGGTATTGAGAAAAACTCCCACATTGGAGAAGGCTCAACCTACGGCAACGGACTATACCTTGGCGCTTTTGCGGTAATCGGAAACAATTGTAAAATCGGTGAAAATGTAAAAATTCATCCCAACGTAGTAATCGGTGACCATGTGACCCTTGGTGACAACACCATCCTATACGCGGGAGTGAACGTTTATACCCAATGTCATATTGGGAAAGACTGCATGCTTCATAGTGGCTCAATCATTGGGTCTGACGGTTTTGGCTTCGCGCCGAACGCTGATGGATCGTACAACAAAGTGAGTCAGATTGGAAATGTTATCATTGAAGATAATGTGGAAATCGGTGCAAACACAACCATTGACCGAGCAACTCTTGGCTCAACCATCATCCGAAAAGGGGTGAAACTTGACAACCTTATCCAAATCGCACATAATGTTGAAATCGGTGAAAACACCGTTATCGCATCTCAGGCGGGCGTTTCAGGAAGCACCAAAATTGGGAAAAACTGCGTGATAGGCGGACAAGTAGGAATCGTTGGGCACATCACCATTGCTGATGGGTCTAAAATCAATTCGCAATCAGGTGTAGCCAAATCAATTAAAGAAGAAAATAAACCTTGGAATGGAAGTCCAGCAACGCATTTCCGCGATTCACTAAGATCACATGCTGTATATCGCCGACTTCCAGAACTTGAGAAAAAATTAGAAGAACTTGAACAACTTGTGAGAGATCTTAAACAAACTACCTTTTAACAATCCATGAACGTTAAGCAACACACCATTAAAGCGCCTGTAACAGTTTCAGGTGTTGGATTACATACGGGAGAGAAAGTAAATCTAACTTTCAACCCTGCACCAGAAAATCACGGTTTTAAATTCCAACGTATAGACCTAGAAGGCAAACCAATCATTGATGCAGATGTAGATAACGTAACCGACACCAGTCGTGGAACCACCCTCGAGCAAAATGGCGGAGTAGTTCAAACGGTAGAGCACGTACTAGCAGCACTAGCTGGATTGCAGATTGACAACGTACTTATTGAGATAGACGGACCAGAAACTCCCATCATGGATGGTTCGTCAATTCAATTTGTTGATGCCCTTGAAAAAACCGGTTTACTTGAACAAAAAGCCGATAGAGAATATTTTACCATACCTGCCAACATTCACTACAGTGAAGAAGACAGAAGCGTAGAGATGGTAGCCATGCCCCTTGACGGGTTTAGATTTACTGTGATGGTAGATTACAATTCACCAGTTTTGGGAAGTCAGCATGCAAGCATTTCGCACATCAACGAATTCAAAAAAGAAATAGCTTCTTGCCGCACCTTCTGTTTCCTTCATGAGCTGGAAATGTTATTAGAGCACAACCTTATTAAAGGCGGTGACCTAAATAACGCCATTGTAATTGTAGACCGATTGGTAAAAGATGACGAATTAGATCATTTGGCTAAGTTGTTCAACAAAGAACGTATTGAAGTACGAAAAGAAGGGATTCTTAACAATGTAGAGCTTCGTCATCAAAATGAGCCAGCACGACATAAATTACTTGACGTAATTGGTGATTTAGCCTTAGTAGGCGTTCCATTAAAAGGACATTTCATGGCCGCACGACCAGGTCACAAGGCCAATGTTGAGTTTGCAAGAAAAATAAAATCCTTAATCAAAAAAGAAAAGGCAAAGAAGAAAATTCAAACTTACGACCCAACGGTAAAGCCTTTATACGATATTAACGACATTCACCGCCTACTCCCTCACCGTCAGCCTTTTTTATTGATCGACAAAATTATTGAATTAGGAAAAAACCACGTTGTTGGCGTGAAAAATGTCACCATAAATGAAGAGTTTTTCAAGGGTCATTTCCCTGGAAACCCAATTATGCCGGGAGTACTTCAAATTGAAGCCATGGCACAAACGGGTGGTGTTCTTGTATTGAGCCAGGTTGAAGATCCTGAAAATTACGAGACCTACTTCATGAAAATTGATAAAGCTAAATTTAAAGACAAAGTTATCCCTGGGGATACGTTAATCTTTAAATGTGAACTTATCGCACCCGTGCGAAGAGGGATTTGCCAAATGAAAGCTACTGCAATGGTTGGAAATAAAATCGTTGCTGAAGCTGAGCTAATGGCTCAAATCGCTAAAAAACAATAATTCTCCGACCCAAAAACACCTACTCCAATGAACCAGCCACTAGCCTTCGTCCATCCAGATGCTAAAATAGCCGACAATGTTGTAATCGAACCCTTTGTTACCATTAACAAAGACGTCGAAATTGGCGAGGGGACCTGGATTGGTTCGCACGTAGCCATTATGGAAGGCGCGCGTATTGGGAAAAATGTTCGAATTTTCCCAGGAGCAGTAATTTCCGCGGTTCCACAGGATCTGAAATTCGGTGGAGAGAAAACATTAACTATCATCGGTGACAACACTACCATTCGCGAGTGTGTGACTATAAACAAAGGCACTAAAGATCGTCAGGAAACACGAGTAGGCAACAACTGTCTGCTTATGGCCTACGTGCATGTGGCCCACGATTGCGTTGTTGGTGACAATTGTATTTTGGCCAATGCGGTTAACCTTGCTGGGCACATTACCATAGGAGACCATGCGATTATTGGCGGACTTTCAGCCGTGCATCAATTCGTGAATATTGGAGCACATGTGATGATTTCTGGGGGATCCTTGGTAAGAAAAGATGTCCCTCCTTTCACAAAAGGTGGTCGTGAGCCGTTATCTTATGTGGGTGTGAATTCTGTTGGCTTGCGCCGAAGAGGATTTACTGCCGATCAAATCAACTCCATTCAAGACATTTACCGCCACATGTACCTAAAAGGGTACAATAACTCTCAAGCGGTACAAATCATCGAAACTGAGCTTCCTGCGACCGAAGAGAGGGATTTAATCCTAAGCTTCATCCGCCAGTCGAACCGTGGTATCATGAAAGGGTATTTTAATTAAAAAAAATTATGAAGATCGTTCTTGACAACATTGGCCGTAGGTTCAATAAAGAATGGATTTTCCGCGGAGTAAACACTGAATTTCTAGCAGGAAACGCCTACGCTATTCTTGGAGGCAACGGAACCGGAAAAAGCACATTCTTGAAAGTCATTTCAGGATCACTCACTCCCAGCGAAGGAAAAATCGCCTTCCTTGAAAACAACAAAGAAATCCCTATCGACCAGGTGTACAAAGAAGTGAGTATGGCTGCGCCCTACATTGACTTGATTGACGAATACACCTTAATTGAAGCCTTGGAGTTTCATTTCAGCTTTAAGCCATTAAGTGGCGGATTAAACGTGCAAAAAGTCCCTCAATTAATGGGTTTAGAAAAGCACAGGAATAAGCTGTTAAAGAATTTTTCCTCTGGCATGAAACAACGGGTTAAACTGGTCATGGCGCTTTTAGCGGAAACCTCCATCCTACTTATCGACGAGCCTACCATCAATTTAGATGAAGAGGGAATACAGTGGTACAAAGGGTTAATCAAGAATTATTCAGGAAATAAATTAATTTTAATTGGCAGCAATCAAGCGTCAGAATACGATAACTGCGACCAGTTTATTCATATTGAAGAGTTTAAAACGGGTAAAGGTTAAGCAAAATCCGTTATATTTGAAATAATAAAATAATACAAGAGCAATGGCAACTACCCAAGACGTAAGAATAGGATCAATAATAAAGCACAACGGACAACTTTGTACAGTTGTGGGATGGCAACATACAATGCCCGGTAAAGGTGGCGCATTTTACCAATGTAAAATGAAGAACATCGAAACTGGAAAATCTGTAGAAGCTAGGTTCCGTTCTGGTGAAAATGTTGATGTTTCAAGAGTTGAAATCCGCGAATTTCAATACCTGTACGAAGAAGGCGACAACTTTGTATGCATGAACAACGAGACATTCGATCAAATTCCTATTCCTAAAACACTTTTTGGTGAGGCGGCTAAGTTTATTCAGGAGAGCATGCAGGTAAAAATTCACTTCGGTGAAGATGAAGCCATTATGGGAGAAGCTCCAACATTTGTTGAGCTTGACATTACCTATACAGAGCCTGGAATTAAAGGCGACACCGCTACAAACTCACTTAAACCAGCCACGGTAGAAACAGGAGCTGAGGTAAGAGTTCCTCTTTTCGTGAACAGCGACGACAGAATAAAAATCGACACGCGCACTGGAGAGTATGTTGAGCGTGTAAAGAAATAGAATAATCTTTTTTAAGATAATGAGTCCTCGGTTTTTTATTAAATCGAGGATTTTTTTTTGAGATTAAGCTATCAAGCCAAGAAGTTTTTAGGCGGTCGATCCTTTTGATTTGGGAAGATTTAGGTAAGCGTTTTTAATTATACTCCGTCCGTTTTAACCGCGAAGAAAAGAAGAAGGCGCGAAGGTCCACGAAGGGTTGTAAAATGATTTTATTTTAGGTGATCAACTTTATTATCCTGCTTGAATGAATAACTGCTTGAAAGCTTCTTGGCTTGAAAATAAAAAATCCCCCTCCAGCGATTCAACACCAAAGGGGGAATATTATTTATTAAAACGGAATTACCCAATCTTCGCTTCTACAATCTCAAGGATTTTCGCTTCACGTTTTTGAGCTTCGGCAACCATTTTATTTCCCTTTTCTAAAATTTGGGTTTTAAAGGTTTGGTCTTTTAGTCCGCCCAGATTAATTTTCACATTTAAGAATGCTCCTTTAATCGCCGTTAGAATACACAGCGCACCCACACCAGCATCGCTGATTGAGGCTTTCAATCCGTCCTTTGCCATGGCTTCCAACATATCAAAAGTATTGAACGAAACCTCCATCACCTTGAAGGGAATTTCAATCGCATATTTTGTGGCTTCTTGAATGGCTTCACTTCGCTCAGCTTTTTCGGCATCGTTGCTGTTAGGCAACCTAAAGGCTTCCATGATTTTATTGAATGCCTGTGTATCTTCATCAACCAAGAACAACAATTGGTCTTTTAGGTCTTGTCCTTTTTCGGCCCAATCGCTGTAGTATTCCCATTTATCGTCCCATCCGCGCTTATGCGAACTTAGGTTAGCTACCATTGTCCCCAACGATGCTCCAAGCACTCCTGCATATGCGGCAATTGACCCTCCACCTGGCGCAGGCGATTCTGACGCGGTCTCATCGGCGAAAGCCTTAACCGTCATATCAACCAAATTACTCGACTCTTCGTCAAGCATGTATTCAATAATTTTTTTCTTAGGATCAAAAGGTGCCAACTCGTCAAGGCCCATGCTTCTAATCGCAATTTTGATAAGCTCTTCTTCACTCACACCCACTGAGCGCTCCTGCTTCTTCAAGAAATATTTTCCCGCTTCAATCATCGCAGATTTCGGTACCAAGCCCACAAGCTCAGAACCCGTCACACGCAATCCGCGCTCAAGCGATTTGTTGAACGTTTCTTCGTAAGCCACATGGAAAGGCGTCGCTTTGAAATCGGTGATGTTCATTGAAATCTGACATACGCCATACTCCTCAATGTACCAACCGATGGCTTTCACGCCTTTTAACGTCCCTGGAATGCGGACAGGATTTCCTTTTTCGTCGGTCACGATTTCACCCGTCACAGGATCACCCGTACGTTTTACCCTTCCGTTTTCACGGATATCGAAGGCGATGGAATTCGCACGACGAGTAGAAGTTGTATTAAGATTTACATTGTACGCGATTAAAAAATCCCGCGCCGAAATCCCGGTAACACCGGTTTTTGCATTGAACTTCGCCGGCCCGAAATCTGGCTTCCAATTTGGGTCTTGAACCTTTTTCTCCATCCCCTCATATTCCCCAGCACGCACGGTGGCTAAGTTTTTACGCTCAGGCTTGGTAGCAGCACTTTCGTAGAAATACCCTGGGATATTCAATTCACGACCTACACGCTTGCCAAGTTTGTGTGCGTATTCGGCAACTTCCTCCATAGAGATATTTGCTACAGGGATAAGCGGACAAACATCAGTCGCGCCCATTCTTGGGTGTTCACCAGAATGTTTGCTCATATCAATAAGCTCGGAGGCTTTTTTGATGGCCAAGAAAGCCGCTTCGATCGCTGCTTCAGGCTCACCCACAAAAGTTACCACCGTACGGTTTGTCGCCTTCCCTGGATCTACATCCAGCAGCTTCACGCCATCTACGGTTTCGATTTCGTTGGTGATTTGTTTTATAACGTTTAAATCACGGCCTTCAGAAAAATTAGGCACGCATTCAATTATCTGTTTCATTGGTTTTTATTTAGGGTAATCAGGTTATTTCTTTAATGCAAAATACGCTACTTTCATTCATAACGCAAAGTTTTACAATGGCTTAAGCTTTAAATTCTTTCCCTTTTAAAAAGACTCTTCTTACAGGGTCATCGCCAAAACTGTATGGGATAAAACTTAATCCTTTGATGGGATCAGTGATGAAGAATGAGGCTAATTTTCCTTTGTCTATGCTACCCATTTTTTCTTCCACTCCCATCGCGTAGGCGGTGTTAAGCGTAGTCGCGTTTAGCGCTTCTGCCGGAAGTAGATTTTGGTGAATACATGCCAAGCTCATCACGAAACTCATTCTCCCTGATGGCGTTGAGCCCGGATTGAAATCTGTGGCAAGTGCTAGTGGAAGTCCGCTATCAATCACCTTGCGCGCTGGTCCGAACGGGATTTTTATGAAAAAGCTACAACTTGGCAGCATGGTAGGCATACATTCGGAGTTTTTCAGTTGCCCGATTTCTTCGTCAGATAAAACTTCCAAGTGATCTACCGAAAGTGCGTTGTGTTTAAGCGCAACTTCTATCCCACCGCTTATTGAAAATTGGTTGACGTGAATTTTCGGGCGCATGCCGTATTTCGCTCCTGCGGTTAAAATCTGATCGGTTTCGTCGTTGGAGAAATAACCGCGTTCGCAGAAAATATCTACAAAATCGGCGAGTTTTTCTTCAGCAACCTTAGGCATCATTTCATTGATGATTTGGTCGATGTAGCCTTGGTGGTTTTCTTTGAATTCTTTTGGGAATGCGTGCGCGGCAAGGAAATTCGTTTTTATCTCGACTGGATAATTCTTTCCTAGCTTACGCGCTACGCGAAGCATTTTTAGCTCAGCATCGGGGGTAAGTCCGTAGCCACTTTTTATTTCAATGGCTCCCGTGCCGTAGGAAATTATTTTCTCCAAACGTTTTGCAGCACGACGATAAAGTTCGTCTTCGTCCATGCCTTGAAGCTTGTTCGCGGAATTAATAATCCCGCCGCCTTTGGCAGCAATCTCTTCGTAAGTAAGGCCCTTTATTCTGTCTTCGAATTCTTCCTCGCGGGTATCGGCGAAAACAAGATGTGTATGTGAATCGCAGAACGACGGAAAAACACTTCCGCCTTGAGCGTCTACCACTTCATGGCTAGAATCTGGAGAGCAATCATCCATCTTACCGAAGTCTTCAATAAGCTCGTCTTTAACTAAAAGGAAAGCGCTTTTTATCGTCGGCAACGTCGCCATTTCTTTCCCTGAAACGCGTTTCTTTTCACCGCGATTTACTTGAAACAGTTCGCCTATATTTTTTATCAGCAGTCCCATAATTTTATTTTACGCGTGCTACATAAATCCCATCGCGAATTGGAAGAACTACATTCTCCAGCCTATCGTCGTTATGCAATCTTTCTGTGAAGTCTTTGATCGCTACGGTGTCTTTGTCCAAGCCTTCACGGTCTTTCAAGACTTTTCCGCTCCAAAGAATATTGTCGGTAATTATCCAACCACCTTTGCGCATTTTTGGGTAGACCAGGTCAAAATAATTGTCGTAATTTATTTTATCAGCGTCTAGATAAGCCATATCAAATGTCTCATCCATAGTGGGAATTATGTCCAACGCATTCCCGATGTGTTGGGTGATTTTATCTTGAAAATTAGATCGTTTGATGTAATCGGCGACCATGGGTTCAAGCTCCTCGTTGATGTCAATGGTGTGCACCATACCGCCTTCGGCAAGGCCTTCAGCGAAACAAATTGCAGAATAGCCTGTGAAAGTACCAATCTCCAACACACGCTTAGGCTTAATCATGTGGCTCAACATGCTCAAAACCCTACCTTGTAAATGACCCGCCAACATTTGCGGATAAAGCACCTTGGCGTTGGTATTTCTGTTTAAATCGGCAAGCACCTCGTTTTCTGGTGAGGTAAATTTCTCAGAATAATCTCTTAAATCGTGATCGATAAAATCCATTAGTTTTCTTGTGTGGGTTTGAAGGCGAGCATAGAAAGTTGGTCTTCAATCAATAGTTGATTTGCCACTTCCATTACATCCGTCGCCGAAATATTTTCTATTTTTTTGATAATCGTTTCTAGCGGTTCAATATCGTCGTACACTAGTAGACTTCGAGCTAGGGAAATTATCCCCCCCACTCTATTTTCCTCGCCTAGGGCAATTTGTCCCGTTAATTTTTGTCGTGCGATTTTTAATTGAAGCACGCCCAACGGTTTTTCGCGAAGGAGTTTTAATTCCTTCTTCACCAAAGTGATTGCGCGCTGCAATTTATTCCAGTCGGTGCCGAGGTAAATATTAAAATTCCCCGTGTCGCTATAAGGCTGAAAAGAAGATTCTATGTGATAGGTATAGCCGTATTTCTCACGAATCTGCATGTTCAGTCGGGAACTCATTCCTGGTCCGCCAAGCACGTCGTTCATTAAAAACAAGGGGTATTTTAATTCGTGATGAAGGTCATACCCTCGTGTTCCAATGATGCAATGCGCTTGAAAAGCGTTACGCTCTTCGGTTCGGGTGATTGGTTTATAAGGAGTAATTAAACTCCTATTTTGGACTTGCGTCGATGGTTTAAGGTGACCGAAATATTTCTCCACCACCTTTATCGCCTTTTGAATAGTGAAGGGACCATCAATGGCAACCACTGTTTTTTCAGGAAGGTAATTTCTACTCACGAAGGCTTTCACCTGATCAGTAGTAAATGAATTCACCGATTCTTCCGTCCCTAAGATATTTCTTCCCATGGCATGGCCAGCGTAAAGAATATCCTCGAAATCGTCGTTTATCTGTTCTTCTGGTTGGTCCTTGTAAGAATCAATTTCATCTACAATCACCCCTTTTTCTTTATTCAATTCCCGCTCAGGGAAAGACGAATTGGTAAAAATATCGGCGAGAAGGTCTACTCCTCGATTCAAATGTTCTTTTAAAAATGAGCTATGCAGACAAGTATATTCCTTGCTGGTATAGGCATTTATTTCGCCACCTACATTTTCAATTCGGCTTAAAATATGGTGAGATTTTCTTTTGTGTGTTCCCTTGAAGAGGAGGTGCTCAAGGAAGTGAGCCATTCCGTTTTCTTCTTCGGTTTCGTCACGTGAACCCGCCTGAACCACTACGCAGCAGTGTGCCACTTGTGAGTCCGACGTCGCACGGAACACCATTCGCAATCCGCTTGGAAAGCTATGAATATGAAAGTTTTCTTTTCGCATTAACCCTGAGACAACAAATTACTTAGCTTCAAGTTTTGCCGCTTTGGCTTCTACAATCGAACGTAAATTATCTTTATAGGCACGAATGGAATCAAGCACTTTATCGTCAGAGGCTCCAACGATTTGTGCTGCCAAAATTCCCGCATTTTTCGCGCCGTCAAGAGCGACCGTTGCTACAGGTACGCCACCTGGCATTTGAAGAATGCTTAGCACGCTATCCCACCCGTCAATAGAATTTCTTGATTTTACAGGAACGCCAATTACGGGTAATTCTGTAATGGCTGCAACCATTCCCGGAAGATGCGCAGCACCACCAGCGCCGGCAATTACGCATTTTAGTCCGCGAGAACGCACGCTTTTAGCATACTCATACATCCTTTCGGGAGTACGATGAGCACTAACTACGGTGATTTCGAAATCGATGTTAAATTCTGTGAGCATATCCGCCGCATCCTGCATTACAGGAAGGTCTGAATCGCTCCCCATGATTATTCCTACTAATGGTTTCGCCATGTTTTTATATTTTAATTGCTTATCGATTTTATAATTTCTTTAACCTTTCTCGCCCTAGCCACAGCTTGGTCAAGGTCATTGTCGCATATTGTAATGTGTCCCATTTTTCTAAATGAACGCGTATTTTTCTTTCCGTAAAGGTGCACATACGTCCCCGAAATTGCCAAAACCTCGTCTAATCCAGCATAGCTCACGATACCCTCATGACCATCCGCGCCAAGCAGATTAACCATCACGCTCGCACCACGCAAAGACGTGTCGCCCAAAGGCTGTTCAAGCAAAGCACGCAGGAGTTGAGCATATTGTGAGGTTACATTCCCTTCAATGGTTTGGTGTCCCGAATTGTGTGGACGCGGAGCTACCTCGTTAACCAAAATATCGCCAGTCTTGGTTAAAAACATCTCGACGGCCATAATTCCAACAAGGCCGAAAGCGGTTGCCACTTTTTCGGCTATAGCCGATGCCTTATCTTTTAGCTCCTGAGAAAGTGACGAAGGGCTAACCAAAAACTCTACGAGGTTGGCTGTTGGATGAAATTCCATTTCAACAGATGGGAAAGTTTTTACCTCACCATTTTTACCCCGAGAAACAATAACCGCAATTTCCTTTTCGAAAGGGACCATCTCTTCAAGTAGTGTATCTCCATTCCAAAAGTTAGCAAGGTCGGCTTCGGTTCTTATAATCTGAACCCCTCTTCCGTCGTACCCGCCGGTCCTCGTTTTTTGAACGAATGGAAAAGTAAAAGGAAGGTTTTCTGGTGCCTTGTCGGCGGAAATTAATTCGAATTTTGCCGTCGGGATATTATTGTCAAGGTAGAATTGCTTTTGAATCCCTTTGTCTTTAACAGTTGCTAAAATTTCAGGGTCTGGATAAACTTTTTTTCCTTTTTTCTTAAGTTCTCGTAATGCTTGGATATTTACATTTTCAATTTCTATGGTGATGATGTCTACGCTTTCGGCGAAAGCCATAACCGTATTAAAATCTTTAAAATCGCCAAGAACGAAACTACCTTCAAACACGCTACATGGAGCATTTGGGTCAGGATCAAGGATTGAAACTTCAACATTTAGTTTGTTTACTTCAGTAAGAAGCATGCGACCTAATTGACCGCCACCTAAAATTCCAAGTCTAGTTTTACCGTCGAAAGGAGAAAATATCTTCATATCTGCTGAATTTAGTCCAAAAATACCTTAAAAAATCTTTTAGACCTCGGAATTCATTCTAAAATCCGAAATTCCGTTTACATTTAAATCTTAAACCCAAAAAACAGGAATGCCATCCACCATAATTTTGCACGACAAAGTGTTTCAAATCCTTTTTTCCCAGGAAGAAATATCACGAAAGATAAAAATCATGGGGGAAGAAATCACGAAAATTTACGGTGGACAAATTCCCTATTTTTTAATCGTTTTAAAAGGTGCCACACCTTTTGCCATGGAATTAACCCAAGCTTTTTCAGGTGAATGTGAATGGGGTTTCACAAAAATCAAGAGTTACAATGGAATGGAAAACGGCCCTCCAACTATTGATTTCCTTGAACTACCCGAAAAAAAAGATCAGCCGCTCATTATTGTGGAAGACATAGTTGATACTGGACACACTGTTTCCTTTCTTTTAGAAATATTGGCGGAAAAAGAATTTAAAAACGTTAAAATTGCGACTTTACTTTTCAAGCCAGAAAAATGCCAGAAAAACATTGCCCCAGATTGGGTTGGGTTTTCAATTCCGCCTGCTTTTGTGGTGGGCTTTGGCTTAGATTTTGATAATTTAGGACGTAACCTCCCGGATATTTATGTCCATAAATAAATTACGCAACTACAATCCATTATATTCGTTAAAACTAATACTTGAGGACACCTAACATCCATAGCGTTTTTTGGAGGTCGATGACCTTCAAATCCTTCCTTTTTCTCAGCCTTACCATTTTTACAATTTGGGGTGGGACAGGTATTGCTATGGGTCAGACATCCCCACTTAAGGTTAAGTTCCAAAAAGACACTCTTTTAGAAAAAACTGGCGGTATTGGAATTTCGATAATAGAAATTGAAAATACTTCAAATAAGGCTCAATCTTTCACAGTTAATTTTGAAGGTAGCTCAGATTACCGATTCTTAAACCGACCACGGCCAGAATATTTTTTATTGCCTGGCAAATCCCTTTTGGTACCCGTTCGGATTTATTTAAATCGAGACTTGGGAGGAGGACAAATACTTGACATTATTGCGAGAACAGAATCGGTAAATAAAGAATGGGCTCCTTTGACGGTTTCAGGGAAAATAAAAGTCATTGAAAACAACTTGATTTTTGTTTATCCAATAAACAATAAGGTATTCTACTATCTTAATCAAAATTTTGCAATGCTAGAGCTTCAATTGGAGAATCGAGGAAATATTGACGCCAAAATAAGGATTGATTTCTCAGAAGAAAAGGGATTTACTAGTTCACAAAACAACAAATTAATATCCCTTCCTTATGGAACAGACACCATAATTTACATAAGCTTAAAGCCATCAAACGAAAGGAAAGCAACGCAATTTGGGAACACCACTCTTACACTAAATGTAAAAGATTCAAAAAATGATCTCATAAGTATTGTAAACTTTGAAGTTGTACCAATAACAAGTGTTAAAAAATTCTCAGACCCCTTGTCTGATAGCTATTTGCCAAATACAGCCGAAATTTGGGGAAACGGGTTCGGGACAAGCTTCATCTACCACACATTTAGAGCCTATGGAAACCTGAGGTTAAAGGAAGACGCGAGACTAAACTACAGAGTTCAATCACTCTATTTCGCCAATAATCAAAGGCTATTTGTACGGGAAGCGCAATTAAACTATGCCAAGGCTAATTACAAAATTGGGATAGGAGACCAGAATGAGTTTTTTGAAAAAAATCTTTTCGGACGAGGTGTAAAAGCTGAAACAAAAACTTCTAATGGAACTTTCACTGGATTGGTATTATTAAACCAATACAAATCCTTTCAAGGAGATAAAAAAAGTGTAGAAAACTTAACCTCCATTATGGGGAAACATAAATACGAACTTGATGCACAAAATACGGTCACTTCAGCAATAATCCAGCAATTTAACGGCCAGACAAAAACTAACAGTAGCCTTTTGGTCACGGAATACGAGGTAAGACCTTCCAAGAAAGATTATATAAAAATACGGGCGGGAATCGGTGCTGAACAGCACTATGGAAATCGCACCAACCAGTTGATTCGATTTGGAGCAGGTACAGGGGTCGATTATGTCAGGAATATTAGAAAGACTAATATTAGGTTGGTTAATTATTACAGCACTCCCTCCTATGCAGCATCAAGAAGGGGTGAGCTTCAACTAAGTGAGCGGATATTCTATAAATATTCTGAAAAGGAAATAATTGGAGGTGGATTAATAATCAGGCGGAGCGATCCAAACTTGTATTTCAATGGGGAGCGTATAAGAAGCGTTTACCAATATGATCAAAGTATTGAGTTTTTCTATTCCTTAACCTCAAACTCAAACTCACTAGTTTTTAAGCCTGCATTTAAAAAACAGAGCCTTGATGATTTCACATCCCGAAGTTTTAGGACACTAACTGAATTTAAAAGTAATGGTAACCAGGGATTAAATTATTTCACCTCCGCCGATCTAGGATTTGCCCGTCCTATATCAGTGCCACTAAAGCCATTTTTTACAACCCAAATCAAGGCTAATTTAAGCTACCTGCAATATGGAATTAGCAATATTGCTAACGTAGGACCCTACTATATTTTCGAACAATATTTATACTCGCTTAGCGGCAGATACCCCATAAATTTAAATGTTTCACCTTACGCGAGCTTTTCATTTTTAGAAAGTAAACTTTCCTTACTCCTTATAGGAAATTACTATATAGACAATATTCAAAAAACGGGAAGAAGGTCAATTGGTTCTACGTTCACCTATTACCTTCCTTCGAATTATTCCCTTAGCCTAAAAACGGATTTTATTTCCTCATCGCTTTTTAGCCGATTTGAGGCCAAAGTAGGTGTGAAAAAGAATTTTAATAAAATTCGCTTGATCAGTCATACGCTTTCTGTTATCCTTTTTGCCGATAGTAATGGGAACTGGATTCAAGATGAGAATGAGCCTGCTAAATCTGGGGCAATCGTAAGTGTAAATGGCCTTTCATTTATTACGGATAAAAATGGCAGAATAATTTACAAGAAACTCCCAAAGGGTGAATATAGAGTTTCTATTGTTGATGGACAGGGTTGGTATTTACCAACAGGTTACCAAACCAATTATAGAGTTAGAAAAACTCAGGAAGTAAAATTACCCCTCATAAACGGGGTTGGACTGACTGGAAAGGTGATGTTAACAAAGGTAAAATACTCCAAGGAACAGGCCATTAAGCTATCGGGGATAAAAATCACCGCCACCGACCCAAAGGGAAAAGTATACGAAACACTTACCGGATCAAGGGGAGACTTTAATTTCTTCTTACCACTAAATAATTACGACGTTAAGATTTACAAAAACTCTCTTGGATCTAATTTTGAATTCAGAAACGAAAACCTACAGGTCAACTTGAATGATAAAAATAGAGCACCCCTAGTTTTTGAAGTAACTGAAAAAAGCAGACGACTTAAAGTAAAAAAATTCAATTCCACGGGAAGCCTAATTGAAAAAAATTACAATGAAATTGAGGCAAGCGACACCCTTATTCTTTACTACGATGTTAAGCCTAGAGAAACGATTAATCAGGTAGGGAAAAAGTTTAATATGAAAATAGACGACCTCATTTCGCTTAATAATTTAAGAGAAGAGGAAATCAGTTTCGGCCAGAGGCTGAAAGTTTATTATTTCTATGATTTGAATAATATCATCGCCTACCAAGTAAGGTCAAGCGATGATATTTTTTCAATTTCAAAAGAGTTCAAAATGAGTCCCGAAGAATTATTGGCCTTGAATGGGCTGAAATCCTATTCGATTAAAACTGGCCAAATAATTAAGGTAGTAAATAAAAATAAACCTTAAATGGTTATTTCTTCATCCAGGGATTTAAAGAACCTATATTCTGTCATGGTGAAATTCGGGTTACTCTTTAGTTTCACCCACTTTTTATATTTAAAGAACCATTTCCATTGAACCGATGGCATACCTTTTTTCAGGTAGGCTTCAACATACGGATGAACGAAAAGGGTAATTTCCTTTTGGTTTTGATTTTTGATGATGTAATCCAAATTAGTGGCAATCTCATCAACTAAAAGTATGCTTGCTTTAATCTTTCCTGAACCTTCACATGCAGGACAAACTTCAGCAGTAATAATGTTCATTTCAGGGCGAACACGCTGACGAGTAATCTGCACTAAACCGAATTTTGTTGGAGGCAAAATTGTGTGCTTTGCACGTTCACTTGCCATCTCCTCCTTTAATATATTAAAGAGTTTTTTCTTGTTATCGGCGCTACGCATATCGATAAAATCGATTACGATAATTCCGCCCATATCACGCAATCGAAGCTGGCGAACAATTTCTTTTGCAGCATCCATGTTTACTTTGAATGCGTTTTCCTCTTGGCTTCCTGCGATATTTGCTCTGTTTCCACTGTTCACGTCAATAACGTGCAATGCTTCAGTATGCTCAATAACAAGGTAACTTCCGTTTGGAAGGTTTACTGTTTTACCAAAAAGACCCTTTATCTGCTTATTTATTCCGAGCGCATCGAAAATAGGCGTACTGTTTTCGTACCTACGCACAATCTTCTCCTTTGTTGGAGCGATTTCTTTGATGTAATTGCGTATTTCATCGTATAAAGCTTCATTGTCGATGGTGATTTTTGTGAAATCGTCGTTCAATAAATCTCTAATAATAGATGAAGTACGGTTTATCTCTCCGAGAACCTTGTCGCGAGGAGTTGCATCATGCAGGGCCGCAGTAAATTTATCCCACTTTGCTTTGAGGTCTAAAATGTCTTTATGAATTTCGGCAACGCCTTTTTCCTCAGCGGCTGTACGTATGATTACGCCGAAATTTGCTGGTTTTATGCTTTCTACAAGGTTTACTAACCGTTTTTTCTCAGCAGTCGTATTTACACGCTTACTAATAGTAACAACATTGGTAAAAGGGACCATTACCACATACCTTCCGGCAAGTGAAATATCACTACTTACTCTTGGGCCTTTGCTTGAAATAGGCTCCTTTACAACTTGTACAGCGATATATTGATTCTTCTTAAGTAAATCACCAATCTTTCCAGATTTGCTGATATCAGATTCAAGTTTAAAACCTTTTAAATCAGAAGTTTGATCCTTTTGGTTCTTATGAATCTTTGCATACTTAAGCAAGGACTTAACCTGCGGACCTAGGTCCAAGTAATGTAAAAACGCATCTTTTTCGTATCCAATGTCTACGAAGGCTGCATTTAAACCAGGCATTGTGCGTTTAACACGTCCTAAATATATATCGCCTACAGCGTAATTGCTGTCACTTTTTTCGGTATTTAACTCTAGAAGCTCCCTATCCTGTAGAAGGGCTATTTTTACCTCCTCAGCTGAGGACTGTATTATGAGTTCTTTATCCAAAAGTGAATGGCTAAAGGTTCATCAACCTTTAAAACTAGGCGCACCTGCCAATGGGGTTGCTTTAAAAACAACCATATACCACAAACAGGTACACCCCAAAACAATTCCTTTGAACGATTAATTCAAGGGAATTGTCTGTGATGAACCTGGGTTTCAAATATATGAAATACTGTTACATAAGATCACGTAAAGAAGTCTACTACTTCTTCTTGTGTCTGTTCTTTCTAAGACGCTTCTTACGTTTGTGAGTAGCCATCTTATGTCTTTTTCTTTTTTTACCGCTTGGCATAACTTTAGATTTAAATGTTTTTTAAACTATTAATGTAATTATTTAATTCTCTCTCAAACTCAGGGTTATTAACTAACGCCTTACATTCTTCAAAAGATTGAATTGCTTTTTCATTATCTCCCAACTCCATATGGGCTTCTCCTAAAAAGAAAAGAACCTCTGGATCTGATTTTTGTTTGGAAGCAACAGTTAATCGCTGCACAGCCTTGTCAAACTGCCCAGTTCTCATACTGAAAATCCCCAAACTCTTATTGGCATTGAAGTGGTTAGGCTCCTTTTCAATCACTCCTAAAAGCAACTGAATACCTTGCATTGGCATTCCTGAACCTTCAACTAAACAGATGCCTAGACCTGCTTTCGCATCAATATCATTGGAATCAAGTTCCAACACAGCTTCATAAGCGTGCTGAGCTCGGTCCAAAAATACATCTTTTTCTACAGTATCAGGCAATCCTCTGAAAGCTGCAAGACTTTTTTCACCCAGAATAAAGAAATTCCCTGCAGAAGGCTCCATTTCTGAAATCTTTCCGTAGTACAATGAACTTATATCCAAACGTAATAAAGAATCCCACTGAAGCGCCAATTTCCGGGTTAAATTTAACTCCACCCTTTTGTTTTCGGCGTTGGCTAATAATTGCTCAGTTACCTCAATAATTTGGATTCTACTTTGCGGAAGATTAACCTTCGCAGCAGAAACCAATTTAGCTTCATCAATCGGTTTGTGGACATGTCCGGCCCCTGCTGAAACCAAGACACCATCTCCAGTTGTGTTCAACACGCTAGTGCTCAGCGAAAGTAATAGCGCTACTATTCCAATCGAAATTAGCACCACTATTACTTGCTTTTTTGTCGCTGATTCCATAAAGTTTTAATTAAGGTTTGTTGTGATTTTTAACTCTCTCAACAAAAGATTTTGAAGGCTTAAAACTAGGGATAAAATGCTCAGGAATGATAATAGCAGTATTCTTTGAAATGTTACGGGCAGTTTTTTCAGCACGTTTTTTTACGACGAAACTTCCAAAGCCTCTTACGTATACATTTTCTCCTTCAACCATTGCCTTTTTTACCACCTGGAAAAAAGATTCGATGGACTGTTGCACATTTACTTTTTCAATTCCAGTATTTGCGGAGATTTCGGCAATCACTTCGGCTTTTGTCATAACAATTAATTGTGAGTTAGTAAGTTACTTGATTATTTACTTATTTTTCGGGGTGCAATATTACCGTTTTCATCGTTTAATTCGAAACTTTTATTGACAATTTTTTTTACCTCAAACCCTTATTACTGTTGAAACACGCACTATCACTGATTATATCGGCTAAATAAAAATTACCTCAATTTTTCCACCTATTTGCATTATTCTTAATTTATTAGAAAAACTACCTTTGCTAAATGAATTTTTCCGACCGATTAATCGCCTGGTACAAGCAAAATGGAAGAGACCTCCCTTGGCGCCAAACTTCCAACCCTTATCCCATTTATTTGTCGGAGATAATAATGCAGCAAACCCGCGTAGAGCAAGGGTTACCGTATTATAATAAGTTTTTAAAAAACTTCCCAACTGTAGCAGATTTGGCCCGTGCCGATGAAGATGAAATTCTAAAAAACTGGCAAGGGCTTGGATACTATTCTAGAGCCCGAAATATGCACAAAGCAATGCGTATTATTCACCATGATTTGGACGGGAAATTTCCAAATAACTACCAAGATTTGATAAAATTACCCGGCGTTGGTGACTATTCCGCTTCCGCCATTTCTTCTTTCGCTTTTAAAGAGGTAAAAGCCGTAGTCGATGGCAATGTTTATCGCTTCCTAAGCAGATTCTTTGGAGAGTCTGCACCAATCGATACGGGCAAGGGTCAAAAAATATTCAAGGAATTAGCTACGGAATTGATTTCTCCCGAAGAACCAGATTCTTTTAACCAAGGAATTATGGAATTCGGAGCAACCATATGCAAACCTAAAAATCCGAACTGCACCGATTGCATTTTTAATCGTGAATGCAAGGCTTTCGCCGATGAGAACGTTTTTGATTTTCCAGTAAAATCTAGGAAGACCAAGATTAGGACTAGATATTTCAACTACCTAATTTGCACGTTTAAGGACACTACATATCTCCTAAAGCGAGGAGAAAAAGACATTTGGCAAGGCCTTTTTGACTTCCCAATGATCGAAACTTCAAATCTCCAAGATTGGACAAATTTAGCTCAAGATCCTCAAGCACCATACTTAACAAAATCAAATGTAATAAAGGCTCCCAGACTAACTGAAGAGATTAAACATATACTGTCTCACCAGGTTATTATTGCCCGATTTTGGGAAGTGGAGCTAAATAATTACCTTGATTCCAACTTGTTGGAAATTAAATCAAAAGATATTCATAAATTTGCATCATCAAGGTTACTTGAAAAATACCTTGAAAAGCATTCATTAAAAAGTTAAAAATTAGACACTTATGTCATCATTGAATAAAGTAATGTTAATCGGCCACCTAGGAAAAGATCCTGAGGTACGTCATCTTGAAAATGGCGCTTCTGTTGCTAATTTCACCATTGCTACCACAGAAACCTTCACTGACAAAGAAGGAAAGCGTACCGACAAAACCGAATGGCACAACATTGTTGTTTGGAGAAAACTTGCCGAAATCGCTGAAAAATACCTGACTAAAGGAAAGCTTGTTTATATCGAAGGTAAACTTCGTACACGCTCTTGGGACGATAAGGAAGGAAACAAACGCTATACTACTGAAATATTCGCCGACACTTTTACCATGCTTGGAAAACGCGACGATAATCAAGGAGGCGGTGGTGGCTTCCAAGGAAACCAAACACAAGACGGTGTTCCACAAACTGCAGCGGCAACGCCTGCATCAAATTCATCATCTTCAGAAGGAGATGACGATCTACCGTTTTAACCTTGGTTTTAATTAAATCTTAATTTTGGAAACATCAAACCCTGACTCGGTACCTCCCTCATCCTTTGTTACTGATGAGGGAATCACAGGATTTATTGAAGCTTTTTTTCTAAGCCCTGATTGGGGCAGTCTCATCGTCTTAATTTTTATAATTTTCTTTTTCCTGATTTGCTCAGCCTTGATTTCAGGCTCGGAGGTCTCTCTGTTTTCTATGGGGAACACCCAACTTACGACCATCCGCGAAAGCGATGACCGTAAGGATAAAGAAATTACAAACCTTCTGTTAAAACCAAAATACCTTCTGGCAACCATCCTTATAGCCAATAATTTCTTCAATATTTTAGTGGTTATTTTATTCAGCTCGCTTACACTTATGCTGTTTAATATGGTAGCCTACCCGAAAGTTGGATTTTTTATTGAAGTTGTGCTTGTAACCTTTGTCTTGGTGCTTTTAGGGGAAATTATGCCCAAGGTTTATGCAAATCAAAACGCCCTGAAATTCAGCAGAATCATGGCTTACCCGCTAATGATTTTAGGTAAAATTTTATTCCCATTAAGCTATTTGCTTGTTTCGGCAACCAAGTTTATCGACAAAAGGATTACCAAAAAAGGTCACGACCTAAGTGTCGATGAGCTTAACCATGCAATCGACCTTACTTCTGATGACGTTGAAAAAGATGAAGACAAGGATATTTTAAAGGGAATTGTCCGCTTTGGAAATATTCCCGTGAAGCAAATCATGCGGTCTAGAGTAGATATCACAAGTTTTGATATTTCCTCAGATTTTAAAACGATTGTGAAGGAAATTGTTGATGCTGGATACTCAAGAGTTCCAGTCTATGACGAAACCATTGACAATGTTAAGGGGATTTTATTCATTAAAGACCTTTTACCCTACCTAGGCGAAGACATAGATGTAAACTGGCAGAACTTAGTTCGCAATGCATTTTTCGTTCCGGAAAGCAAGAAAATTGACGACCTACTTAAGGAGTTCCAACTAAAACGAATGCATATGGCTATCGTGGTTGATGAATATGGGGGGACCTCAGGAATTGTGACATTGGAAGATATTCTTGAAGAAATCGTTGGAGAAATTAACGATGAACTTGATGATTTAGCCGATGATCTTAAGTATTCAAAACTGGACGATGCAAACTATGTTTTTGATGCCAAGGTTTCAATAAATGACCTATTCAAGATAATGAATCTTGATGAAAATCCGTTTGATAAAGTACGCGGTGAGGCCGACACATTAGGTGGGCTGATTCTCGAGATAGCTGGAAAAATCCCGAAATTAAGAGAAGAATTATACTACGACATTTTTAAGTTTAAAGTTGAGTCTGTCGACAAGCGAAGAATTAAAAGAGTTAAGATTACCATTTTAGACGAGCCAGTTAATCCTGATTTGCAAATGGATAAAGAAGAAAATTAAATGAGCACACAGTTGAAGGGAACCTTTATCCCATTTGTATTTTTGATTTCATGCATATTATTGGCCTGTGGTGGCGGTGACTATAGCCCTAAGCCTCGAGGTTATCACAAAATCACGTTTCCAGAAAAAGAATACATCAAATTTGACTCAACCTGCCCATTTACTTTTGACTATCCGAAATATGCCAAAGTAGTGCCAGACCAAAGCAAAAACACAGAGCCTTGTTGGATAAACGTTGAATTTCCCGAGTTTGATGCAAAACTTCACCTTAGCTACAAATCGGTGAATAATGGCGCTCGCTTTTATGCCCTAGCCAAAGATTCAAGGAGATTCGTCTTCAAACACACAGTAAAAGCCGATGGTATTGGAGAAAACATGATTCAAGATACGGCGCGAGATGTATATGGAATTTATTACACTATCGCTGGAAATGCAGCAAGCA
>JBLIKP010000007.1:0-43064 GCA_047635375.1 Sphingobacteriales bacterium | reverse complement strand
TTGTTTCACGGGTTCTTCCGAAACCAGTGTCCATACCTGCAAGCGTTTGAATTTCTAATGCAACGTGCTCAATAATGTGGCCCATCCAAGTTCCACCTTGTACACGTTGGAAAAAACCTCCAGGCTCACCCACCGAGCAACGGTGGCTAAACATTGACGGGAACATTTTTTCTAATCTCTCAGCAAAGCCGTCGACCTTATTACTTGGTCGCTGTTCCATCTCTTTCAAATCCAGTCGCATTTGAATCAAATTATGGCGTCTTATACTCCAAATGTTTGGTCCTTTAAGAACTTGGATTTTTTGAATTTCCATCATATATCGCAGGTGTTTTTTTCGTGTTTCTATTTAAGTTTATTTTACCTAGTACTTATAGGCGATTTGCTCGCCTTCATTAAAGAGCATCAATTTAAATATTTTCTATTAAAAGCCGCAATTAAAAAGAAATTAGACCCTATCTTGCGACTGCCTTTATTGGAAGTTCAAATAAAGCAAAAATCAATCGAATTGTAACAAAAAATAAGCTTTTGGAAAACCTTTTTAAGGACTTTCTGTTGAAGCAAAAACTTTGCTGATTTTTAGACATTTACGGATTTATAAGGCCAGTAAAAAAATTGAATATAAATGAATCCAACCGGAAAATTAGTTGTTATCGGAGGTGCAATGGACAAAGGCGACCGCGAAGGAACCAACGATGCTAGGGATAGAAATTTAAATTACTACCAACTCGGAATAGTACGAAGAATTTTAAATGAATCTAAGGGTCCTGAATCTCGTGTAGAAATAGTCCCAACAGCAAGTCAAATTCCTGCTGAGATTGGAGAAGATTTTATCAAGGCGTTTTCTTTAGCTGGATGCGACAATACTGGAGTTTTAAACATCACCAAACGTGAAGAAGCAAATGACCCAGAGGTTATCAAAAGGTTAAACGCAGCTGATATTGTAATTTTCAGTGGCGGAGATCAATTAAGGCTTACCTCAATTTATGGAGGAACTCAATTCTTAAAAACTCTTTCAACAAGATACCAAGAAGAGGGATTGTTAATTGCTGGAACATCTGCGGGTGCAGCAGCGGCTTCAAACTCTATGATCTATCAAGGAAGCAGTTCAGAAGCCCTCTTAAAAGGTGAAGTAAAAATCACGCAAGGATTAGGCTTTATTGATGGCGTTATAATTGATACTCACTTTGTAAAAAGAGGAAGAATTGGAAGATTATTCCAAGCGGTAGCATCAAACCCAGCCATGTTGGGAATAGGACTTGGTGAAGACACTGGGTTAATAATAACGGATGGAAATAAAATGGAAGCTATCGGCTCTGGACTTGTAGTTTTGGTAGATGGCGAAAACATTAGGGATACTAACCTTACCGACATCCCTGTAGGATCTCCAATTTCAATCGAAAATCTTGGAGTGCACGTGTTATCACTTTATGATACTTACAATATAAGTGAAAAGAAAATGAACATTGCCAAAAAGGGAAAAGTTAAAGAACCATTGGACTATTAGTTCACGAAGTAATATTTATAATGAGGCGGATAAGTAATTATCCGCCTTTTTTATTTTATCACCCATTCAACCTTTACCGTATAATTCCTTGGCGCTTCAAAAAGTGCCGGACGTACGGTATACTCTTCATTCAATAGGTTTTTAACTATGAAAGAAAACCTACTCCCCGATTCGGCTTGATAACCTAGGCGACCACCAAAAACCCAATCACCAAAATCATGCTTGGCTCGATATTTCTTTAAATCTGGCAATCCATCGCTAAACGCCACATCAATTGCCTCCATAAAGGAATTATAAAAAACATCAGTCCCAAGGAAAAAACCTTGGTATCTAGCTTCCAAATCACCCTTATACACATGGCGGAAACGGTATTTTAAAAGGTTTTTATCGCTTGAAGAAAAGCGTGTTTGAAGCTCAATATTATCTAAAAACCGTGGATCGATGTAGGTATAACCAGTAAGGACGTTAAGGTTAACATTCCCAATTTTCCCACTTAAAAGTAAGCTTCCTTCCAAGCCTTTAATTCTGGTATCCCCAATATTAATGGTGGCAAAACCTAAAGAATTTAAAGGCCCTTCAAACAAGCTTTTACAATTCGGTCCTTGACAACCGAACACAATCTCCATCATGTCGCTATACTCATTCCAGAAAACGGAGAAATCAAATAATCCTTTTAGAGCGCCAATCGAAAATCCTTGTTTTACACCAAGCTCTACACCCCAACCATTTTCTGGAAAAAGAAATGGATTTGGAAAGAATTTAATGGCTCCAGCGGTATTGCTTATATATTTCTCAGCAATTGTAGGGAACCTATAAGCTTCGCCATAAGAGGCTCGAAGGTAAGTAAATGCCGCAATTCTATAATTAACACCTGCCTTAAATACTGGCTGAGCATCATTGGTTGAGCTATCAGGAGTTATTATTTCGTTCCGCTCATAACGTGCACCAACATTCATGGTAAGTCTTGGAAATGGCGAGGAGGATAGCTGTAAATAGGCTGCTTGATTGTTGGATTTAAAAACGGTGTCTCTATAAAAATCGGATTTTGCATCGGCCCATTGAGCCACGGCTCCACCGGTTAAATTAGTTTCCCAAATGGGTAGTTGTATTGAATATTGATACTCCGTAAACCGAGCTTGGGTGCTATTCGATTGAAAATTCCCATTGTCGTTTTCTACATCGTAATATCTCCCACGAAGTTTATGCACCCCTCTCCAACCGTCAATAAATGTTAAATAGGGATCAACAGTAATCCTGAATTGCTGTTCGGTAATAAGGGCTTCTGGAATTGCCTGGTAACCGCCTGAATCAATATTGGCCCAAAAAAGGTGACTTACCTGATGTCCGGTTTGTACATTGGTATTCAATCCAACATTTAGATTGGGGGTAATTCTATAACGTAAATTAGCGTTTACTCTTCCTCGACGAGAAAATGTTCCTTCTCTGAAACCGTTTTCAGCGAAAGCATAACTTCCCAAAACAACATCCAATCTCCCTACTTTTTGTCGGTGCGCCATCGAAGACCCAGTTAAGAATGGAGTTTCCTTTCCCCACCATTTCTTCCTTGAATCTTTTGGACCACCATAAACCCCAGCAAAAGTGGTCACTTTGGTATAAGGCTGGGCGGTGGGGAAAGCAGTTTTTACATTTATTACCCCATTCATTGCTGCGGTACCGTAGAGAACAGACCCTGCACCTTTCACCACTTCAATGCGTTCTACATTTTCAATAGGAATAAAATCCCAATTTGGTATTCCAGCATCGGCACGTAAAATGGGGATATCGTCTACCAATAGCGCAACTCTACTCCCAATGCCTCGAGAATAACCTGATCCTCCACGAATATTTGCCTGGCCATCAATAATATTAACACCAGGGACCTTATCTAACGCTTGCTCCACACTAGTGGCGTTAGTCTGTTCGATTAATCTTGGCGGAATCACCTCGGTAGTAACAGTAACCCTACCCAACTCCTGTTCAAATCGTGAGGATGTAATAGTGGCTGTTTCTAAAAGTGTACTTATCCGCTCAAGCGGAAAGTCCTTTTTAAAGTTTGAAGCAATTGATATAGAATCTTGAAATGTTCGATACCCTAAAAACTTAATAGTCAAAAGATATTTTCCTGGATTTACGGTTAATGCAAATTCTCCTTTTTCATTAGTTATTGTACCATTACTATTTAATGCGATGGTAGCAAAAGCCAATTCAATTTTGGATTCCCCATCAAAAATTTTTCCAGCAAAAACCGCAGTCTGCCCTTTAATTATTGGAGCACAAACGATTACTAATAATATACTTAAGACTATTTTTATAAGGTATTTTTTTACTGGCATTTTAACTTTCAGATTGGATCGTGGGCTACTAAAATGTCTTAATTTAACCTAAAATTGGGTATCTTTAAAGTGAAACGGAAAAACAAAATGAAATATTTAATCAATTTATCAGTTTTTTTAATGCTTTTAGCATTCAACCAAAGTTCTCAAGCTCAGGTTTGCGAACCTGATACGCAATATACCGAAGAAGGCGTGTGGCCTCCACCAGACAACCTTTATCCTAGGTTTTCAAATCCGAAACGAGGAGTACATAAAAGAGCCTGTCTCAACCAACCTTATAATTTCACTTTCACCATAAATGTTCCAGATTCTGCCGATGGTGACCAATATGGACAAGATGGTAAATTCGACTTGGATTGGGTAAGGATTGATTCAATTACCAATCTGCCTCCAGGAATTGAATTCTTGTGCGACCCAACAGATAGTGTCTTTCAAGATGATGAAACAGGTTGTGTTTCTTTTACTGGAACGCCAACGGATACCGGTGATTTTAGTTTTGTTTTATACGCTACTGTGCGGGTAAATGATTTTGGAGGATTCCTGATTAACGATGTAACCTTTCCTCAAGACCCAGAAAAGCTTGAATTCGGTGAATATATTGTTCGTGTTTTAAGCGAAGAAAGATGTGCCGTATTGGGATTAGATGAGGGAAATTCAATTCAATCTGCCGCACTGGTTTTTCCAAACCCATCCACTGATATCCCAAGTTTTTCCTTTAAATTAACAAAACCAGGAATCGGAAAAATGAGTATATATAATACCCTTGGGCGTAAGTTACACGTTGAAAACAAAGTACTTACAAAAGGAGAGTTAAAGTGGAAACCAGAAATCAATCTTAATTCTGGAATATACTTTTACCAAATAGAAACTCCAGAAGGAAAACTAAGTGGACAATTTTTAATTAATTAAAATATCGTCCCCTACTTGGTTTTCTTTGTAAATTTGCATGAATTATTTTACTCAAGCTTTAAAAAATGGACAGGTTAACCCTTATTAATCAAATCGTTGAAAAGAATAGTTACTTATGTGTTGGGCTAGACACCGACCAAGAGAAGTTGCCAATTCATTTAAAAAACGATCCAGATGGAATTTTAAAATTCAATAAGGCCATTATTGAAGCAACCCTGCCTTATACTGTTTCCTATAAAATTAACACCGCTTTTTATGAGGCAATGGGGACAAAAGGATGGGAATTACTTGAGAAGACGCTTGAAATGCTTCCTGAGAATGTTTTCACCATTGCCGATGCAAAACGCGGTGATATTGGAAACACTTCAGATAGATATGCAAAAGCATTCTTTTCAGGTGAAGGAAAAACCTACGACAGCCTAACCATAGCCCCTTATATGGGCGAAGATAGTGTAAAACCATTTTTAGAATATCCTGGAAAATGGGCGATTTTATTGGCCCTTACCTCAAATGTTGGTGCAATGGACTTCCAATTCATAAAAGATGAAAATGGGAAATATCTATTTGAATCGGTAATTGAGAAGGCGGTAACCTGGGGAAACTCTCACAATTTAATGTTTGTAGCTGGAGCCACACGTGGTGAATACCTTTCAAAAGTTAGGGAGTTAGCAAAGGAATATTTTCTTTTAGTTCCAGGTGTTGGAGCTCAAGGCGGAAGCTTAGAAGAAGTTAGCCGATTAGCCATGACCAAAGATTGCGGATTATTAGTGAATTCATCACGCGGAATTATTTACGCTTCAAGTGGAGAGGATTTCGCCGAAAAAGCTGCCGAAGCGGCACAAAAAATACAGAAAGAGATGGAAGAACATCTCGCGACATATATGTTAGCAGTAAGCCAATAAAATGAAAGAGGATTTCCTGCATTACATATGGAAATTCAAACGTATAAACCCTAACGATTTAATAACAGCGAAAGGGGAGCCTATCCTTGTGCTCAACCCAGGCATCCATAATTTTGATTCTGGACCCGATTTCTCCAATGCTCGGTTAAAAATTGGAGACACCGTTTGGGCAGGGAACGTAGAAATTCATGTAAACAGTAGTGATTGGTTTGCCCACAAACACCAGTTCGACAATGCTTACAATAATGTAATCCTTCATGTGGTTTACAATCACGATAAAGAAGTACCTCTCCCCAACGGAATTTCAATTCCTCACTTAGAACTCAAAGGGAAGATCCCAAAAAAGCTTCAGCACAATTATGAAAATCTAATCTCCAACGGCAATTGGATTCCTTGTGAACAATCAATAAAGGATAAGGAGCAGTTACAAATTCCGGGTTTCTATTCTAATCTATTAATAGAAAGGCTTATGGAGAAAGGGAAACATGTGGGAGACGTCGTTTCTTCAACTAATAACGATTGGGAACAGACTCTTTACGAGTTGTTAACGGCAAATTTTGGCTTAAAAGTCAACGTCACACCAATGCGAATGCTAAGCAAGGAATTACCTCTTAAAATCCTTAGGAAACATTTAAACAACCCTAGGCAGATTGAAGCTCTACTTTTCGGAACGGCAGGTTTTTTAAATCAATCATTTGAAGAAGATTACCCTGAAATCCTTAGAAAAGAATTTAGCTTTCTTCAAAAGAAATATAAGTTAAAACCCATAGACCTTAGTTTATGGAGATTCGGTAGGATGATGCCTGGAAATTTACCCACAATCCGTTTAGCTCAAGTAGCGAGTTTAATTGCCAAAAAGGATTTTAATTTTAGTGGATTAATTAGCTCAGAAATATCGCAGTTTAAAACTATTTTGGAAACAAGCGCGTTTTCATATTGGGAGAACCATTACCATTTTAACAAGACAACTGTAGAGCATTCGGCTAAAATTGGGGGTCAAAAAATTGATAATGTGATAATAAATGTAATAGTCCCGGTCCTATTTGAATATGGCGTGCTTAATCAAAAGCAAGCTTTTAAGGAAAAGGCTTTATCACTTTTAGAATCCATTAAGCCAGAAAACAACGTTATTATAAGAGGGTTTAAAAAAATAGGGTTTGAGGCGAGGTCGGCGTTTGAGACGCAATCCCTGCTTCAACTTAAAAATCATTATTGCAATAACAAAAAATGCGTAAATTGTACCCTTGGTAATAAAATCATGCAGATTTATGAATAAGACTATCCAAAACATAATTGATTTCTTTGAGCGAAACGCCTTTGGTGTATGCTCATGGTGGGGTCATAAACTGGGAGTTTCCAGTTCTAAAATAAGACTAATATTTATTTACTTTTCCTTTATCACGGCAGGAAGTCCCGTGTTAGTCTATTTTTTAATGGCCTTAGTACTGGATCTAAGGCAATATTTCCGTTTTCAATTCTACCGACTAAAATTCTGGACACTTTAATAATGAAAGTCGAAAAAAAGATATTAGGAGTATGTGCCTGGCTGGCCCATAAGTTTGATTTAAACGTTACGGGCCTTAGGCTTGTATTTGTAATTGCAACTTTTGTAGGATTCGGCTCCCCTATCCTGCTTTATATTATTTTAGCTTTAGTCAAGCCGAAATATTATTAAAAAGTTATTTCGGGTACGCCCCCTTCAGGGACAATTAATTTTCCGGCAGTCTTTTCAATAATCTCTTCAACACTCACTCCAGGAGCACGCTCCAATAGGTGAAAAGCACCGTCTCTTACATCTAAAACTGCTAAATCGGTAACGATTTTTTTCACACAGTTCACTCCTGTTAAAGGAAGTGTACATTTTGGAAGTAATTTCGAAACGCCATGCTTATTTGTGTGCGTCATAGCTACAATAATATTCTTTGCTGAGGCTACAAGGTCCATTGCTCCACCCATACCTTTAATAAGAACATTAGGTATTTTCCAGTTTGCAATATCTCCATTTTGATCAACTTCCATTCCACCAAGAATGGTAAGATTTACATGTTCACCTCGAATCATGGCAAAGCTCATTGCCGAATCAAAAAATGAAGATCCCGGAAGAGTTGTAACGGTCTGCTTACCAGCATTTATCAGGTCGGAATCGACGTTTTCTTTTGTTGGGAATGGTCCCATACCTAGTAATCCGTTTTCAGATTGAAGCACAACTGAAATATCCTCAGGGATATAATTGGCTACAAGTGTTGGAATTCCAATACCTAGATTTACATAAAATCCGTCTTGAACTTCGCGTGCGATACGCTTTGCTATTCCGTGTTTATCTAACCCCATGATTATGCTTCTTTAACTGTTAATTGTTCAATACGTTTTTCGTAATCTACACCCTTAAAAATTCGTTGTACAAAGATTCCTGGAGTATGAATTTCATTAGGATCAAGTTCACCGGGCTCAACAAGCTCTTCAACCTCGGCAATGGTAATCTTTCCGGCCATGGCCATCATAGGATTAAAATTTCTTGCTGTTGCTTTGAAAACCAAGTTACCGTGAGAATCGCCTTTCCAGGCTTTTACCATGGCAAAATCGGCTTTAAGCCATTGCTCAAGCACATAATGCTTCCCATCAAACTCCCTGGTTTCTTTTCCTTCAGCTACCTCAGTTCCAAAACCAGCAGGTGTAAAAAATGCAGGAATTCCTGCGCCACCTGCACGGCAACGTTCTGCTAATGTTCCTTGAGGGATTAACTCTACTTCAAGCTCACCACTCAATAATTGACGCATAAACTCGGCGTTTTCACCCACATAAGATGAAATCATTTTCTTGATTTGCTTCGTTTGAAGTAATAATCCAAGACCAAAATCATCTACTCCAGCGTTATTACTGATACATGTTAGGTTTTTTACTCCTAGATTTTGAAGGGCTCCTATACTGTTTTCGGGTATTCCGCAAAGGCCAAACCCACCAACCATGAGGGTCATACCATCCTCTATTCCTTTTACCGCCTCTTTGGCGTTGGCTACAACTTTATTCATACGGCTTACGTTTGTATTGAGTCGCTAAAATTAGATTTTTCCTTATGAGGGGCAAAATATTACGGCAATTAAAACTGATATAATATGCTTAGGCTGTTTGCTTATTTAATCCTTGCTTTTTCGTTCATCTGCTTTCGCAGATATTCCCAAGAACCAACCTTGGCAGATATACGGGCAATGGAAACTGAAGTATTCACAAAATTAAACAGCATAAGAGAATCTCCTAAATCGTTTGTAAAGGAGTTTAAATTAATTGACTTGTTAAAGGTTAAATCTAGGCCCGCGCTTATTTGGGATGAGGAACTAGCTCGATTTGCGCGCGCAAAAGCTGAGGACATGGCCAATCGAAATTATTTCGATCATATTGATCAGGATGGAAAAGAATTAAATATTACCCTATTTGAAGGTGGCTATCCACTCCCAATTTATTTCCCTAAAAATAAAAAGGATAATTCTATTGAATCCATCTGGAGTAAACGTTTCATCAAATTGCACTAACAATTCCTCACCTGATAATAGTCCCCCTGGAATAGTTTTTGATGCGGTAAACACTTCAACGTTATCCTTTAAAGCTTGAACATCAACTTTAACATCATTTAAAGTATCGGCACCTAAATTCGCGACAATTGTAGCAAATTGGTATTGAAGGGTGAGGTTTAATGGTGTGGAAGCAAATTCAGACGGATTTTGAACCGCTGAAACCCCAAGATTATGATTAATTACATCAGCAACCTCAATATCGTCTAACGTAAGTAGATACATATTGGAGCTATTATTAACAAATGCTAGACGAACCGAAGTTTCTGCATAACCAGCAGCTGCAAGTTTAACCGTGTGATCTGTCCAAGTATTATTTTCACCGGCTACTGCTAATAGTGGCTCATTGGCCATGAAATCCGAGATTGAATCCCCTGTAAGTGAAATGCAAACTACGAAGCTACCATCTAAAGCTATCGTTATAAAATTCAACGTATTATAAGCTACTAATGCTATTTCTGGAGTGATTATCCAGTCATCTGAAGTTCCCGACGGATTGTACCATGAAGTACTTATTTCTACTTGATTAGTTTCATCAATTGGGTCCTCGTAAGCGACCCAGGAGTCGGTTATAAAGTTCACTGCAGCATTTGGAGTAAGGCTGTCATTATTTATTAATTTAAAAGTTTCAGGAATTCCTTCTTGAAAATCTTCTTTGAAAACAGATTGAGATTGGGCAGTTAAAGAGACACCAAAAAGTGCGAAGCCTAGTAGCACTGATAATTGTATTTTTTTTGTCATTGTATATTCTTTTAGCAAAACCATAAAATAATGAAGAAGTAATTTACGGTTCGTTCTGGCCAGAACTGTTTGGTGGGTGCCTAATATACTTCCAAGACCGTGCCAATTATTTCAATTGAAAAAACAATACTTTATAAATAATTATTAATTTATAAAGTATTCAATAATAAAAAAACAAGCCTTCCATGCAAACAAAATTTCTCAGAGTAATATTCTTGCTATAAAAAATGAATAAAATAATGTTTAAACACAAAAAATAATGTTCCAAGAGCATGTTTTATTGAATCCATTAAAGAAATAAGAGGTTTCAACAAAATAATAAATTGTAAATCTCATAATTTTCCATTAAAAATTAATCCACCTCCCTCCATTTTATATCTATAATATAATGTTTTAGAGTCCTTTGAATATTCAATTCCTTTTATATCTTTGGAGCAACAACAAAAACTCACTAACTAATTTTTAAACATGAAAAAGAAAATTGAATTAAAAGACCTAAAGGTAAAAAGCTTTATTACTGCTATTGAGAATGAAGCCAAAGCCACGGTAAAAGGAGGGATAAGCATGCCACACCCAGTATGCGGTTCTGCTAACCACACCTACCTTGTTTGTCACAGCAGCTATTGCGGATCAAACAATCCTGCTAACTGCTAATTAAAAACCCACACACCCTTTTTTAAAAACTAAACAATAAAACATGAAAAAGAAAATCGAATTAAAAGACTTAAAAGTGCAAAGCTTTGTAACTTCATTAGACAATGATGAGCGTCAAACTGTAAAAGGTGGAGCTAAAATCACCGATGATAACCGTATTTGCAATCAAACTAGCTTAACTCCAACGTGTCAAACTGCTTGTTTCGTTTGCGGAGGTGCAACTCAAGCTCCTAATTGCTAAAAAATAGAATTTATTTTATCCCGACATTCAAACGATGTCGGGATTTTTTTTGCCTTTTCCCCACCTAGAACCCACGAAAACACTAAATATTTTTATATTTGGCTCCACCTTACTTTTAACAAGAAATGCTCCGAAACTTCCCCTTTTACAAGCAATTAGACACGATGGACTGCGGACCAACTTGCCTTCGAATGATTGCTAAATATTATGGAAAAAGCTTCACCCTTCAAAACCTAAGAGAAAGAACCCATATAAATAGAGAAGGAGTTTCCTTTTTAAATATTAGCGAAGCTGCCGAAAGCATAGGCTTCAGAACACTGGCTGCCAGAATTCCCCTAGACAAATTAATTGAAGAAGCCCCTACCCCTTTTATTGCACACTGGAACAAGGAACATTTTGTGGTTGTCTATAAAACCACCAAAAAACACCTTTACATCGCCGACCCTGGACATGGAAAGGTTAAATTCCCCAAGGAAGAGTTTGCAAGAAGTTGGGTAAGTGTTGGAGAAGATGAGGGATTCGTATTATTGATAGAACCAACTCCAGATTTCTATAAGGAGGAAGACGCCCCTAAAGAAAAGAAAACCGGCTTTAAATTTCTGTTCAGCTACCTAACCGGTTACCGAAAATATTTAATCCAATTAGGATTGGGCTTATTAATGGGGAGTTTACTCTCATTAATATTTCCCTTTTTAACACAAAGTATTGTCGACTTTGGAATAGAAAACCGTGATATTGGTTTTATTTACACCATTCTGGTTGCTCAAATCATGTTATTCTTTAGTCGCACCTCGGTTGATTTTATTAGAAGCTGGATTCTGTTGCACATGGGAACAAGGATAAACATCAGTATCATTTCCGACTTCCTTATAAAACTCATGAAACTCCCCATTTCTTTTTTCGATTCGAAAATGATTGGGGATTTAATGCAAAGAATTAATGATCACCATAGAATACAATCTTTTTTAACCGGCTCAACCTTGAACGTGTTATTCAGCATGATTAACCTTCTAGTTTTTGGGATTGTTCTTGCTGTTTATAATGTTCCTATTCTCTTGATTTTCCTTGGCGGAAGTATTCTCTATGTTATCTGGGTATTTTTCTTTGTTAAAAAACGTCGTGAACTGGACCACCGCCAATTTTCTGAAATGTCGGCGAATCAGAGTAGTCTTATTCAGTTAATTACTGGAATGCAGGAGATTAAACTGAACAACATTGAAGTTGAAAAACGCTGGGAATGGGAAAGAATTCAGGCAAAACTTTTTAAAGTGAGTATTAAAGGTCTTTCATTAAATCAATATCAGCAAGCAGGAGCCTTTTTCATCAACGAATTTAAAAACATCATTATCACTTTCATGGCCGCAAAATTGGTTATCGATGGGGAGATTACGCTAGGTATGATGCTAGCAATTACCTATATAATTGGACAAATGAATAGCCCTATTGACCAACTTATTGGCTTCATTCATTCGGCACAAGATGCACTTATTAGCCTTGAGCGGATGGCTGAAATTCATAACAAGGACGAGGAGGAACAACCTGGAGAAATCATTCCTGAAATAGGGGAGGAAGCAGGGTCATTTCATTTTGAAAAGACATCTTTCCAATATAATCCGCATATGGAAATGGTGCTTAAGGATGTCGATCTGGAGATTCCACGCGGAAAAATCACGGCAATTGTGGGCACTAGTGGAAGTGGGAAAACAACCCTCTTGAAATTGCTGCTGAAATTTTACGAACCTACAACCGGCGAAATAAAACTTGGACATAACAACCTAAAAAATATTAATAATCGCTGGTGGCGGGAACGCTGTGGGGTAGTAATGCAGGATGGATTTATTTTCAGCGACAGCATTGTCAAAAACATAGCCCTGCATGATGGGAAATTTAATAAGGAGCGTTTAATGCGCGCTGTTGAAGTAGCAAATATAAGAGAGTTTATTGAGTCGCTTCCCCTTGGGTATAATACCAAAATCGGACAAGAAGGTGTGGGTTTAAGTCAAGGACAAAAACAACGAATTCTAATCGCACGAAGCGTATATAAAAATCCGGAATTCATCTTTTTCGATGAAGCTACCAATGCCTTGGATGCGAATAATGAACACATAATTATGCACCACCTCGAAGAATTTTTTAAAGGAAAAACCGTGATTGTGGTGGCTCACAGGCTTAGTACAGTAAAAAATGCCGATCAAATAGTGGTTCTGGAAAGAGGGAAGGTAATTGAGAAAGGAACGCATTCAGACTTAACTGCAAAAAGAGGTTCATACTACAAATTAGTAAAAAATCAACTTGAATTGGGGGCATAGCGAAATGGAAGAAAAAAAGAAAATAGAGCACCAAATTCGAAGTAATGAGGTACAAGAAATTCTGAGTTTTATTCCACATTGGTTAATACGGTCTGGAATTGGAGTGATTCTAGGTACTATAATTGTCCTTCTCGTGCTTACTGCCTTTATTAAATACCCTGATGTGGTTAAATCCAGGGTAACCGTTATTACTGAAATACCACCTGCTCCAATTATAGCACGTACTCCAGGAAGCATTTCAATTTTTGTGGAAGACAATTCCTATGTTGAAGCCAATGAGATTTTAGGTTACGTTCAGAATGCTGCCAATTTTGAAGATGTCACCTTCCTTAAATCCAACTTACAAAAATTCATTACTACGAAATTAGATTCATCAGAATCTAAATTTGTATTTCCCGGTAAAATGCTAGCTTTGGGCGAGGTCCAGCAGTCATACTCTGCCTTTAATCAGCAGTTTTCTTCGTTGAATTTCTTTGAAGAAAACGATATTTATGCCAAAAGAATTAAATCACTAACGGCAAAAATCACTTACTACCAGCAGCTTAATAAAAAGTATAAAACACAAAAGGCTCTTCTGGAAAATGAGTTAAAAATGGCCCTCCAAAAACTGGAGAACGATCGTTCATTATTTGAAAAAGGAATAATTTCTGAATTAACCTTAAACTCCTCAGAATCATCATATTTGCAAAAGAAATTTACTCTTGAAAATACCGAAATAAGCCTTCTTCAAAACAGCCTTCAATTGGATGAATTACAAGGCAGAATCCTGGAGCTAAAACAGGATTTAAGCGACAAAAAACGTAGTTTAAAATCGTCATTGCTTGAGTCTAGGAAACAATTACAATCGGCAATAGTCACTTGGGAACAACGCTATGTTTTAAAAACTCCAATAGCAGGAAACGTAGCATATTTCAAGGTCTGGAGTGACAATCAATTCGTGAATATAGGCGACGAAATACTTACCATAATCCCAAATTCTACAGATTTAGTTGGAAAGGTTTATGTGCCACTACTCGGAGCGGGAAAAATCAAGGAAGCACAAAAGGTGAATGTTAAACTGGATAGTTACCCCTACAAAGAATATGGAATGATTGAAGGCAAGGTCGAAAAGGTATCGCAGATTCCACGAGATAACATGTACGTTGTAGACATAAATTTCCCTAATGGATTTATGGGTACGTATGGTGACACCCTTCAATTTCATCAGGAAATGCAAGGAACGGCGGAGATCATCACCGAGGATTTAACTCTCTTCGAGCGGATTTTTAATCAACTACGAAGCCTATTCCAAAATGTTTAAACCGAAGAAGAAACAACTTATTTAATGAAATTATTCCCCAAATTACTATTGCGGATTGGAGGTGATACTTTTGAGAACTTAGAAAACCTCACCCCACCAAAGACTTTAAAACTTACCGAAAATCTTTTCAAACACCACAGCATAGCCGAAGCCGCTAAAAAAAATATTTCTGAATTTCTTTATTCTTTTATTCCCACTCTGGATGGAAGCGATAGTCAGAATTTGATGTTGAGTCTGCGTAGGGATGTTTTCAACGACAGAGAATTGGATTTGGATTTCATTAAGGCTTGTGCCGATGTTTTACCAAGGGAGCAAAATGAAGTTTTCTCTAAATACCTTGATGCTAGAAAAGAAATAGATAAAATAATTGAGGATGGCGAAGAAGTTTACGCTACTGAAACCACACTTTTACGACAAAAATTTCAAGAATTAACACGAAAAGATGTTTTAAAATTAGGCTTACTCCTTTCAAGTCAAACCTTATTAAATAAGGTTGAAAAATACAATGAAACTCATCCAAACGATTTCAAGAAAAGAGAGTTTCATACCGAGCAAAGCTTGCTGAAATACCTAACAAGAATCTTTGCTAAAACCTCTCCCTTTAGCACATTTACACATTTGGGAGTTGGTGAAATCCACGAAAAAAATACAATCGACTTTGAAGGAACCAGTCCTACTTTCAAAAGTCATATTTGTCTTAACAATTACCTGCTGCATTACCTTAAAACCATATTGCTGCGCGTTGAGCCCATTTATTCCAACTTTACAATTAGACTCAACCCTACCCTAACATCGAAAGAAGAGCAATACGTTTTTCTTACGAATTTCAATAATATGGAGTCTTTTCAAAGAATAGATGCCTCTCCATTAATCGATTTATTTCTTGAGATTGTCGGTCAAAAAGGCATTGCCTACAAGGAAATGATTGACACGATTGTGAAGGAAGAATACATTGATGCCTCGGCAGATGAAATTAAGGGTTTTGTAGGCCAACTACTGGATTATGGATTGCTTGAATTTGATCTTGGAGTTTCTGGAATTGATCCAGGATGGGATTCGACATTATGCACCAATCTATCGAAAATAGAAAAGCCTGACCCCGTAATTATTGATTTAATTAACACATTAAAAGAAACCAGAAATCTTGCAAACAAGTTCGGTGAGGCGCAATTAAATGAGCGTCGAAAGCTAATAAAATTGGCTTTTAACACTTTTAGAGCATGTTGCTGGAGATTACATGAGTTTGCGGGTTTGCCTGAGGAAGAGCGATTGGAACAGGACGATTATGTTGCTTTCGCAAAGAAAAAATTAAAGGACGAGGAAGAAAAAGATAAGGGAGAAGACAAGGTCGAGGAAATAAAGGATATTGAGGAAAAGGTTTTCAAGAATGAGGAATCAACACGCTTTTCCTTTAAAGCCGAACAGTTATTTTACGAGGACTGCACCTCCAACGCAGCTCCAAAACTCCCAGAAAAGGGATTAACAGAAATAACTGAATCCGTAAATACATTATTTTCTAACCTAAGTTTATTTGAAGGCCATCAAGACGAAACATTAAAAATGTTTGAATTCTTTGAAAGGCACTATCCGAACCAAGAGAAAGTAGATCTATTTACATTCTACGAAGATTATTTCAGGGAAATAAAAAAGCCTGAAGCAGAGCATCAGCAGAAGCAAAAAGACGAGGCGAAAAAGCAAAAAGAAGACCAAAAGAAAGAAAAGGCAAACGAGCCTAAAACATTGGATAAGCCAAAGCTACCCGATCACCTTTCCTTCCCCAAAGTTGAGGCACGCCGAGATTTAATGGAAAAGTGGATGATCACTTACAAGGACCTAGCACATGGGATAGCAAATAATGAGGAAGTTCACATAAGTCCAGAATTATTAAAAAAGGTAAATAACCAGCTAGGTGTTAAACCCCACAAAGGTTTCAACGCGACCTCTACGGGAGCTTTTATTCAGCCATTTGTAAATAACCAAGGTGATTTTCATGCCAATTTAAACACCACCTTCCCTGGCTTTGGAAAGTTATTCACCCGATTCTTACATACTTTCTCTGCAGATTTAACTACTCAAATTAGAGAGTGGAACAAGATGTACAGCAACAATTGCATGCTCGCCGAAAATACCGATGGGTCTTATTTTAATGCCAATCTCCATCCCACATTAATGCCCTATGAAGTAAAAATTCCAGGTGGGCACAATAGCCTTTCGGCGGAAGCCCAAATTCCAATAGCCCAAGTTCAAGTGGTAAAAGTAGAAGGAGAAAATAGGCTTGAAATTAGACACCGTGAAACAAATAAACCCATTTATGTTTTCGATTTATGCTTTCAAAGCTTAGCCTCAAGATCGCAGCTATACCAGTTACTTGAGAGGTTCAGCATCGCCGAATTTGTAAATTGGGGTGTTCTTATGCACCCGATAAACGAAGTGGCAGACGGCACACTTGAACGAAGTGAATACGCTAAAAGCAACCCTGATAATCCAAAAAAATATAAACCAGAAGTTTATACCCTTCCGCGGATAACGTTTAATAAAAACTTAATCCTACAACGGAAATCTTGGAATATCCCCAAAAAATTAATCCCTCTAAGAAAACCGACCGAAACTTCTTGGCAATATTTTTCAAGAATTTCAATCTGGAGGAAAGAACTAGGGATCCCACGCCACTCCTTTGTTTTTATCATGGATAGATTTTTAATGGATCAATTAACTCCAAAAGAATCGGAGAAAATTGGTCGTGATGACTACAAGCCGCAATATTTGGATTTCGACAATCCTATAATGATAAACCTTTTTGAAAAATTGGTAGAGAAAGCTCCGTTTAGATTTAAGGTAGAGGAGATGCTCCCTCATCCTGAAAACATGTCTACAATAAATGGTAAAAAATACGTGACTGAATACCTGCACCAATGGTACAATTAATAATAATTTGAATATGAAAGTTTGGTTTGCAACATACCTGTATTATGCTGAACCTTGGGACGAATTTTTAGTCCAAGCAGTAAAACCTTTTACAGACGAAGTTATAAAGTCAGGTGATGCTGAAAAATACTTTTTCATCCGCTATTGGGAAAAGGGTCCGCATATTAGACTTAGATTTTTTATTGAGGAGGATAAAATGGCGTCATTAATAAAAAAAATCGATGCGCATTTTACAGCTTACTTCAAGGAAACACCAAGCATTTCCGAAACCCCAAAATGGGTAGAAAGCCTACCAAAAAGGCAGCAATGGCATCCAAATAACTCTATACAATACTACCCTTATGAGCCAGAAACAGAACGCTATGGCGGCGCTAAGGGTTTAGAAATTGGTGAAGACCATTTTTATTATTGCTCCCAAGCAGTACTCAGTATTATCGAAGAACATGAAGACTGGTCATATGAGCGTGCATTAGGCGCCGCTATTCAATTACACTTAAGTTTTGTGCATTCCATGAAAATGGGTTTACCAGAAGCCGCCGATTTCTTCGAAAATATCTATTACAGCTGGTTTAATCGTGCTTACGAAATATTACCCGGTGAATCTCCAGAAGAAACGAAAGATAAGCAAGATGAGGCACTTAAGGCCTTTGAAGCTAATTTTGCAAGTCAAAAGGAAACGTTAATCCCATTCTGCAACCAAATATGGGAAGCTTTTGATGAAAAAATGGATTTCGATATTCCTTGGATGACGCAATGGCAAGCTCATTTAAAAGAATTCCAGGGTAAAATATTCGAGGCTCAGAGCTCCAATAAGCTAACTTATAATGACAATTACGTGCAGGTTATGGGCGAGAAAATAGGCTCCAAAAAGGCACAACGATGGTTTTTACATGGGAGTTATATCCACATGATAAATAATAGAATTGGGATTTTTAATCGAGACGAAGGATATTTAGGATTCCTATTGATGAATTCCCTTAAAGCGATTTCGGAGAAGCAATAAGCTGCGAGGCAATTATTCTCGTTTTTTCATCCGTGTAAACGTACTCCTCATAGGTTGGATTTTTAATAAATTCAACCTTTGACATACACTCCTCAATTACATCACTCATTTCAAGGAAGCCTACTTGCTCCTTCAAAAATCCAGCGACCATAATTTCGTTGGCGGCATTAATTATGCATGGCATGTTTCCGCCCGTCTCCAATGCTTTAAATGCTAAACCCAAGTTTCTGAATGTTTCTAGATCTGGCTTTTCAAAAGTAAGGTTTGGGTAATTCATGAAATTGAAACGCTCGAAATTAGACTTAATCCTTTGCGGATAAGCTAAGGCGTATTGAATTGGTAATTTCATATCAGGAAGTCCCATTTGTGCCTTCATTGATCCATCCTCAAACTGAGCAATGCTATGGATAATAGACTGAGGATGAACGACTACATCGATTTGATCAGTGGAAAGGTCAAATAACCATTTAGCCTCAATTACTTCTAGCCCTTTATTCATTAACGATGCAGAGTCAATAGTGATTTTGGCCCCCATTTCCCAGTTAGGGTGTTTCAATGCTTGTGCACGAGTTACCTTTTCAAGTTCATGGCGTTTCTTACCTCTAAAAGGTCCGCCACTAGCGGTAAGATAAATCTTTTCGATAGGATTGGACTCCTCTCCCACCAAACACTGATAAATGGCTGAATGCTCACTATCGACTGGATAAATATTAACTCCCATCGCCTTCGCTTTTTGAGTGACAATATCCCCTGCAACTACAAGAGTTTCCTTATTCGCCAAGGCAATGTCAATCTTCCTTTCAATGGCGGTTAATGTGGGTTTTAAGCCTGCATAGCCCACCATTGCGGTTAGCAACATGTCGATTGTGGAATTTTCAATTACCTGATCAACAGATTCATTTCCTGCATAAACCTTAATACTAGTACCCGTCAATAACTTTTGAAGGTCATTTTTCAAATCGGCTTGGCTAATAACCACAGTGGGCACATTGAATTTTATGGCCTGTGCAGCAAGTAATTTAATATTTCTTCCAGCCGTCAGGAATTCAACCTCGAACTTCTCAGGATTTGCTTGGACTACGTCTAACGCTTGTGTCCCAATTGATCCAGTTGAACCTAATATCGCTATTCGACGTTTTTGAAAAGTTTCCATTTAACTACTTACTAGAAGATGATATGATTGGATTTAAAAAATTAACTCAAAAAATTCTTTTGGGGTTAATTAATTTTAATTGTCTAATCCTAATTTTTCACGGATGTGGAAGTCATTCCTTCCTTGTGCATTTCTTGAAATTAATTCGGCGATAAATCCTGTTAGGAATAACTGCGAACCGATAATGATTAACATCAATGCAATATAAAATAAGGGTTGATCTGTAATGTCTCTAAAGGGCATTGAACGGGCAATGGCGATAAGTTTCTGGGCTATTAGACCCGCTGAAACTAGCGCCCCAACAATAAACATTAACACCCCTATTAACCCAAAAAAGTGCATGGGTTTTTTTCCAAATTTACCGACAAAGAAAAGAGTCAATAAATCAAGGAAACCATTAATAAATCTATTCCAACCAAACTTGGTGGTGCCGTATTTTCTTGCTTGATGCTGAACGACCTGCTCTCCAATTTTGGTAAAACCTGCCCATTTAGCTAGAACGGGAATGTAACGGTGCATTTCACCATAAACCTCCACGCTTTTTACCACATCGGCACGATATGCTTTTAGGCCGCAATTAAAGTCATTCAATTCAATCCCCGACATTTTTCGTGTCGCAGCGTTAAACAATTTCGTGGGGATTGTTTTAGTTATAGGGTCGTAACGCTTTTGCTTCCAACCACTAACAAGATCTAATCCATCATCCTTAATTCTGCGGTAAAGGCCAGGGATTTCCTCTGGACTATCCTGCAAATCGGCATCCATGGTAATAACCACATCTCCTTTAGTTTCCCTGAAGGCAACATTTAAGGCTGGTGATTTACCATAGTTTCGGCGAAAGCTAACCCCACGAACGTTAGCGTTTTTATGTTTTAATCCTTGGATAATTTCCCAAGAATTGTCGGTACTACCATCATCAATGAAAAGAATCTCGTAGGAAAAGCCTTCCTTTTCCATAACTCGCATGATCCAATCATGCAGCTCGGGAAGCGACTCCGATTCATTTAATAAGGGTATTACAACTGAAATATCCATATGGATTTTTAATTATTAATTAAGCCATCTCAGGCGAATTCTTTTTTAATATTGCTGAAGCAATTAAGTTCAAAATCACACCTACGAATATATTTCCAATTAACGCCCATCCAACCATGGCATTAGGAGTCATGAAATTCGCACTCATAGATTGAGCCATCTCAATTTCTTCGTCAGACATTCCTTGCTCGTACATAGACATCGATTGCATTTCCATAATTTTATCAATGAATTCTGGGGCAATCCATGTTACGAATACATAAGTGAATGCTGCTGACAATAGTGACAAAATCAAAACTGTCCACCAACCTGTTTTAAAAGCCTCACCAAAAGTTATAAATCCGCCTAATTCATTGTCGCGATAGGTCTTTATTCCCATAAAAATTCCACCAAAAATTAAGATGTACGAAACATAATTTATTCCTGGCTTAAAGCTCAAATCTGTTACATAAAGTATTAACGCTAAGACAATTACTAATAATCCAGTAATAAATCCGAATTTAACACCTTGCTGACGTGGGGTTATTGTAGTTTCCATGTTTTGTTAAATAGTTTGTGATTGTAAATTTCTATTAAACATCCCTTTGGTATAGGTACCAAGGATGTTGCCGGTTAATTTCTCTCCGAATAAAGGAGTATTTTTTGATGTGGAAAGGTTGGTTATTGAATTGAATTCCCAATCCTGATTTCCATAAATTGTAAAATCGGCGTGAGCACCTTGTTCAACCGAAACTGGAGCCAAGCCTAGAATTTTTCTTGGCCCATTAACCAGTACTTTATCGATTAACTCGTCAGTAAATTTTTCTGATGCCAAAGTTTTAAGCATGCCATACAATGTTTGCACGCCGATAATTCCTGCTTTGGCAATTTCGAACTCTACCGCTTTAAATTCTTGCTCAAGAGGAGTGTGTTGTGACGAAATCGCATCAATTGTACCGTCCTTTAACCCTTCCCACAAAGCCTTAATATGGTCGTCTGAACGAAGTGGCGGGAAAACTTTGTAATTGCTATCAAAGCTCATAACGTTTTCATCAGAAAGCACTAAATGGTGTGCTGCCACATCGCATGTAACATTTAGCCCGTCTTTTTTGGCTTTTCTTATTTGGTTTACTGCACCGGCAGTAGTAATATTTGTAAAGTGGATTTTCCCATCGCTATAAGCCGTTAAGGAAATATCTCTAGAAATCATGAGTTCCTCCGCCAAAGCTGGTAGGGTTCTCATTCCCAGTGCTGCTCCAACCACACCTTCGTGAATAAGTCCGTTTGCGGCTATACACGGGTCATTTGCATTGGAGATCACCAAGCCGCCAAAAATTTTCGCGTAATAAAGCGCACGCAACATAAGTCCACTATCGGTAATTGGGCGGTCAGCGTCGGAAAAGGCAACAGCTCCCGCCTTCGACATATCGAAAAGCTCGGCAAGGTCAACGCCTTCACGTTTTACACTTAAGCTACCGATGGGTAGAATATTTACAGGAAGTGAGACTTGATTCTTTTTGATGTATTCGATTCCGCTTTTAGAATCAACAATAGGCATTGTGGTAGGCATCATTGCTACGGCGGTAAATCCCCCAGCAGCGGCAGCTAAGGCACCACTTTCCAAAGTTTCTGCGGTTTCAAAACCTGGATCCTTAAAATTTACATGTAAATCTACCCAGCCATTACTAAGGGTACATCCTTTACAATCAACAATTTCGGCTTTCTTAGCATCTAATTTTTTATCAATACGTTCAATTTTTCCGTCCGAAACCAAAATATCCACAGTTTTCCCGTGAAATTTTGATGTTGAATCGTTGATTTTTACTGACTGAAATAAATGTTTCATCCCTATTTTGTTAAAATTGGTTTTGTTAGTCTAAGCAACAAAATTTCAATGGTCGCAAACACAAGCGCTAAGATAATACAAAGTTTCCAAAGGCTTTTACCAAGCCCACGGTCTTTGATTTTTTCATTTAGCCCTTTTCCGTTTCCATCGTAAACTTTTGCATTATTTTTTGAGGAGTAATCGGCAAGCTCACTATTGCTTACGAATTCATTTCCAGACTCCGTACGAGAATAATTGAACGCTACATATCCCAAATTTTCTACTCCTAATTCCACAGAATAAATTCCAGGCTCAATATTTGGCTCTTGAGTAATTAATTGTGTAAGCCCTCCAAAAGTTGATAATTCAGGAATAATCTCAATATTTTCCTTTTTCAGCTTTACTATTTCATCATTCCTAACCCTTACGCCTTTTTTCATGAGTACGCTTTCGCCGATGGTGTATGCCACAGGTGGCGATTTCAAACTCATTAGTCCAATTCGGTATAGGATTGGGACAAACAACGCATGTTTAGGCAGGTTAGTAGATTTACCATCCAATGAGGAGGAAAACAGATAAACGAACCCATCCTCGATTGTATAAACACTTAAGAACTCATCTCCCTTGCCAAGCGTCATTAAGCTTGACTTAGATGATCTTATTTTTTGGGAAAGTTTGAAAAATGTATTTACAGATGGTAAGTCAACCCTGCCATCAACTGCTTTGCTTTCGAAAACTCCATCAAATAAGTTATGATTTTTATTTAGGCGATTAACCCTATCATCGGCCACGACCAATTCCAAATACTCATCCACTTTAAGTGAATTTAAAAACTCATTTAGGCTAGTTTTATCTTGAAAGATAGATGGAAAAACTACCAGACTACCCCCTTGTTTAACGAAGTTAGCCAGGGAATTATTTAACCCTGAGGAAATTGAATTCACACCTGAAAGTATGATTACTTGCTGACTTTCAATTTCACCATAATCTATACTCCCTAAAAGTTGTGGGGAATAATCAAAAAAATCATCACCCCCGAATAACCTTTCGAGGTAGATATTTGACTGTTTCTCATCTATGGTCATTACCTTAATACTTGAGGTAACCTCAATAGACAAATTGTAAGTATCGTCGTAGGTAATCGGAAAATCATTTATTTCTACTGAAGCCTTGTAAAACCCTGGTGCTCCTGGAGTAAAAACTAAAGTATCCATAACCGACTCACCAGGAGCCAAATTCACATTACCTAATGCTTTTTGGACACCCTCAAGTTTAAATATTATGGGGAATTGATTTAAAGCTTCCTCTCCTTTATTACTAATCTTAACGATAAGTTTTTCAGGCATATCCGACTGCCTTATTGGGTCATCAAACCAAACTGAATCAATGGTTACGTTAGCTCTATCTGGAGCCACTAAAGGGATGAAATTAAGACTTATTGAACTATCGGCTTTTAGATTCTCAATTGCACCCAAGGGCTTTTGAAAATCGGATATTAAATATATTTCTCCTTTTCGATCCTTATTAGAAAGGATTAAATCTTCCTGTCTACTTACAACATCCTGTAAACTTCTTGTTTTGGGTCCGATCTTTAATTCCGCAAGAAGAGAAATAAACTCCCCCTTGGAAATCAATCGTTGGTGGCGACCATCAAAATCATTGGTAAGTATTTGAAATAAAGTATTTGGTCCGTATGCCTCCACCGCGTTTTGTGCGGCATCCATGGCCTGTTGAATGAGGCTACCTTGTTCGGTGACCGCCTCCATACTAAAAGAATTATCGATGTAAATACTTACGATTTTCTCCTTATCGCTAGCCAATTTATCGGAAACGGGGATGTAAGGGCGTGCAAAGGCAAGCACCATGAAAGTTATTAACAAACAACGGCTTAGAAGGACTAACCAATGCCGTACTTTAGACCTTGAAACCGTCTCTTGCTTTATTTCTTTTAAGAAGGCCACATTACTGAAGGCCACCTTTTTAAACTTACGAAAGTTAAAGAGGTGAATGATAATGGGAATTGCCAGTGCCAGTAAGGCCCACAAAAAGGAAGGATAAACAAAGTTCATTTAATTCAAAATTAACATAATACCCCTAATAATATGAGCAATAATAACGTTTAATTTCTTTTACATGTATGTGGGTTTTCCACAAATCGAGTCGTAAAGACCTAAAGTTATATCTTTGATAGTATGATAAAAATAATTCCAGCGATAGACATTTGGAATAACAACATTGTAGCCCTGACTGCAGGTGATTACAATCAAATTTCAACTTACTCGGTAAGCTTGCCGGAGATGCTTGAAAAATTCTCTTCAGTAGGCACAGATTTAGTTCATGTAATTGATATAAATGGTGCCCGTGGAGAAGAAAATAATCACAAAACAATTTTAAAAGAAGTAAAAAATATAGACCTACGGATTCAGTTAGGTGGGGGTATTCGTGATATCGCCCAAATAAAAAAACTCTTGGCAGAAGGAATAAGTCGTGTTGTGGTGGGTACCGCAGCAATTACCAATAAAGATTTATTAAAACAGCTCAAGGCAGAAGTCAATCACGAAAAAATAGTAATCGCCGTTGATTTATTAGATGGTGTGATTAAGCATACTGGATGGTTAAATTCCAGCGAACTTAAACCACGCAAATTCATTGAAGACTGTGTGGAACTAGGCTTCTCCCGTTTTCTATGTACTGACTTGGCTAAGGATGGTAAAATGGCTGGGGCAAGTATAAAATTATACAAGCAGATAAAAGATCTTTTCCCTTTCGTAAAATTAATTGCCTCCGGCGGGGTGCGCACATTAAATGACGTTAAGCAACTTGATAAAGTGGGATGCGAAGCGGTAATTATTGGAAAGGCTATTTACGAAAACAAAATTTCAATTGAAGAAATTAACGATTGGAATTTAAATTCCCTATCCATGCTTTAAACGATGTGTTTTAATATCTCGAGTAACCTTACCTCACAAATGAAATATGCCAAGCGTCATGGCTTGGACACTTCAGAACTTGACAAATTGTTAGCTCAACAGGGTGAATTACCGCTTTACCATCAAATAAGCGGATTTGCACATCCTGCACTTCCAGTTATCACCAGTGAGCAGCCCGAAAAAATTAGCCTTTCAAATTGGGGGCTTATCCCCTCTTGGGTTAAGGAGCCGGTTCAGGCGATGGAAATGGCGAAAAGCACATTAAATGCACGTGGAGAAACCATTTTTGAAAAACCTTCATTTAGAAACTCGGCAGGTAAAAAACACTGTGTGGTTCTAGTGAACGGATTTTTCGAACATCATCATGCTGGAAAGATAAAAATTCCGTTTCACGTAAAACCAAAAGAGGGCGAAACCCTATTACTTGGCGGGATATTCGAGGAATGGGAATTCGAAAATGAAACAAGGCATACATTTTCAATCGTCACTACAGAAGGAAATCCCTTAATGGCGAAAATCCACAATAACCCTAAATTAAAGGGCCCAAGGATGCCAGTGATAATTCCCGAAGAGTTAAAAAAAGAATGGCTGACGCAAGCGATGGATTTAAATTCTCTACAGCAATTTTTAGAAACCTACCCAGCTGATGAATTAAGTGCTTTTCCTGTCCCCCCTATTTTAGGTAAAAATGGAACAGGAAATTCAGAAGCAGCCTTACAACAAGCCGACTATCCAGAATTAATTTTTGAAGAATGGGTAAGGGAGGCTAAATAACCCTTCGGATTATTCTGAGTTTGTGGGAATATTTTTTCATTTCGGCGTTAAATATCCCTTGGTGATCAAGTGAATCAATGCGCACTTCTCCAGCAGCATGGATAACCTTGTTGTTTGGAAGAATTATTCCTACATGGATAATGCGCCCTTCCTCATTATCGAAAAAGGCAAGATCTCCAACTACGGCTTCTTCAAAGAAATTAACAAGATCACCCTGTTCGGCTTGTTGAAATGCGTCACGTTTCATCGCCACGCCAAGCATTTTAAAAACATTCTGCACGAAGCCCGAGCAATCGATGCCCATTAAAGCCCTTCCGCCCCATTGATATGGAGCGCCCAGGTACAATCGGGAGTACTCTTCCACTTTTGCTTTTGCATTGATAGAATTGGGTGCGGCTGCCCTTCCACGGAAATTGTACTTCTTCTGTGCTACATTAAAAGTTCCTCCATTAAAGTCAAAAAGCTCACTTCCTGGATTAATTGGAAACCATTCGCCGTCGGTTTTTTCAACTTTCGCATCCATTGAAGTTGCAAACACTGTTGATTTTAAAGAACGTGCTGGCTTTTTATCTAATGAAATAAGCTGTTTGGGATCCATCCATCCTTCATATCCATCCAGAAGGTTTTGTACTAAAATCCAATTTTCTTTACGGTCAAGAATTCTTACCGATTCACCAAAGATTAACTGGCTTATTTGTTCGCTTTTATCCGAAGGTTCCAATCGCAATGGAGCAGCGCTAAGGTGACAAATTCCGTATTCTTGAATCATAGTTTTACTGTTTGGGCAGTAAATATAAAAAGGGAATCCAAAAAATTGAATTCCCTTTTCATTATTCTTTACACATTTTATTATTCTCCCAAGTGTAGCCAGGCTTTCTTGCCTAATAATTCTTCTTCAGACTCCCTCACATCTGGATCATCTATACAACAATCAACCGGGCACACGGCCGCACATTGAGGCTCTTCATGAAAACCTTTACATTCAGTACATTTATCGGGAACAATATAGTAAACCTCATCATTTACAGCATCCATTGGAGCCTCAGCATCAAGCTCACTTCCATCTTCAAATGGGATCACTCCAGACAATGAAGTACCTTCAGAGAATTTCCATTGGACACCAGCGTCATATATTGCATTATTTGGACATTCTGGTTCGCAAGCACCACAATTAATACATTCGTCGGTAATTATAATAGCCATTTATTCAGATTACTTTTAAATACGTGTGAATTTCCTTTTTTTTGCAAAGATAACACATAATTATGATTCATGTTTGGGAAAATCAAGAATGAATTTACATTTTGCACTGTTATGACAATTCAAACTTTGAATTAAAAAAAACTCAATGACTCCAAAACTTACGCTCAACAAACGTATTGAGCTCCTTGCCCTACTCGGGAAACATTTACGTGATTCTTCATCACCCGGATTGGAAGAATTAATCATCAGGGCCAAAGTAAAAAATGAATGGTTCCAACCCGTGTTTATCAAAAAAGCACTAGAATCTTGGTCATTGGAACTCACCCAAGAAAACTTAACCCTTTGGATGGATGCTTATAAAGGTCAATTTGATGAGAACAAACCTGCAAAAACTGTTGGATTAATACTTGCCGGAAACATTCCATTGGTGGGCTGGCACGACATTCTTTCAGTTTTTATTTCAGGGAATAAATCCTTGATAAAAGTTTCAAGTAAGGACGAAGAATTAATACGCTACTGCGTTAATTATTTAATTGATCTTGAGCCAGAGGTTGCCAATTGGATTAATTTCACAGAAAGGCTCGCTGATTTCCAAGCGGTAATTGCCACGGGTTCTGATAATTCAAGTAGATATTTTGACTCTTACTTTGGAAAGTATCCAAATATTATCCGCAAAAGCCGACAATCGGTAGCGGTAATAAAAGGGAACGAAGACCAGGATGCGCTAAACGCATTAGGAAGCGATGTATTCACTTATTTCGGACTTGGGTGCAGAAACGTATCGCACATATACATCCCTACCGGATATAAGCCTGAAACTCTTTTAGACGCCTTTGAAGATTACAGTCTGCTTATGGACAACTTCAAATACCAGAACAACTACGATTACACCAAGACCATTTTCCTTCTAAACAGGATTCCTCATTTAGATACTGGTTACATGATTTTCGCGGAGAATGAATCCCTTACCCCTCGCCTAGCTTCAATAAACTATTCATTTTATGATGATGTGGAAGTATTAAAAACTAAACTCGCAGGGTTTAAAGATCAAATTCAATGCATCTCCTCCAACTTCCTAGATGTAAAGCATTCTGTCAAATTGGGTGACACGCAAAAGCCAAGGCTTTGGGATTACGCTGATGGAGTGGATACCATGAAGTTTTTACTAGGACTTTAAAAAAGTTTATCGCATAAAAAAAGCCCCGTGAAAACGGGGCTTTTTTTTATGTGTTATTACAATTAGCGAATAGCAACTTTGAAAGTATCTGAATCGCGGTATGCAGCGAATTCTAAATCTTTCTTAGCAGCATCACGCATGCTTGCATCTTCTTTAATCGCACGAGTTAAGTTAGTAGTTAACATATCTAAGTTACCAGTACGAGCACCTAAAACAGCTTTTAAGTAGAATGCATTAGCAGCTTGAGGAGCACAGTTAAGAGCACCACCTGCAGCATCGTAGTTTCCAGCTAAAGTATTAGCAAGACCACTGTTGAATGTACATTTGTTAGCAGAACCGTAGTAAGCAATAGCAGAGCTATAGTCACCTTGACGGATTTTAACGTTTCCTAAGTTAAGGCTTTCGTTAGCACCGAATGATTGAGCTAATAAGTAATAAGACTCAGCATTTTTAAGGTCACTTTGGTTTAAGAAAGTAACACCTAAGTTATTATAAATAATTGCATTGTCTTTGTCTAATTTATTTGCCTTGTCAAGCATTTCTTGAGCTTCAGCATTTTTTCCACCTTGGTTAAGGTAAACGTACGCTACATTGTTATAACCTCTCCAGTCGTTAGGGAAAGCTTTCATGAAAGCAGAGTAAATTGCTACTTTTTCATCCCAGTTCTCAGTCATTGAAGCAGCATATAATAATTCTTCTTCAGTTAATTGAGTAGGGTTGTTTTTTGCAAGATCAGAAATCTCAGCATCAGACTTTCTCTTTTCGTTAGCTAGGATTTTTATCTCAGCACGACGTAATGGAGGAAGAAGATCTTTAGCGATTTTCCTGTAAGAGGTTAATTTCTTAAGCTCAGCCTCACGATTGTTAACATCAGAAACAGTGTTTACGATACTCACAATTTTGTCTTTGTCTTCGAAGTCTTTTGTTCCTGCGATGTTCTTAAGTCCAGCCCAGTCTTCAGCAGTGTTGCTTCTTTTGTAGAAGTTACTGTCGTTAACTTGCGCAATACCTTTGTCTTTTAAGAAATCTCTTAAGAAGTCATAAGTAGTTGAAGAACGATTAACAGAAAGTTTAGTGTTTAAGTCAACAGCTCCATCAGGAGATGCAAAACCACCAATTTGGATACCAATGATCGAGTGACCTTCAGCGATGAATTGGTCAATTTTAGTGATGCTCTCACCTTTTTTAACATCCTTCTTCACGATTGCCTTGTTCATATCGAAAAGTACTTTTCCAGAAGTTTCAATTGGAACCACCTTTTTGTATTTATCTTTTCCTAACATAGCAACTTCAGTAGACTCTACCATTTTAGAAGTAGTAATCACACCATCAGCAAGTTTCACAGTTTCGAAATCTAAAGTTTTGCTTTTACGCGCACCTTTGATGTCTAGCTTTAATTCTGAAACTTTCATTCCTTCGTTAAAAGGAACGCGGTCAGTATAAGTGAATGAACCCCCATCTTTTCTTTGAACTACTACACCGTCGCCTACGATTTTCTCACCTTTAAGTCTTAACGACTTTAACTCGGTTTGTCCACCTTCATATGCGATGTATGGGTTCAACTCCATGGTTGATCTTCTGTTGAAGTATTTACGTGGAAGTACACCATTAATTGTTACCTTCACGCTGTCACCATGTACCTCAAGGTATTCTGGGACAACTTCATAGCTGATTGCATCAGCTTTCTTTTTCATTTTCTTCAGAGCACAACCTGAAAGTATGGTCACTGAAAGAATTAATAATCCGAAACTTTTAAAGTTCATATTGCTCATATTAGGTTTTAATTTTATTGTTTATTTTTGCAATAAAACTGAGGTATAATCTGTTTTTTTAGCGTTTGGCAAAGATATATAAAAATTCAATAAAAAAAATTTTAAGTTGTACATCATAAAAATAAAAGGCACGAGCAAAATTCCTGACTACGTGCAAATTAGAGACGAGCAGTTTACGCTGCTTTCGTATTTCCGCGTAGACCGCCCTGAGAAGGCGCTACAGAAGTGCGGACTAGGTGATCAAACCGATCAAATAATAAAAACAATTCAAGAAATTCCTTTCGGAACTCTAAAAAAACTTTCTTTGTAAACTTATGAGCGAATCACCAAATCACGTTATTCAACTTACCGAAGTTGATGTTTATCAGGCAAGCAACATTGTCCTAAAAGGCGTAAATCTAACCATTGATGAGGGCGAATTTTCATACTTAGTTGGTGAAACTGGTAGCGGAAAAAGTTCTCTGCTCAAAATTTTATATGGTGAATTAAATATTTTCGCTGGCCATGGTGAAGTTGCAGGATTTAATCTTAATAAAATTAAGTCTAAAGAAACACCTTATTTAAGACGTAAAATCGGGATCGTTTTTCAAGATTTCCAACTTTTGACTGATCGCTCGATTGGCGAAAACTTAAAATTTGTTTTAAAAGCTACAGGTTGGAAAAAGAAATCGGAGATAAATAACCGCATAGAGCACGTAATGAACCTTGTTGGACTTAAAGAAAGTATCCAAAAAATGCCCCATCAACTTAGTGGTGGTGAGCAACAAAGGGTAGTTATTGGTCGTGCATTGTTAAATAATCCAGAAATTATCTTGGCCGATGAGCCTACAGGAAATCTAGATCCAAAAACTTCCAACGAAATTGTAACCCTTTTAAAGCAAATTAGCGCGGAAGGAACAGCAGTTTTGATGGCTACTCACGATTATCAAGTAATTCAAAAATTTCCCGCACGATTAATCCGCTGCAAAGATGGCTTAATTACGGAAGAAAAACTGACTGTTTAACCACTCCCCACGGCCTTTTGGCAGAATTCTATCTTTTTATGTGACATATTGGCTTAATACACCAATTGGCAGCATATTTGCGCCCTTCAAAACAGAAAATTAATACCCTGAATATATTTATTCAATTTATAATAAAGAGATGAAAGAAACCAAGGAAGCTGCAGAGCAACTTGATGAAAATGAAGAGACCAACGCACAAGGGTCTTCTGAAGAAACACAAGCTGAACAAGAACCGGCTAAGGAATTAACTCCTGAAGAAAAACTTCACGCAGAAATTGAAGCTCTAAAAACGGAAAACGGCGAGCTAAATAATAAATTTTTACGCCTTTATTCTGATTTCGAAAATTTCAGAAAACGTACTGCAAAAGAAAGAATTGAGCTTTTAGATACTGCTGGAAAGGATGTTATCAAATCTGTAATTCCTGTTATCGACGATTTTGAGCGCGCCATGAAGAATATGAATGATGCCGCTGATGTTAAATCGGTTAAGGAAGGAATTGATCTTATTTATAATAAGCTTCAAAATACGTTAAAACAACAAGGCTTAAAGCCGATGGTTTCTATTAACGAAAAATTCGATTCCGAGATTCATGACGCAATCACAAAAATCCCTGCACCAAACAAGAAAAAAATCGGTGTGGTAATGGATGAAATCGAAAAAGGCTACTACCTAGGAGAAACGGTTATCCGTCATGCCAAGGTTGTGGTTGGAAGTTAATTGAACAAAAAGACTAATAAATAATGTCCAAAAGAGATTATTACGATGTATTAGGAGTTTCAAAAGGAGCTTCACCCGAGGAAATAAAAAAGGCTTATCGTAAGATGGCCATCAAGTTTCACCCGGATAAAAATCCTGACGATTCTTCCGCGGAAGCGAAGTTCAAGGAGGCTGCTGAGGCTTACGAAATCTTAGGAAACGCTGAGAAAAAACAACGTTACGACCAATTCGGGCACGCAGGAATGAGCGGTGCTGGCGGGGGTGGCGGCGGTTACGGTGGCGGAATGTCAATGGACGATATTTTCAGCCAGTTTGGAGACGTTTTTGGCGGACAACACCCGTTTGAAAGCTTTTTTGGTGGCGGATCACGTACATCTCGTGGAAGAGCCCAAGGAAAAAAAGGCTCTAATCTTCGTATAAAAATTGCACTTACACTTGAGGAAATTGCCGATGGTGTTGAGAAAAAAATAAAAGTCAACAAGTTTAACACTTGCGACACATGTACTGGAACGGGAGCAAAAGACAGCAACTCTTTCAACACATGTAGCACGTGTAACGGACAAGGAGCCGTGCGTAGGGTGACCAATACAATCCTAGGTCAAATGCAAACCACTGCGACTTGCCCTACGTGTAATGGAGAAGGAAAAATCATCACCAATGGATGTAATTCTTGTTCAAGCACGGGTAGACAACGTCAAGACGAAACCCTAGCCGTAAACATTCCGGCAGGAGTGCAAGACGGCATGCAGCTAAGTATGAGCGGCAGTGGAAATGCTGGAGAGCGTGGTGGACCATCAGGTGACTTATTAATTGTAATCGAGGAAAAGAAACACGAACAATTACAGCGCGACAACGACAACGTAATCTTTGACCTATATGTAAGCTTTACTGAAGCTGCTTTAGGAGCGTCAGTTGAGATTCCAACAATCGGTGGAAAGGCAAAAATTAAAATCGAGCCAGGAACACAAGGAGGTAAAATTTTACGCTTACGCGGAAAAGGAATTCCTAGTATACAAGGATACGGAAGAGGTGACCAACTGATCAATGTGAACATTTGGACCCCAAAAGCCCTAAGTAAAGAAGAGAAAGAATTGTTAGAAACACTTTCAGACTCACCAAACTTTCAGCCACAGCCAGGAAAAAACGACAAAGGATTCTTCGAAAGAATGAAGGAATACTTTTAGCAGGAAAAATCTTTTTTGAAAAGCTCCGCAATTAATTGCGGAGCTTTTTTAATTTCGGGTCAACCTTAATAAAATACACGTATGCATATTTTGGAAGTAAACAACGTGAGTAAGCAGTTTGCCACTCATAAAGCTTTAGATGATGTCAGTCTTCGGGTTGAAAAAGGAAAGATTTTCGGACTCCTAGGCCCTAACGGTGCGGGTAAAACCACATTAATCCGAATCATCAACCAAATCACCGGTCCCGACCAAGGTGAGGTTCTCTTTAATGGCACACCACTTGGGCCCGACCATATTCGTCGCATAGGCTACCTTCCTGAGGAGCGCGGACTTTACAAGAAGATGAAAATTGGAGAGCAGGTGATTTATCTGGCTCAATTAAAAGGGATGTCCAAGGTTGAAGCCACCAAAAAAATAAAATTCTGGTTTGAAAAAATGGGAATGACCACGTGGTGGAATAAAAAAGTGGAGGAACTCTCAAAAGGTATGCAGCAGAAAGTTCAATTTGTAGCCACCGTAATGCATGAGCCTGAGCTTATTATACTTGATGAGCCATTCACAGGATTTGACCCAGTGAACACTGAGTTAATTAAAAAGGAAATTCTAGAGTTAAGGGACCGCGGGACTTCCGTGATTTTCTCAACACACCGCATGGAAAGTGTGGAAGAAATATGCGACGACATCGCCTTAATAAACAATTCCAAAAACGTCCTTGAGGGAACCGTATCTGAAATTAAGGAGCAGTATAAGACCAACACCTTCGATATTCTCTACGAAGGGAGCACATCCGAATTAAAAATAGCCCTAGATGGCACTTACGACAATCTTGGGGAGACCACAATTGGAAAGCTAAAAAACATAAGAATAAAAATTAGTGATAAAGGGAATTTAAATATTCTCCTAGAGAACTTAATCCCCGTGATTACCCTGCATGGAGCTAGCGAAGTTATCCCCTCGTTAAATCAAATTTTCATTCAAACCGTCAACGACCTAAATAAATAATCATGCACACTATTTTTTTAATCTTAAAAAGAGAGTACCTCACGCGGGTTCAGAAAAAATCATTCATCGTGATGACCATTTTGGGCCCAATATTAATCGCGGCAATGTATGCAGGGGTTATTTATTTGGCGGTTAATGGCGACGATTTTAACGACGAAAAGAAAATTGCTGTTTTAAATGACAACACCTTTTTAACGGAAAAGCTTGAAGATTCCAAGACACTTAAGTTTGACTACGTCACCCAAAACCTTGACGAATTAAAAGAAACCTATGAGAATGACGGGTATGACTATTTTCTCTTCATTCCTGATTTCACTATTGACGACCCAACAGGAATAAAAATCTACGGTGAAAATCAAGCTAGCCGTAGTTTAATAAACACTATCGAAAAATCCATAAAAGGCCAAATTGAGGATTTAAAATTAATCCGACAAGGGATTGACCAAGAAACACTTTCAAGCCTAAAGGCACGCGTTGATGTGGAAACCATTGTAATAACCGACGAAGGTGAACAAGCTGGCAGCAGTGATGCGGCCATGATTGTTGGGCTTATTGCCGGTGTAATGATATACATGTTTATTTTCCTTTATGGAATTCAAGTGATGCGTGGGGTGATTGAGGAAAAAACCAACAGAATTGTGGAGGTTATCATTTCTTCGGTAAAGCCATTTCAATTAATGATGGGAAAAATCTTAGGGATAGCTGCTGTGGGCTTGACCCAGTTTGTTCTTTGGATAGTTTTGGCAGGTGTTTTAACCACTGTTGTGTCCACCATGTTTATGGGCGACATCGCTAGTAATCCTGATGCATTGACCAACATTCAAAGTATGCAGGGCCCAACGGGAATTATGCCACAACCCAATCAAATTGAAAACAAACAAATAGCAAAGATTTTTGAAGCCATTAGCAGTGTAAACTTCCCGCTGATAATTGGATGTTTCTTATTTTATTTCCTTGGCGGATATTTAGTGTATAGCGCACTTTTCGCAGCTGTTGGAAGCGCAGTGGATAGCGAAAGTGAAACGCAACAATTCTTAATGCCGATAACGATTCCACTCATTTTTACGTTTATTGTTTCACAGAGTGTCATTATCACTAATCCTGACGGGCCACTAGCCTTTTGGCTTTCGATGATACCTTTCTGTTCACCAATCGCCATGATGGTTAGATTACCATTTGGTGTTCCTGCCTGGGAAATCGCCTTGAGTATGGTACTTTTAGTGGGTGGATTTATTTTCACCGTTTGGGTAGCAGCAAAGATTTATAGAACAGGCATCCTACTTTACGGAAAGAAAGTGACCTATAAAGAAATTGGGAAATGGCTATTTTATAAATCTTAATATTTAATGATGGAGAGTGCAGCAATAATCGATTTAGGAACCAACACTTTTCACCTTCTTTTGGTGGAGAAGCACCCTGAAACGCGCTTTATTATTAAGGAAAAAATCACGGAGCCCGTTAAGTTGGGGAAAGGTGGGATACATAAAAAAACCATTATCCCAGAAGCCTTTGCCCGAGGTATAGTAGCGTTAGAGAAATTCGCAGACATATTGCGGGATTACGATAATATTCCAGTCTTTGCTTTCGGGACGTCTGCTTTGCGTGATGCCAAAAATTCCGGAGAGTTCATCAAAGAGGCAAAGGAAAAAACGGGAATTAACATTAAGGTTATTACCGGAAAGGAAGAAGCCCTTTTAATCCATAAAGGAGTGAAAATGGCCTTCCCCACACTTCCCATGCCAGCCTTTATTTTAGATATTGGAGGTGGTAGTGCCGAAATCATAATGACCAACGGCGACGAAATCGACTTTGCAGAGACCTTTGATATTGGCGCTTCAAGGTTATTGGGACTTTTTAATCCGAGTGATCCAATTTCTGAAGATGAAATTTTAGAGATAAAATCCTTTTTAAAAGTAAAGCTTCAACCTGCGATAAATAACGCAAACTTCTTGGGCGATGTTCATTTAATTGGCTCCAGTGGATCTTTTGAAACCTTCGCAGAAATCCTTTATTCCCGTGGAGAAATTGATATTAACCCACTCTCTCGTTCTTTCCTTCCACTTCCGATGGCGGGTCTTACAAAGATATTCGATGAGTTGGTAAAGGCAAATTACGATCAAAGGATGAAAATTCCAGGCATGGCAATTATGCGGGTAGAGATGATTGTTATGGCCGTTCTTATCACTCAAGTAATCCTTGAGAACACTAGGGTGAGTCAAGTATGGCTTAGCGATTACGCCATGAAAGAAGGGATGATTACCTCAATTTTGGAGGATGGATCAATCATTTAGGGCACGGCAGCTATTGATGATTCGAAATTGTTTGCCCTTTCTAAATGACTTAAATAAATAGCTTTTCGCTTTTCTTTAAACTGTTTGCTAGGGACCTGACAAACCCATAATTAACCTAAATTTGGACCAGTTTTTGATCTATTTACTCTATGAAATTTAATCTATTCGATAAGCATATTATTCTTTATAATCAGCTCAGGATTCTCTCAAAGCCCCCAAGTTGATCCTGTTACAAATAAAGTGACTTATTCAAAAACTGTTTTAGCTTCAGGAATGAGCGGAGAAACATTGGTTGTAAGATTTAGAGCCTTTGGGGTTAACGGTCTTTCAGCAAATAATTTAACGATTACCTCAGAAGATAAGGACAACGGCATTATTTACCTTTCTAGCACTTTCCCAATAACTCAAACGTTTGGCGGAATTGTTTCGGGAAATGGTCAAATGGATTTTATTGGCGCCATTGTCGTTTCAAATTGAGCAATCTCCTATTCCTTTACAAATTTTGTACATACTTCAGCTCTAAATGTCGCAATACCAGTGGAAGACATGGATGTCAAATCCAATAAAGATGGTTTAAAGAAATATCACCAAGATATTTATGATCAACTTATGGCCTATATGGATCCTTTGGCTTTAGATTTAACCACAAGATTTAACTCTTCAGCCCAACAACGGGATTAGAAGATTGGTAATAAAAAAGGGTCGTTCATTGAACGACCCTTTTTTATTTAACCTTTAAATTATACTTCTCCAGAAGCCCCGCCAGTCCCATTCTTGAGAAAACGGCGTTTTTCATTTTATTCTTAACAGGATCAATCGAATAGCCGTAGGCCGTTTGAAAATCGCACCCTTCCAAATTTGTTTCTTCAAAATTTGCTCGCCCTAATTCTACCTCATCAAAAGTTGCTTTGGAAAGATTGCATTCAGCAAACTCCACATCAATAAGGGAAGATTTACGGAAGTGTATTCCCTTTAAGTTCACCTGATAAAAAGAAGTATGGTCTAACTGACAACCGTCAAAACCTACAGAGAAAAGAAAATGGTTGCATTGGTCAAACTGCAATCCCAGCATCTTACAATTAACAAACTCCACATCTCTAAACATTGTATTACGGATTTTTACACCGCTTAAATTACATTCCTTAAAGATGCATTCTACGAATACAAAATTGGAAAAATCTGAATTTGCGAAATCACAATTATCGAAAGTACAATTGTCATACTCCCCTTTTTCGAGCTTCTTAACTCCCTCTAACTCTTCCTCCTCGAAAATTTTATTTATCATTTATTATGGGTTCTTTGACTGACTCTAATTCTTATATCAACACTCGTTTATGATCTAATTTAAATTGTTCTTAGCCTTGAATTTTTTTAATAATCCATTTGTCTGGGACTGAAGTTTCTTTTGAAAAAAGCCTGTCCATCCAATTAAAAATCCAGTTACTCCAAGGGCTTGTTGAGACCATGTCCACATATTGAAATCGTCAGTATGCTTTATTATTTTACCTTCATTAAATTCAAAAGTGCCTTTTATCCGATTAACCACTTTCCGACCTGTTTTAGAAAAAATGTAATCGGCTTTCCAATTTACTGAGCCTTTATCCCCCTCAACTTTAACATTTTTATGCGTAATTTTTAGTCCGCCCTTGCTGCTTTCTAACAACATTTGCCACATATATCCCACATCATTTCCAGTTAGTTTACCGAAAGCAGGGTCCTCAAACTCAATGTTAGAGGCATAACAAGATTTCATCGTGTTAATATCTCCCTCGGCGAACGCCTTATAGAAGGTATTTATAGTTTTTTCGTTTTGCATTTTCATCTATTATTTGCGGGATTAAACTTTTTCTAATTCCCAAGCCGATTGTAATTCAAGAAATTTATTCTGTGACTCCAACATTTCTTCTGACCTAAAAACCAGTAATTTATCCTTTCTGGACTCTCCTTCTAGAAAAACATCGTAAAAGGTGTTTTTCGCCTTAGCTGCAGGTCTATTAGCAGAACTGTAGGCTATGGTAGAGAAATTTCGCTTAGCAATATTAATACGCTTAAGGTGGCTTATGTCCATCCATTGCCCATATTTTACCCCGAAAATAAATACGTAGGGTTTAACTTGTTTTTCATCCAGTCTGACAAACAATCCTTTTCTAGTAAAGGCTAGAAAAACACCAGCAATAAGCAGACAAATACCCACAAGAGGGCTAATAAACCAAAAGAAAACACTTCCCACCAGGGTTACCTTACCGGTAAAATTCATGGCTGGAGGGAAAAAATTTCCCGAATTATGGTCTCGGAGTTGAGAATTTACGAGCATCGGTTTAATTTGGAAGAAAGTTAAGGAAAATTGACATTTCAGGAGATTATTCCTTGGAAATAATCCCTAATTTATCTGCCCAAATCAAATCCTCATGGCAAGAACAAGCACTGATTTAAATTTCCCAAAAGAAACTGAGCAGGCTTTTTTATTCTATAAAGAGGTTTTTAAAACAGAGTTTACCAACGGTGGCTTCCGCCGATTTAATGATGCACCAACAATGGAGGGAATGCCGCCGCTTTCAGACGCCGATTTGAATTTAATAATGCAGTGGAGCTTCCAATAACTAGCGGACACCTATTAATGGGAACTGGTGCACCAGAATCTATGGGTTTAAAAGTGACTTTCGGGGATAATGTCACATTGAATTTGGAGCCGGATACTAAGGAAGAAACCACCCGCCTATTCAAGTTACTTTCAGACGGTGGGAAAATCACCATGGAACTACAGGATATGTTTTGGGGAGCATATTTTGGTAGCTGCATAGATAAATATGGCGTGAATTGGTCTTTTAATTTCATGCATGAAAAATCATAATCTGGTTTTTCTGAAATAAAACTTTTCAAGTTTATTTTAATCACCACCTTTGCCAATGAAAAAATCGTCACATGGAAAATAAAATAACCCCTTCTCAATTAACTTGGAGTGAAGGAAAAGTCAAAGGTTTTTCGGGGAAGGAATTAATTTCCTTGGCCAATGGAAGTCTGAAACTGGTAAAAATAGCAGCTAATAGCGTTTACCCAATTCATGTTCACCCTACCAAAACCGAGTATACTTTTATTCTTAAAGGAAAACCCTCATTTACAATTGAAGGTGAAGACTTTGAGGGAAAAGAGGGTGAATTCATTGTTTTTCCTCAAAATAAAAAGCATGGCATTCAAAACAATACAAATTCCGAATGCCAGATTTTAGTCGGGGCGATTGAATATTAATTGATATTCAAAAGATAATAAATTATGAAAAATGGTCAACTCATTTTAGGTGGAATCATTATTCGGTAAGCGAAACGGCTCCTACATATTTAAATTCGTTTCCTTGAAAATCTTTTACTTTCGCCACAAATACGTATAACCCTAAAGGCGCTTTCCGACTCCCTGATGAATTTCCCCAATCCCCATTCCAACCTTTAGAAGGATCTGGATCTTCAGTAGAATATACTTTTTCACCCCATCGATTGAAAATCCTTAACGAATAGGACGAAATACAATTGCCATGGCCATAAAACAAATCATTAATCCCATCGCCATTTGGGGAAAATGCATTGGGAATGCTAAAATAAAACGAACAATCAGAAATCGACAGGTTACAAATAACGGAATCTGGTAGACTATTACACGCTTGTAGACTCATAGCGCGCACAACCAATGACACAGTATCTCCCTGTTGTAGGCCATCAATAAAATGTGAGGTGCTTTGGTTAGAAAATCCCGAAGAAGCTTGTTGCCAGATTAGCCCATTGTCAGAAGAAACTAAATAACCAATGGCCCCGTTGATTGGTGACCAAGAAAACTCTAATCCGGTTTCCGTTTGTTTACTACAATAAGGAGTTGGAGTTTCCAAGGGTGGCATTACTCGAACTGTTTTTTGAACACTATCCATACACCCTAACGTATTGATAACAATCAATTTAGCTGTATATATACCCGCCTTATCGTAAATATGCGATGGCACTAATTCATTCGAAGTGTTTCCATCTCCAAAATCCCAATAGAGTTCAGCAATATTTGCTTTTAAATTATCAGTGGTTGATTCGTCAATAAAGTTGGTTGGACTACCTTCACACACTTCATTCGTGGAAAAATTGGCGACAACCTCAGCAGCTTCCAATTTTTTAGACAATGTACTCAAACAGCTTTTATCCGATACCGAAGTTAAATCAACGGAATAGTTAGAACCCAAAACTGGAGAAACGGTAAGGATCTGAAAGGTGTCCTTATCAGTAACACCTGGCCCGCTCCATTTATACCGAGCAAAGCCTGCAGGGGCAATCAATTGCACAGTTCCATTTGGGTCACAAATATTACCCTTTGTTTGAATATCCAACGTAGTGGCCGACGCATCCAAATACGCATACCCAAAATGAGCACCTGCACCACAATCTCCTGTAGCATATTCTACGGTAATTTTTTCTCCTAAGTAATTACTCAAATCAACCCCAACCGTTGTCCATTCCCTATAATAAACATTTGATTGAATTGGCGACACCTTAAAACAGGGAGTAGATGCGTTTACCACCACTTTGTATTGACCACAGTCCACTAGTTGATTTGCTTGGTCAAATACATTTACCTCAAAACGGGGTTGTTGAGATGCGTTATGACCAGCGTCTTCAAGCACTATGGCGTATTTATACAACAGCACGTTTGTTTTTTTAGTTACAATAAAGGAATGGGTGAGTTTTTCTGCCTGTGCACCATTATTACTGTTACCTAAACGAGCAGAAAACCGACCTCCTCCAGGAGCCACTTGGGGTATCGCACCCATTGCAAAGGGATCATTTCCGTTATTTACACTAGTAATCGTATGTCTATTATCCACAATACCATTGTTAGGGGTATTTACCTCACAACAGGTTCCGGTATGGCCAATCCAATTAGACATATCTCCAGCTTCAAAATCCAAATTAGGCACGCCATTGCCAGTAAACGCTTCAAAACTCGGGCAATATGGATCTGGCAAGGTGATACTTAGTGAATATGTTAGAATACAGGAGTCCAAAGGGGTAGGTCCTAATTTACGATCCACCATTACATAATAAGTACGTCCAGGGGAAACTAACAGCCCGAAATTCTTTATGGTACTACTACCAATATTACTACCAACACACGACCCAATATCCGGGCAACCATCAAACACAAAAAGTCCAGAGCTATCACCCGCTGAATTTGTTGATAACGTAATTAATACACTTCCACTAATGGTTGGTGTAAAAGCGTACAATTTATCGGCTCCCCTTGTATACATAAAGGCTCCAGGATTAGCGGGGCTTGTACAAGTTTCGGTCATGTTGTTATCGTTATAATTGTTTCCCATTAAACACGTGGTTTCTGCTGGACCAACATATGGTAACGTTACCTGAACTAAATTAGCACTAGGGCAATCGGGGCCTTGTGCCCAAGAATTTTTTGAGGCTAGAAAAAATAAAGCACAAAAAAGGATTAAAACTTTAATATTGTTCATTTTTTTGATTTTGGCAAACTAATATCAAAACAAGATTATTTCACCTGACTCAACATTTCTTAACCCTGAAGATAATATTTATATTTTAAATATAATCTTTAAAATAAAAATATTGCAAAAAACCAAACAATATACTTAGGTAGAAACTATTAATTTTTTAAAAATTAATTTAATTCACCATTCTTTACTTCTATTTACCCTTTAAATTACTGATTATATTGATTTTATAATTCAATAACTTTTGCAAACATAGTCTTTCCCATAAAAAACCAATTTTTTATGGGAAAGACATTTCTCTAAATAGTACCAAATGAAGTTTAATCCAGAAAATTAGGCTACATTTTTTTTCGTCAACCAAATTCGAATCATTTATTTAAATTGATTCTAAAACACGGATCATTTTTATTTTCGTCGAAAACCATATAGGTTAAAATAAAAAAACTTAATTCCCTCCAATATTTAAAAACCTAGCAAGGGTATTTTAAAAAAACTAACTTTACTACTTTAACGCGGAATTTGGACACATTAATGATTTGGTTATTTGATAAAACCTTGGGGTGTTTTTTTAAGAAAAAGTCTAAGGGTTTATTACTTTCTATTGCGAGAATTTTCACCAGTATTAACGTAAATTAGCCAAGTCTCAATTGAATAAGTTTTGAAACCAATCAATTAATAAAAGGTTACTCAAAACAATCCTAAGGACAGACTAAAACAAATGAGCATAACTCTCCTTTCCTCACCTCTTCAAGGCTTCACCGACTATAGGTTTAGGAATGCTTTTCAGAAGTATTTTGGAGGAATTGACACCTTTTATGCCCCCTATATTAGACTAAATGGGAAATTCGTAATAAAGCCACAATACGAGCGCGACATAAAGCTTAGAAACAACACCACATTGGAGGTTATTCCTCAAATAATGACGAATGATCCAGATGAGTTTATCTTTGTCACCAAATACATCCAAAAGTTAGGGTATAAAGAATTAAACTGGAATTTAGGGTGCCCCTATCCTATGGTGATAAATCGTGGGATGGGTTCCGGATTAATCAATGACCCTGAAAAAATAAATCACATATTAGATCGGGTCCATTCAGAGACTGATGTTATCGTATCTATGAAAATGCGCATGGGATATG
>JBLIKP010000006.1:0-47408 GCA_047635375.1 Sphingobacteriales bacterium | reverse complement strand
GTAAGGTGTGCATTTTAATCACCCCCTTCGCCGTTTTGTATTTTGCCCAATCAAACAGACTAAAACAAAGGCTTACTGCACTTGAATCCAATAGGAATGTTTTGATTTTATTCTGAACGTAACCTGCTTAAACTTGGCTTGCTGTCCTAAACTATGTGAAAGACTATGGTAGTAATCTTTGAATAATTTCCAATTTCAGTGTTTATTCTGATAACCAATGGTAGAGTTAGATGGTGCTTTATGGATACACAAATTGTTCAAATTCCCTGTTGCCCAACGTAGTCCATTACTTATATCTCGTAAAGACTGGCTTTTGGCAAATTGACAGAACACCATCGAAACCAAATGAGTCCAGCTACTATATCCTTTTTGATGTTTATCCGACACTAGTGACTTTACCAGTTTATTGAACCATATACGGTCTGATTTTGAAATAATTTGGGAGAACCAAGTTACATTTGTGATGAGATGAGCCGTTTTTTGTTTTTCAACTCAAAGATAATTTGAGATACGAGAAAAGCTTATCTCTTTTTTTAAACGTTTAGGACGCTATTGGTTGGCAATATTTATTTTGGTTTAAAACCCCAACTTACCCCACAAAAATGTTTACTACTGAAGAAGAAGCAAGGAAATGGTCAAGAAAATACATGTGATGAGCAAGAAGGAGCGTATTGAACAAATCATGAATGTTTTATTGCAGTACACCAATAGAAATTTTAGCCAAAAACTAAAATTATCTAATGAGTCAGATGATCTTGAAACAATATCCATGGGGATTAACATTTTAGGCGAGGAGCTAAAGGACTACCATGGTCAAAATGAACAATTAATCCATTTTTTAAAAGAAAAAAATCAAGAACTAAGTAATTTTACCTAGCTAACATCACGTGATTTATAAGAACCATACTGGCGTTTAAACAATTATTTATAAGGAAATTTGGTCAAACAATCGATCCTGATGAATTCCAATACTTAAAATTCATTAATAACGATTCCAAAAGAATGAAGCGCAACCTAGATGGATTGCTTTTATACCCAAACCTTGGTGAAACGACTGAATTCAAATCAGTTGACCCCGACCCATTAATACAAGAAATAAAAAAAGAACTGCTTTAAAAACAGGAGAATATTAAAATAAATTTAAAAGCAGAAAGAATGGGTGTAATAAATTGCATCGAAAATAATTTAAACATTGTTCTCAAAGAGATTTTAACAAATTCATTAAAATATAGATCAAATAAAGAGGCTGTAAATATTCAAATCACTTATTCAATAATAGATAAAATGCACAAAATCTCCATAAAAGATGACGGCATTGGAATAACCCCAAAATATTCGAAAAAAGTATTTATTATGTTTCAAAAATTAAACGATCATCATAAATTTCACGGAATAGGAGCTGGATTAGTTTTTTGTAAGAAAATTATAAACTTTTGGAGTGGAGACATTTGGGTTAACCCCTATGTTAAAAACGGAACCGAAATAACATTTACAATTCCATTACTACAAAACAATAGATGAATATTGCACAATTAAATGTAATGCTGATTGATGATGATAAGGCAACAAACTTTTTAAATCAATTAATATTAAAGGAATCAAGAATCATTCAAAATCCTGAGGTCTTTATTAATGCAAAAGAATCTTAAAAACAATTAGCCTCCAGAATTGGAGCGAATGAAGTTTTACCGGACCTTATTCTTCTAGACTTAAACAAGCCTGGAATGGACGGTTGGGGATTTCTTAAATTATACAATGAACATATTACTAATTACCAAGGAAAGCAACCAATAATTATTACCATTACAACCAATCAAAACCCAACAGATAAAAGGCTGCGGAGTCAAGGCATGTAACTCATTATTTGGCTAAACCCTTAATTAAGGGTTTAACCAAATAATTGTGTTCAAAATATTTTTTCATAAAAAAAGCCTTTTAACAAATGTTAAAAGGCTTTAAATGTTGCATAAAAGATTGTTGACTATTTATCGTCTTTATTCTCTTCTTTAGATTCTGCTTCAGGAGCATCCTTAGCTACTTCTTCAGACGCCGGAGCATCAGCCTTAGGCTTAGAACCACCTCTACGGCTTTTCTTAGCTTTAGGAGCAGATTTAGCTTCCTTAGTGTAAGTCTCGTTAAAATCTACTAATTCCATCATACACATTTCGGCATTATCACCTAAACGGTTGCTAGTTTTAATAATACGAGTATATCCGCCTGGACGGTCAGCAATTTTTACCGCGATTGTACGAAAAAGCTCAGTAACCGAATCCTTATTTTGAAGGTAACGGAAAGCTTCTCTTCTTGAGTGAGTAGAATCATCTTTTGACTTAGTCAATAATGGTTCAACGTAACCTCGAAGTGCCTTTGCTTTTGCAACCGTAGTATTAATTCGCTTATGCATTATAAGTGAAGTAGCCATGTTGCTCAACATTGCTTTACGGTGAGCGGTCTTTCTTCCCAGTTTACTAATTTTCTTACCGTGTCTCATGATTAGTTTTCTTCTTCTAATTTGTACTTAGAAAGGTTCATTCCAAAGGAAAGGCCTTTCGCTTTAACAAGTTCTTGAATTTCAGTAAGTGATTTTTTACCGAAGTTTCTGAACTTCAACATATCCGCCACATCATAAGTTACTAAATCAGCTAGGCTCTGGATATTAGCCGCTTTTAAGCAGTTAAGAGCACGAACAGAAAGATCTAGATCGTTTAATGGGGTTTTAAGGATTTTACGCATATGTAGAATCTCTTCGTCCACTTCATTAGAAGCCTCTTTAGTTTGGCTTTCTAACATCATGTTCTCATCAGAGAATAACATGAAATGGTGAATTAAAATTCTAGCTGCTTCTTTCAACGCATCTTCAGGGTGAATTGAACCATCTGAAGTGATTTCCAAAACTAATTTTTCATAATCAGTCTTTTGCTCAACACGGAAGTTCTCAACACTATACTTAACGTTTTTGATAGGAGTATAAATAGAATCAATAGCAATCATTCCGATTGGTGCTTCTTCCATTTTATTTTCCTCAGCCGGTACATATCCACGTCCTTTACCTACGGTTAATTCAATTTCTAAATTAACTTCTGGATCAAGGTTACAGATCACCATTTCTGGATTAAGAACTTCGAAGTTATTCGAAAATTTACTAATATCTCCAGCTAAGAATTGCTCTTTTCCTTTTATATTAATAAAGATTTTCTCTGAATCTTCTCCAGTTTCTTTGCTCTTTAAACGTACTTGTTTGAAGTTCAAAACCAATTCAGTAACGTCTTCTACAACGCCTTTAATGGTTGAAAATTCATGAGGTACATTCGTTATACGAATTGATGTGATTGCATAACCCTCTAAAGAAGACAAAAGAATTCTTCGTAAGGCATTTCCTATGGTAACTCCAAATCCGGGTTCCAATGGTCGGAATTCAAAAAGACCATGAAAATCATCGGCCTTTTGCATGATCACTTTATCAGGTTGCTGAAATGATAGTATAGCCATTTAAACGTTTTCCCTTTTATGGTGAAAAAATAATTTATTATTTAGAGTAAAGTTCAACGATAAGTTGTTCTTTGATATTCTCAGGAATATCTACTCTTTCAGGTAGAGTTAAAAACTTACCTGTTACTGTGCTTTGATCAAACTCTAACCAATTGAAAGACTTACTTCCATTAGCTGCAACAGATTCAGCAATAGCCTCTAGAGACTTTGACTTCTCACGTACGCCAATGATATCTCCATCCTGTAATCGGTATGAAGGAATATTAACAACGCTTCCGTTTACAGTAATGTGTTTGTGTCCTACTAATTGACGAGCTCCTCTACGTGTTGGTGCAATACCTAAACGAAATACAGTGTTGTCTAAACGAGCTTCTAAAAACTTTAGAAGGTTTTCACCTGTAATCCCTTTTTTATTGTTTGCCTCAACAAATAGGTTGCTAAATTGACGCTCCAAAAGGCCATAAGTATATTTAGCTTTTTGTTTCTCCATTAACTGAAGTGCGTATTCAGACTGCTTTCCACGACGACGGCTGTTTCCGTGTTGTCCTGGAGGATAGTTCTTACGATCAAGTACCTTATCAGGGCCGAATATTGGCTCTCTGAATTTCCTTGCAATCTTACTTTTTGGTCCTGTATATCTTGCCATTTCTTATAAATACTACTTTTCTGACTTAAAAAAATAAAGTCTGTACAATTCTTTAATTAAACCCTTCTTCTTTTAGGAGGACGACACCCGTTGTGAGGAAGTGGAGTAATATCCTTAATTGAAGTAACTTCAATCCCATTGTTTTGAATGGTACGAATAGCAGATTCACGTCCTGATCCTGGCCCTTTAACAAAAACAATTACCTTACGTAATCCTGCGTCATGTGCAACCTTTGCACAATCTGCAGCTGCCATTTGCGCAGCGTAAGGAGTGTTCTTTTTAGAACCTCTGAATCCCATTTTACCGGCAGAAGCCCAAGAAATTACTTGGCCCTGGGTATTAGTCAAGGAAATAATAATGTTGTTAAAGGAGGCTGTAATGTGAGCTTCACCTACCGTTTCAACGTTAACTACTCTCTTTTTGGTTTGTTTTTTAGTCTTTGCCATCTTAATGCTGTTATAATCCCGTTAGGGTTAAATTACCCTATGATTATTTAGTTGCTTTTTTCTTATTTGCAACAGTTTTACGCTTCCCTTTACGAGTTCTTGAATTGTTCTTCGTACGCTGTCCACGTAATGGTAAGCTTTTACGATGACGCAATCCACGGTAGCTAGCAATGTCCATCAAACGTTTGATGTTCAATTGCACTTCCGAACGCAACGCTCCCTCAACTTTAAACTTATCGTTGATTAGGTTACGAATAATTGTTACCTGATCATCATCCCAGTCCTGAACTTTAATACTAAAGTCAATTCCAGCTTCAGTTAAAATTTTTTGTGCACTGGTTCTTCCTATACCAAAAATATAGGTAAGTCCAATCTCACCCCGCTTGTTCTTTGGTAAATCAATTCCTGCTATCCTTGCCATTTTTTATTATTATTAGCTGTTTTTTTAAACTATCTAAATCCAGAGATCAACCTTGACGTTGTTTAAAACGAGGGTTTTTCTTGTTAATAACGTAAAGTTTACCCTTACGGCGCACAATTTTGCACTCTGAACTCCTTTTCTTAATAGATGCTCTAACTTTCATTTTATTATTAGTTTGCGGGTTTTACCCATTCTACCTTTTTATTTATACCTGTAGGTAATGCGTCCTTTTGATAAATCATAAGGAGACATTTCCAATTTCACTCTATCACCTGGCAATATTTTTATATAGTGCATTCTCATTTTACCAGAAATGTGAGCAATTACCTCATGGCCATTTTGTAATTCAACGCGAAACATCGCATTGGATAAAGCCTCTATAATTACTCCGTCTTGTTCTATTGCAGCCTGTTTAGCCATAAATTAATGCACGTATAAATTTTGTTCTTTTAAAACTTTTTCAATTTCTTCAAATGAAGAAAGTATGTCGGGTTTATCATCGGTGATCGCTATCATATGCTCATAGTGAGCCGATGGTTTCCTGTCTTTTGTTATGATTGTCCAGCCATCTTGCAGTTGAACAATACTCTTAGTTCCCATATTAATCATGGGTTCAATGGCTATTACTAACCCTTTTCTCAACTTTAGTCCTGATCCTTTTTTACCGTAATTAGGGACTTCCGGTTTTTCATGGAGATTTTTACCTACTCCGTGTCCTACCAATTCCCTAACTACTGAAAAACCTGCCGCTTGGGCATGCTCTTGAACAGCACTACTAATATCACCCATTCTATTTCCTTCAACTGCTTGCTCAATCCCTTTATAAAGGGATTCTCGGGTAACACTCATTAGACGCTTAACATCCTCAGAAACATCTCCAACTGCGTAGGTATAGGCCGAATCGCCGTAATAGCCATTCAATAATACTCCACAATCAACCGAAACGATATCGCCATCAACTAATTCCTTATTTGTAGGAATTCCGTGAACAACCCTCTCGTTAACAGACATACATAGCGAATTTGGAAATCCACCATAGTTTAAAAAACCAGGTTCGGCTCCGTGATCCCTAATAAAGGTCTCCGCTATTTTATCCAGATACAGTGTAGATACTCCCGGCTTAATATGACGGGCTACCTCTGCATGGGTTTTACCAACAAGTAAAGAACTCTCTCTTAATAATTCTATTTCTTCAGGTGATTTGTAATGAATCATTACTAAACTCCCTTATTAAATAGATGCACCTACTGCGGCACCTTTTCCTTTAATTCTTCCCGATTTAATTAACCCATCATAGTGACGCATCAATAAATGAGATTCGATTTGCTGCAATGTATCTAACACCACACCCACCATAATTAAAAGACTAGTACCACCGTAAAAGTTTGCAAATTTACTATTTACTCCTAATATAATTGCTATCGCAGGAAAAATAGCTACTAAAGCTAGGAAAATAGAGCCTGGTAGCGTGATTCTTGACATGATATCATCAATAAATTCGGCTGTTTTCTTCCCAGGCTTGATCCCAGGAACGAATCCTCCGTTCCTTTTCATGTCTTCCGCCATTTGATTAGGGTTAACCGTAATCGCTGTATAGAAGTATGTGAAAAGAATAATTAAAATACCAAATGTTGCATTATACGTTACAGAAGTGAAATCCATAAACGATGCCCCAATTCCTTGCCATGTATTTGATTCAGGGAAAAATTGAGCCACTGTGCTAGGTATAAACATAATCGCTTGCGCAAAAATGATAGGCATAACACCTGCAGCATTCACTTTTAACGGAATATACTGACGAACACCGCCGTATTGTTTATTTCCTACTATTCTTTTTGCGTATTGTACAGGAATCTTACGAGTTCCTTGAACTAAAAGAATAACAGTAACAGTAACAAGTGCTAAAGCAATAAGCTCAACAAGGAAAGGTATAGGTCCACCACCACCGTCCATACGGCTTAGGAATTCAGAAACCAACCCACCTGGGAGCTCGGCAATAATACCTACCATAATTAATAAGGAGATACCATTTCCAATACCTTTATCGGTGATCTTCTCACCTAACCACATTACGAACATAGTTCCAGAGGTTAAGATAATAAGACTAGAAATAGTAAACAACCCACTATTAATCATGATTGCTTCGGCTGGTATTTGAGATTTAATATACCCAATTGCTTGTCCTGCGGTGATTACTATAGTCAGATACCTAGTTAATTGATTGATTTTACGACGTCCTGATTCTCCTTCTTTTTGTAGTTTCTGGAAATAAGGAACTGCCACTCCCATCAATTGAATAACAATAGATGCAGAGATATAGGGCATAATACCCAATGCAAAAATAGATGCACGTGAGAAACCCCCACCTGCAAACATGTTTAAAAGACCAAGAATTCCGTCCGCAGATTGTCCGCTAATTTGGGCTGGATCAACTCCTGGTAATACCACATAAGAACCAATTCTATAAATAAGAATAAACCCCAGGGTATTCAGGATACGCGTACGTAAGTCCTCAATTTTCCAAATATTAACTAAAGTATCGATTAATTTTTTCATTTATTAAAGATTGGTCGCTGTACCACCTTGTGCTTCAATAGCTTTAATTGCAGTAGCTGAAAAAGCATGAGCTTTAACTTCAACTTTTGCGTTTAATTCTCCACGTCCTAAAACCTTCACTTTTTCAGTTTTAGATGCAATTCCATTTGAAACGAAAACCTCATGATCAAACGACATGATTTTTTTGTTATCAGCAAGATTTTGCAGAGTATCTAAGTTCACAGCCACATATGCTACGCGGTTACGGTTTTTGAAACCGAATTTAGGAACACGACGTTGAAGAGGCATTTGCCCACCTTCAAAACCCTTTTTGCGAGAGTAACCAGAACGTGATTGTGCACCTTTATGTCCTTTAGTGGAAGTTCCACCTTTTCCAGACCCTTGTCCACGACCAATTCTTTTACTGGTTTTTATTGAACCTTCTGCAGGTTTTAAGTTGCTTAAATCCATTTCTTAAACGTTTTCAACTAGTAGTAAATGCTTCACTTTATTTACCATTCCCAATATTTGAGGAGTGGCTTCATGCTCAACCGTATGGTTCATTTTACGCAGGCCTAAAGCACGCACTGTACGCTTTTGAGATTCCTCTCTTTTGATGGTACTTCTTACCTGAGTTATTTTAATTCTAGCCATTGCTTCTGAATTTTATCTTATCACGAAAATCGTGAATTATCCGTTAAATACTTTTTCTAGAGAAACTCCTCTGTGCTCTGCAACAGTAATAGCATCACGCATTTCAACCAAAGATTGAATTGTTGCTTTAACTACGTTGTGAGGGTTTGAAGATCCTTTAGACTTAGCTAATACGTCTTTTACTCCTGCACTCTCTAAAACTGCACGCATCGCACCACCAGCAATTACACCAGTACCCGAAGAAGCAGGTTTTAGAAGAACATAAGCTCCTCCGTATTTTCCGTATTGTTCATGAGGAACAGTCCCTTTGTATACAGGAACATGGATTAATGCTTTTTTAGCATCATCAACTCCTTTAGAAATAGCTTCTGCAACTTCTTTGGCTTTTCCTAAACCGTATCCTACGATACCGTTTTCGTCTCCTACAACAACAATTGCAGAGAAGCTAAATGTACGTCCACCCTTAGTAACTTTAGCAACACGGTTAAGTGATACTAAACGTTCCTTTAGTTCTATTTCGCTGGATTTAACCCTTTTTATATTTACGTTCGACATATTTGCTTAAAATTTAAGACCTCCTTCACGAGCACCTTCTGCTAATGATTTCACTCTTCCGTGATATAAATAACCATTACGGTCAAAAACTACTACTTCTATTCCAGCTTGCTTTGCCTTTTCAGCCAAATGCATTCCAACCTTCTTAGAGATTTCGATTTTAGTCCCTTTCTCTTTCGCTAATTCCTTAGCGCTAGAAGAGAAAGATGCTACGGTACTTCCGCTTACATCGTCTATTAACTGTGCGTAGATGTCTTTGTTACTACGATATACAGTCAATCTTGGAGTCGACGCGGTTCCAGTAATTCTCTTACGGATACCACGTTTGATTCTTAGTCGTCTACTTACTTTATTAATCCTTGCCATAGCTATTGAATCAATTATTTTTTAGCGGCAGATTTTCCGGCTTTGCGACGAATCTGCTCACCTTTAAATCTTATACCTTTTCCTTTATATGGCTCTGGTGGACGCAATGAACGAATCTTTGCAGCTACCTGTCCCAACAATTGTTTATCTATACTTTCCAAAATGATCACTGGTGCCTTACCCTTATCACTTACAGTTTCTACCTTAATTTCTTGAGGTAATTGCATCATGATATGGTGAGAGTAACCTAACACTAAATCTAAAATTTGACCTTGGTTAGAAGCACGGTAACCCACACCTACTAACTCTTGTTCTGTTTTAAATCCGTTGGTAACACCTTCGACCATGTTTGAAATCAATGTGCGGTAAAGACCGTGCATTGCTTTGTGACGTTTCTGATCAGATGGACGCTCAACAACTATATCCGCTTCAATCTGCTTAATGCTGATTTCAGGATCTACTTTTTGAACTAATTCTCCTTTAGGTCCTTTAACAGTTACACTGTTATCAGCACCTATGCTAATCGTTACGTTCTCAGGTATTGCGATCGGATTTTTTCCTATTCTTGACATTATTCCTGATTATAATACGTGACATAAAACTTCCCCGCCAATATGTAATTGACGTGCTTCTTTATCGGTCATTACACCTTTAGAAGTAGATAAGATAGCAACACCTAACCCGTTTATTACACGTGGAAGATTGTCTGCTCCGCTATAAGAACGTAAACCTGGCTTACTCACACGGGTTAACGTTTTAATCGCTGGTATCTTAGTTGTTGGGTTGTATTTCAAAGCAATTTTAATAGAGCCTTGAGGACCTTCCTCAACAAATTTATAGTTTAGGATATATCCTTTATCAAAAAGTACTTTCGTAATCTCCTTTTTGATATTAGAAGCAGGTATTTCTACTACGCGCTTCCTTGCTTTTATAGCATTCCTTACACGGGTAAGGTAATCTGCAATCGGATCTGTATTCATTTCTTAATACTTATATTGTTACCAACTCGCTTTTTTAACTCCTGGGATTAATCCATTAAGAGCCATTTCTCTAAACGTAACTCTGGAAACTCCAAATTTACGCATGTACCCTCTTGGACGTCCAGTGATTTGACAACGGTTACGCATGCGTACCGGTGAAGCGTTTTTTGGAAGTCTATCCAATGCTTCATAATCACCATCAGCTTTAAGCTGAGCGCGTTTATCGGCGTATTTTGCTACTAATTTTGCACGTTTTACTTCACGTGCTTTCATTGATTCCTTAGCCATGATTAGTTTCCTTTTTGGTTTTTAAATGGCATTCCAAATGCTTTTAATAATTCTAAACCTTCAGCATCAGTTTTTGCAGTAGTTACAAAGGTAATATCCATACCAGTAATTTCATTTACTTTATCGATATCAATCTCTGGAAAAATAATCTGCTCGGTGATTCCAATGTTATAGTTTCCTCTTCCGTCGAAACCTTTAGGGCTAATCCCTTTAAAGTCGCGAATACGAGGCATAGAAACACTAATAAATCGCTCAAGGAATTCAAACATTTTCTCACCTCTTAGAGTAACTTTGGCTCCAATTGGCATATTATCACGAAGTTTAAAGTTCGAGATAGAAATACGAGAGTATGTAGGTACTGCTTTCTGACCTGTGATAGTAGTTAATTCATCAACTGCAACATCAACAAGTTTTTTATCGGCAACAGCACGACCAACACCTTGGTTAAGGCATATTTTCTCTAGACGTGGAATTTCCATTTTAGACTTGTAGCCAAACTTCTCTTGAAGTTTTGGAGCTACTTCGTCGGCATATTTTCCGCGTAACGCTGGTTTGTAATTTTCCATTACTTAATTACCTCCCCTGATTTTTTAGCATAACGTTCCAATTTACCATCGGCGTTTTCACGACGACCAACTTTCGTTGGGTTACCGGTAGATGGATCCATCATCATTAAATTTGAAATATTAATAGAAGCCTCTTGTTTAATGATTCCTCCATTTGCATTTTCAGCGTTTGGTTTAGTATGCTTAGATACCATGTTAACGCCTTCTACTATAGCCCTGTTAACCTTAATAGAAACTGAAAGCACTTTACCTTGAGAACCTTTATCGTCTCCAGCAATAACTGCTACCATATCTCCTTTTTTAATGGATAATTTTGGCTGTTTTTTGTTGTTCCTTTTCATTTTTACAGTACTTCTGGTGCTAATGAAACAATTTTCATGAACTTCTTATCTCTTAATTCTCTAGCCACTGGGCCGAAGATACGAGTTCCACGAGGTTCGTTATTGGCATTTAGTAATACCGCTGCATTCTCATCAAAGCGAATATAAGACCCATCACGACGACGGATTTCTTTAGCAACTCGTACAACTACAGCTTTTGATACTGTACCTTTTTTAACGTTACCTGATGGCATAGCGTCTTTAACCGAAACCATAATAGTATCACCTATTGTGGCATAACGTTTACCAGTACCGCCTAATACGCGAATACATAAAACTTCTTTGGCTCCGCTATTATCAGCAACTTTTAATCTTGATTCCTGCTGTATCATTGCTTATCTTATTTAACTTTTTCAAGAACTTCTACCAATCTCCAACGCTTTGACTTACTCAAAGGTCTTGTTTCAGCGATACTTACTGTATCACCTATTTGGCATGCATTTTTCTCGTCGTGAGCGTGAAACTTTTTCGTTATCTTTACAAATTTTCCGTAAAGAGGATGTTTCAGCTTACGCTCAACAGCAACAGTTATGGTTTTTTCCATCTTATTACTGGTTACAAGGCCAATCCGTGTTTTTCTTAGATTTCTCTGTTCCATTGACATTTTATTTACTTGCCTCCTGCGTTACTTGGTCCGCGATTTCGCGTGAACGCAATTCTGTTTGCAAACGTGCTATCGTTTTACGAATAACTCTTATAGTAAGGGGATTATCGATTGCAGACACTGCATGGCTGAATTTCAGCTTCGTGTAGCTTTCTCTTTCCTCTTGAATTCTCTCAATAATTTCTTGAGTAGATAATTCCTTTATTTCTGCAATTTTCATTTCTATTCTTCTGTATGGTCTCTACGAATAACAAACTTGGTTTTCACCGGAAGTTTTTGAGCAGCTAATCTTAGTGCTTCTTGTGCTATTTCGGTAGATACTCCTTCTAATTCGAATAAGATTCTTCCTGGTCGGATAACAACTACCCAATACTCGGGAGCTCCCTTACCTTTTCCCATCCTTACTTCGGCTGGTTTTTTAGTAATAGGTTTGTCTGGAAAAATACGGATCCAAACTTTACCTTCCCTTTTCATGTATCTTGTTAAAGCAATACGTGCTGCTTCAATTTGACGGGAGTTTAGCCAACATGGCTCTACTGATTTAATCCCAAAAGACCCGAATACAAGGCGATGACCACGTTGAGCGTAGCCCTTCACCCTGCCTTTATGCATCTTCCTGAACTTGGTGCGCTTGGGTTGTAACATTTTATCTAAATTCTATTATTTCTAATAAATTAATTTCTAGCTCCCTTTTTAGGGGCTCTTTTACCTCTTGGTCTCATTCCTGGAGCTCCGGCGTTTCCACGTCCTTTACCACCACCTGTTTGAGAACCAACGTTTGGAGAAAGATCTCTTTTTCCAAATACTTCACCTTTACAGATCCATACTTTCACTCCTATTTTACCATAGGTTGTTAGTGCTTCACTTAAAGCGTAGTCAATATCTGCACGGAAAGTGTGTAAAGGGGTTCTTCCATCCTTGTACTGTTCAGTACGTGCCATTTCTGCACCACCTACACGACCAGATACCATGATTTTGATTCCTTCAGCACCCATTCTCATCGTACTAGCAATTGAGCTTTTCATTGCACGACGGAAAGAGATTCTAGCTTCTAACTGACGAGCTACGTTTTCACCTACTAATTTGGCATCCAATTCAGGACGTTTAATTTCAAAGATATTAATTTGAACATCCTTTTTAGTAAGCTTCTTAATCTCTTCTTTAATCTTATCTACTTCAGATCCACCTTTACCAATTACAATTCCTGGACGAGCCGTATGAATTGTGATAGTTAATCTCTTGATTGTTCTTTCGATAACAATTTTTGAGATACCACCCTTTTGAATACGAGCGTTAAGGTATTTACGAATCTTATTATCTTCAATAAGTTTTACTGCATAATCCTTGTCAGCATACCAGTTAGAATCCCATCCTCTGATAATACCTAGCCTGTTGCCTATCGGATTTACTTTTTGTCCCATTTCTTAGAATTAATTTTCAGCAGTTTTGCTGTCCAAAATGATAGTCACGTGGTTTGAACGTTTTCTTATACGGTGAGCACGCCCTTGTGGAGCAGGTCTCAAACGCTTTAAAGAACGTCCTTGGTCAACGAATGCTGATTTTACGACTAAGTCACTATCCTCAAGACGTACACCTTCGTTTTTATTTTGCCAGTTAGAAATAGCTGACAATAAAAGTTTTTCAACTCTTCCTGCTGCTTCTTTTCTAGTAAACTTTAAAATATTTAAAGCTTTATCAACTTCTTGTCCGCGGATCAAATCCACAACCAAACGCATTTTGCGAGGTGAAGTTGGGCAGTTATTCAATTTTGCTATTGCTTCCATTGTATCTGACCTTATTTTTTACCTCCGTGACCCCTAAAGGTACGGGTTGGGGCAAATTCTCCCAACTTATGTCCAACCATGTTTTCAGTTACATAAACTGGAATGAATTTGATTCCGTTATGAACAGCAATTGTATGCCCTACAAAATCAGGAGAGATCATAGATCTTCTTGACCAGGTCTTAATCACTGATTTTTTTCCTGCGTCATTTTGCGCTATTACCTTGTTTTCTAGCTTATAAGCTATATAAGGTCCTTTTTTAATCGAACGAGCCATTATTTCTTCCTTCTTTCGATGATGTGCTTATTAGAATATTTCTTTGGTGAACGGGTCTTAAGACCTTTAGAGTAAACTCCGTTTCTGCTACGAGGCTGACCTCCAGAAGAGCGACCTTCACCACCACCCATTGGGTGATCTACTGGGTTCATTGCAACACCACGAACTCTTGGACGACGTCCGATCCAACGTGAGCGACCAGCTTTACCTAATACTTCTAGGTTATGCAGTTCGTTTGAAACCGCTCCAATTGTAGCCATACAAGACTGCAATACTAAACGAGTTTCCCCACTAGGTAAACGAAGAACAGCGTACTTACCGTCACGAGCTGCTAATTGAACGTAAGTTCCAGCACTTCTTGCGATAGCTCCACCTCTTCCTGGTTTAAGCTCAATGTTGTGAAGAACAGTTCCTAAAGGAATTGTCTTCAATAACGCCGCGTTTCCAACTTCTGTAGGAGTAGATTCACCAGAAATAACTTTATCACCAGCTTTTAAGCCTTTAGGTGCGATAATGTATCTCTTTTCACCATCAACATAATTCAACAATGCGATATATGCTGTACGGTTTGGATCATACTCGATAGAAGCTACATTCGCCTCGATATCGTGTTTATCACGTTTGAAATCGATTAAACGATATAACTTTCTGTGCCCACCACCACGATATCTCATGGTCATTTTTCCAGTGTTATTACGTCCACCTGACTTTTTCAGTCCAGTAGTTAATGATTTTTCAGGACGAACTTTCGCTACGCCTTCGAAGTCATTCGCTACTCGAAATCTTGTTCCCGGAGTTACCGGATTAAATCTTTTAATAGCCATAACTACTTTTAAATATTGCTATAAAAATCAATTGTATCACCTTCAGCCAATGTTACATATGCTTTTTTGAAAGCATTGGCCCGGCCTTGAATCATTCCCGCTTTTGTATTACGAGACTTCAATTTGCCGCTATAATTTGTCGTTCTCACGCTCTCAACAGAAACACTGTACATTTTCTCTACAGTCTTCTTAATTTCAACCTTGTTAGCACGTGGGTCACAAATGAATCCAAATGTGTTTAATTTCTCACCTGCTATGGTTAATTTCTCGCTGAGTATTGGTTTCTTTAAAATTTCCATTTTTTCGGATCTTTAAAATCTTAACCTTTGAATTGTTCTTCTAACGCTTTGAATGCTCCTGTAGTAATAACCAATTTCTTAGTATTTACCAATTCGTAAGTATTCAAATCAGCAGTTGTCATTACTTTAGTCTTCGGCACATTGCGACTACTTAAGTAAATATTTTTGTCTGCTTCCGAAAGAACCAAAAGAGATTTTTCGTTATTAATGTTCAGGTTGTTAAGAATTGCAACAAACTCTTTAGTTTTAACGGCTTCCATTTTGAAGTCCTCTAAAAGCATGATACATTCTTCTTTTGCTTTGTAAGATAGTGCTGAAATTCGAGCGACATCCTTAAGCTTTTTGTTCAACTTGAAGCTATAGTTACGTGGGCGAGGACCGAAAACACGACCACCACCTCTGAAGATAGGAGACTTAATACTACCTACACGAGCAGCACCAGATCCTTTTTGCTTACGCAATTTTCTGGTTGACCCAGAGATTTCTCCACGTTCTTTTGACTTATGAGTCCCTTGACGTTGGTTAGCCAAGAATTGTTTTACGTCTAGGTAAATAGCATGGTCGTTTGGCTCGATGCCGAAGACAGCTTTAGAAAGCTTTTGCTTTCCTGTTTCTTTACCTGCGGTATTATATACTGAAACTTCCATTTTATCTCTCCACTATTACGTAAGATCCTTTAGCTCCTGGTACAGAACCAGTGATAACCAAAAGATTTTGTTCTGGATATACTTTAATTACTCGTGCATTTTGAACTTTAATGCGTGTGTTACCCATTTGTCCGGCCATTTTCATGCCCTTAAAAACACGTGCTGGGAATGACGCTGCTCCAATAGAACCTGGCGCTCTTCCTCTGTTATGCTGACCGTGAGTTGCATCACCAACACCAGCAAAGTTATGACGTTTGACAACACCTTGAAAACCTTTACCCTTAGAAGTTCCAACAACATCGATGAAATCACCTTCATTGAAGTTTTCTACTGTAATAGCGTCTCCTAGTTTCACATCACCATCAAATTCTTTGAACTCAACTAATTTATGTTGTGGAGCTACACCAGCTTTTTTAAAGTGACCAATTAGCGGACGAGAAGAATTTTTTTCTTTCTTGTTCCCGTAACCTAATTGAATAGCGCTATAACCGTCTTTTTCCTCAGTTTTAACCTGAGTAACGTAGCAGGGGCCGGCTTCAATAACCGTGCATGCCATGTTTTTCCCAGTCTCATCAACCAGGCGGGTCATGCCTACCTTTTTTCCAATAATTCCTGACATTTATTTATTTAATTATTTCGTTAAATCCAACTTCACTTACCATCCCATTAACTACTTAGTTGTTTATCACACTTTAATTTCTACATCAACACCACTTGGTAATTCAAGCTTCATTAGCGCATCAACAGTTTTTGAAGTTGAGCTATAGATGTCTAGTAAACGTTTGTAAGAACAAAGTTGAAACTGCTCTCTCGCTGTTTTATTAACGTGAGGAGATTTCAATACAGTGTAAATTTTACGCTGAGTTGGCAATGGAATAGGTCCACTTACAATAGCTCCGGTAGGTTTTACCGTCTTTACAATTTTCTCGGCTGATTTGTCAACCAAGTTAAAATCGTATGATTTTAGTTTAATTCTGATTCTTTGACTCATTGTATTAAGCGTTAATAGCTTTTCCCTGTGCTTTTGAAATTACATCTTCGGCGATACTCTTTGGACACTCATCATAGTGAGAGAATACCATTGAAGAAGTCGCGCGACCTGATGTTATAGTTCTTAGTGAAGTTACGTAACCGAACATTTCTGAAAGTGGAACCATTGCTTTAATGATTTGATCATTTCCACGAGAGTCCATTCCTTGCATTTGTCCACGACGTTTGTTAAGGTCACCCATAACATCTCCCATGTACTCTTCAGGAGTAACAACTTCAACCTTCATGATTGGCTCAAGGATAACCGGACCCGACTTCGCTCCTGCGTGACGGAAAGCAGCCTTAGCAGCAATCTCGAAAGATAGTTGATCTGAATCCACTGCGTGGAAACCTCCATCATACAATCTTACTTTAATACTATCAACTGGGAAACCAGCAACAATACCATTTTTAATAGCTTCTTCGAAACCTTTTTGAACTGAAGGAATAAATTCACGAGGAATTGCTCCACCAGAAATATCGTTCACGAATTGAACACCAGCTTTAAGATCATCCACTTTAACATCTGCATCGATCGGTGACAACTCAACAGAAATATCTGCGAATTTACCACGACCACCTGATTGTTTCTTGTAGGTCTCTCTGTGCTGAATAGTTTTTGTAATTGCTTCTTTATATGCTACCTGAGGAGCACCTTGGTTAACTTCTACCTTAAATTCGCGACGTAAACGGTCTACGATAATTTCAAGGTGAAGCTCTCCCATTCCACTAATAATTGTCTGACCAGTGTCATCGTCTGTTTTCACACGGAATGTAGGATCTTCTTCAGCTAATTTGAATAGTCCAGTACCCAATTTATCAATGTCGGCTTGAGTCTTAGGCTCAACCGCTAAACCAATTACTGGCTCTGGGAACGTCATTGATTCAAGAACAAGTGGGTGTTTTTGATCTACTAAAGTATCTCCTGTACGGATATCCTTAAATCCAACTGCTGCACCAATATCTCCAGCCTCGATAAAATCAAGAGGATTTTGCTTATTAGCGTGCATTTGAAGAATACGAGAAATACGTTCTTTCTTAGTAGTTCTTGGGTTATATACATAAGAACCAGCATCTAATCTTCCTGAATAAACACGGAAGAAAGCAAGACGACCTACGAATGGGTCAGTCATGATTTTAAATGCAAGCGCTGAAAATGGCTCAGAAGCATCTGCCTTACGAGTTTCTACCTCATCAGTATCTGGGTTAACCCCTTCAACTGGTGGTAAATCCATTGGAGATGGCAAATATGTAGTTACCGCATCTAAAAGGGCTTGAACACCTTTGTTTTTAAATGCAGATCCACACATCATCGGAGTGATAGTCATATCGATAGTTGCCTTACGAATAGCTTCCATCATTTCCGCTTCAGTGATACTATTAGGATCTTCAAAGAATTTCTCTAAAAGTACATCATCATACTCAGCAACAGCCTCAACCAATAATCCACGGTACTCAGCTACTTGATCAATCATATCCTCAGGGATAGGAATCTCAGTGTAAGTCATACCTTGGGTATCATCATCCCAAACAATTGCTTTATTATTAATAAGGTCAACTACACCCTTGAAAGTCTCTTCAGCACCGATAGGTAATTGAAGAGGAATCGGGTTAGCACCTAAACGTTCTTTTACTTGAGCAATAACACTAAGGAAGTCAGCGCCAGAACGGTCCATTTTGTTAACGAAACCGATACGAGGAACGTGATATTTATTTGCTTGACGCCATACAGTTTCAGATTGTGGCTCAACACCACCAACTGCACAGAAAAGAGCAACAGCACCATCTAATACACGTAATGAGCGCTCAACCTCTACGGTAAAGTCAACGTGACCAGGGGTGTCAATAATGTTAATTTTAAACTTAGTATCACGGTAGGTCCAGTGAGTAGTTGTAGCAGCAGAAGTAATGGTAATTCCACGCTCTTGCTCTTGCTCCATCCAGTCCATTGTGGCTGCACCATCATGAACCTCACCAATCTTATGATTGATACCAGTGTAATAAAGCACACGCTCGGTGGTGGTAGTTTTACCAGCATCGATGTGGGCCATAATACCTATGTTTCTAGTATATCTTAAATCGCTCATATCTCTTTATTAGAATCTGAAGTGAGAGAATGCTTTGTTAGCCTCAGCCATACGGTGAGTCTCTTCTTTTTTCTTCACTCCAGCACCTTCGCCTTTAGCTGCTGCAACAATTTCACCAGCTAATTTTTGGTGCATGGTTTTCTCATTACGCTTACGTGCAAATCGAATTAACCATTTCATTCCCATCGACTGCTTACGCTCAGGACGAATTTCAGAAGGTATTTGGAAAGTTGCCCCTCCAACACGACGGCTACGAACTTCTACAGCAGGCGTAATGTTAATTAACGCTTGTTTAAAAGTCTCTAATCCGTTTTCTTTCGTTTTCTCCTCAACTAGGTCAAGGGCACTGTAAAAAATCTTGAATGAAAGACTCTTTTTTCCGTCTAACATTAAGTTATTTACAAATCTAGTTACCATTACGTCATTGAAACGCGGATCTGGCAACAGATGTCTTTTCTTTGGTCTACTTTTTCTCATTTTCCAGCTAAATTGCTAAATGAACTAAATTCCTATTTTTTATCTTTTGGTCGTTTAGTACCATATTTTGATCGACGCTGCGTTCTTCCCTCTACTCCTGAGGTATCAAGCGCACCACGAACGATATGATAACGTACTCCCGGCAAATCCTTAACTCTTCCACCACGGATAAGCACAATACTGTGCTCTTGTAAGTTATGGCCTTCTCCTGGGATGTAGGCGTTAACTTCTTTTCCATTGGTTAACCTTACTCTTGCAACTTTTCTCATTGCGGAGTTTGGTTTTTTCGGAGTTGTGGTATATACCCTGGTGCATACCCCACGACGTTGAGGGCATGAATCAAGAGATGGAGACTTGCTCTTCTCAATGATTTGTTTTCTTCCGTTTCTTACTAATTGCTGTATAGTTGGCATATTTACTAGTGTGATCTTTTGTATAGATACAATACTCCCTTTAAAAGGGGACTGCAAAGGTAAAATTAATCTTTGAATTATCAATAGGTTATGAGTGAATTATTTTAATTCTTACTATTGCTTTTCAAAAAAATAGAAACATAGGCAGGGAAAAGGTCTTACGGGTAAAACAGTAAAGAGTTGGAGTCGAAATAATTTTTATTTAATCAATAAATCTAAATCCCTTATCAAGGCCAAAATACTTGTCCTTTATTAAATTGGGGTTTTAGCTCAAAAGGTATACTATATATAATAGGTATAAAATATCGTCATTCCATTCATCTCAATTGTAATATTATTCAAACATACTGCTCAATTCCTTATATATAGTTACCTTGCGCAGGTTTTTGAATCATAAATTCTTCAAAAGGATGATTTATGATTGCTTCTACAATTAGGATTAAACAATATTAAATTTTTCACAAAACAACGAAATAACACGTATGAAAAGAGTATTTACTTTAGCGGTAGCATTAGTTTTAACAGGTTTTACTGGCCTATTCGCTCAGTCTAGCCTTGTTGGACAAGCGCCAGCAAAAATTCAAAATGCACGAGTTGCTAATCAACCCGTGGTAAAAATTCAAACTCAACGTGCCGATACAGATTCTATCGATGCAATGATTTTATTAATTGACGCAGCGTCTGCTTTAGGTTGTGGCGTGGATTCAACACCAGTAGCAATTACGTTCAAAAATGTTGGTATAGACACTATCTTCACAATCGATGTAGCATTTATCGCTAACAATGATACTATTACTGAAACGATCAATGACACTATCGTTCAAAATGACACCGTTGCGCATACTTTTGCAACAATGGCTGGCTTTAACATCAATGGTTTTCACTCAATCGTTGCTTATGTTTCATTGGCAGGTGATACCTTCAACACAGGAGATACTATTGTTATGGATTCAATTAGCTACTTAATGGCTAATGATCTTTCTGCTCCATTGGTTAACACTTTCGAAAATGATTCGGCAAATGCTGGATGGACAGTGGAAGACACAGACTCAAGCGGAACTTCTTGGGTGCTTAACGATGCTTCGGCACCAGCTGCTACTCCAGGTAATGCTTCAATTTTAACTGGTGGTGTTCAAGTTAATGACTGGTTTTTCTCTCCATGTTTAGATTTAGATTCTTCAAAATTATATCAAGTTACTTATTCCTTCAGAGCTGCTTCAAACACTCCTGAATCAATGTCAGTAGCTTTTGGTAATGGTGCTAACTCTGAGGCAATGAATACTACAATAGTAGATTCTTCATTCTCCGGATTAGGATACAGAAGATTATCTAGAACTTTCACAGTTGACTCAAGCGGTTTATTCAATATTGGTTTCCAAGCATCTTCAGGAGAAGGTTCAGGTGGAATCTTTTTAGACGATATCGTTATTGAGGAAATTATTCTTTCTGAATTTGACGTAAGAATGACTGGTTCAGATGTTGAATACGGACAATTACCAATCGTTCAAGGTCCTATTGTTTTAGGAGCGAAGATTGAAAACTTTGGAAAAAATGCTATAACAAATGTAAAAGTTGATTTCGTACTTAACTACTTAGGTGGTGAGGTTCATTCAGAGTCTGTAACTATCCCTTCAATGGTGGCAGGCGAAAAAGTTTTAGTTGAAATGGAAGAAGGATACGAGCCTGATGAGTCTTTATTAGGTGAGCACCAAATCGTGTTTACAGTTTCAATGGACGAAGCTGACTTCAATGAAAACAACAACACTCTTTCTCAATTATTCTTAGTTACTGACACTACTTTAGGTCGTGACAATGGTAATATTCCTGGGTCTTCTTTAGGAATTGGACCAAACTCAACTGGTGTTTTAGGACAGCTTTTCGAGGTTGCCGCTCCAGACACTTTAACTAGTGTTGAATTTGTATTAATCAACCCAACTTTAGGAGACTTCTTATCTGTTGATATTTACGAATACAATGGATTTGTTCCAAACCGTGTAATCGCAAGTTCTGAAACTTTAGAGGTTGAAGCTGCTGGCAGCCAAACTTTTATTATTCCATTAAGAAATAGATCAGTGCGCTTAGATACGGGTAAAATTTACTACTTAGGATTAAATGAGAATTCTCCAAACATCACTTTAGCAACTACAACTAGTTACTACACCCCAAAAACTGGTTATGTTTTCTTCCAAGGAAGATGGACAACCAACGATGATGAGGGATTTGAAGTTAACTTCTTATTACGTGCTAACTTTGGTGTGCCTTTCGACAATACTGTAGGTATTGATGATGCTGGTTACTTAAACCAATTTGTTTCAATTTACCCTAACCCTGCAAAGGAGAAAATGGTAATTGATTTCAGATTAGAGCAAGCTACTGACGCTAAAATCACAGTTACAAATGTTATAGGAAAAACTGTTTACAGTGAAATCCATAACAACTTATTAGCTGAGTCAGTTTATCTTGACCTTTCAAACCAAAATCCTGGTGTTTACTTAGTAAACATTGAGGCTGGTGGAAAAAGAATGACTAAAAAGATTGTTGTAACACAATAATCTATAATCATAAAATTGAAGCCTCGCTCCGTACATTCGGAGCGGGGCTTTTTTATACAAACATTTCTGAATCAACCTTGTTCAATAACCATAACAATTCCTCTACTTTAAAGAAGATTGTTTAGTTTTGTACAAAATAAAAGAATAAAAAAATGTCAACTTACCCAGAATACATGGTAGCACCTATGCGTGAGGAACTAACCACCGTAGGATTTTCAGAATTGAAAACTGCCGCAGAAGTAGAAAACACAGTAAAGCAAGACGGTACCACTTTGGTTTTTGTTAACTCTGTTTGTGGTTGTGCAGCAGCTAACGCTCGTCCAGCTGCAGTTATGGCTACTAAGCATTCAAAAACTCCAACCAGATTTACTACGGTATTTGCTGGAATGGAAAAAGAAGCTGTTGATAAGGCTCGTGGATTGATGATGCCTTACCCTCCATCTTCTCCATCTATCGCCCTTTTTAAGGACGGAAAATTAGTTCACTTTATTGAGCGTCTTCAAATTGAAGGTCGTCCGGCTGAGCTAATCGCACAAAGTTTAACACAAGCATTCGACGAGCACTGCTAATCGATTCTAACTTATAACGAGCCCCTTTCAATTCGAAAGGGGCTTTTTTATTGATATATTTACCGCATGAAATCTCTATCGACCTTATTTTTAGGATTAGCTCTTTCCCTATCGGCCTTGAGCCAGACTAAAATAATCCATTGCGGATCGTTAATCGACGTTGAGAATGGAGTCACTTTAAAAAAACAAACTATTACCGTTGAGGGTGATAAAATTATATACGTTAAATCGGGTTTTACTAGAGCTCAGGACGGTACTGAAATAATCGATTTAAGCGACTATACGGTAATGCCCGGTTTTATGGATATGCACGTGCATATTGAGCATGAAAACACTCCATCAGTCTATTATGACCGGGTGACCGATAATCCTGGAGACATTGCCTACGATGCGGCAGTTTTTGGTCAGCGGACACTAGAAGCCGGATTCACCACAGTGCGTGATTTAGGCGGTACAGGAATTAATGTAGCACTAAAAAATGCTATTAAGGAAGGCAAAGTTTGGGGACCACGAATTCTTACTTCCAGAAAGGCAATTGCAATTACTGGCGGCCATGCCGATCCTACAAATGGATACCGTGAAGATCTTATGCATTTTCCAGGATCCCATGAAGGTGTGGCCGATGGAGTGGATGCCTGTATTCAAGCCGTAAGACATCAAGTTAAGCTTGGCGCCGATGTGATTAAGATAACTGCCACTGCTGGTGTTTTATCGCTAGCTAAAAACAGCTCCGCTCCTCAGTTTAACCAAGAAAAAATGAATGCAATAATGACCACCGCCGCCGATCTTGGCGTAACTGTTGCCGCTCATGCCCATGGCGCCGAAGGAATGAAGAGAGCGATTCTTGCAGGAATAACTTCAATAGAACACGGGACTTATATTACCGAAGAGGTTATGGCGCTAATGGTGAAAAACGGGACGTATTTAGTTCCTACTATCACCGCTGGTAAGGCTGTAGCCGATAGTGCGAAGATTGATGGGTTCTACCCTGATATTGTCCGCCCAAAAGCTTTAGAAATTGGGCCATTAATCCAAAATTCATTTGGAAGAGCTTATAAATATGGGGTGAAGATTGCCTTTGGAACCGATGCGGGAGTTTTTCCTCATGGTAAAAATGGTCTAGAATTTCAATACATGGTTGAAGCAGGAATGCCTCCTATGGAAAGCATACGCTCAGCCACAAAGTACGCCGCCGAAATGGCAAGAATATATGATGAAGTAGGTTCTCTTGAAAAAGGAAAAATCGCCGACATTATCGCTGTTAAAGGTGACCCCACAAAAGACATTAAAATTTTACAATCCATTCCTTTTGTAATGACAAATGGAAAAATATTCAAACAACAATAAAATGGGAAGAGACAGATTACTCTTTATAGGTATTGCAGCAGCATTCATCGGAATTCTGGCAATCGTAAAAAATTCAACTGATTCACCTTACTTTCACGACTACCCGTTAATTTGGGCATTGGCATCTGTGGGATTGGCGAAATTTCTTTCGGTAAAGTTCAAACATTTGGTTAACAAAAAACAAGACGACGAAGCATAAAAAAAAGCCCTGACTTAAGAATAAGTCAGGGCTTTTGATTTTATATTAAATGCTGATTAAGCGTTTGCTGCTTTAATCATGTTTAAGGCACTTCCAGCTTTAAACCAGTCAATCTGACCTTGGTTGTAAGTATGGTTCACTTTAAACTCATCCTTAGACCCGTCGGCGTGATTTAAAACAACAGTTAATTGTTTTCCTGGTGCTAACTCCGTTAAACCGATTACATCAATTTTATCGTCCTCTTGAATTTTATCGTAGTCGGCGGTGTTGTCGAATGTAACACCCAATAAACCTTGCTTTTTAAGGTTTGTTTCGTGTATACGAGCAAATGATTTTACCAATACCACCTGTATTCCTAAAAATCTAGGCTCCATTGCAGCATGTTCACGAGAAGAACCTTCACCGTAGTTTTCGTCTCCTACTACTACAGATCCAATTCCTTTGGCTTTATAAGCACGAGCCGTAGCGGGCACCTCACCGTAAGTTCCAGTTAATTGGTTCTTCACAGTGTTTGACATTTCGTTGTATGCGTTAATCGCACCGATAAGCATATTGTTAGAGATATTATCTAAATGTCCGCGGAAGCGTAACCATGGCCCGGCCATTGAAATATGGTCAGTGGTACATTTTCCATGCGCTTTTATTAACAAAGGCATTGCTTTATAGTCATTTCCATCCCAAGGTTTGAAAGGCTCTAAAAGTTGAAGTCTTTCTGAGCTTTCAGAAACCACAACACTTACTTCAGAACCGTCTTCAGCTGGAGCTTGGTATCCTGCATCCTCAACAGCGAAACCATTAACCGGAAGTTCAATTCCTTTAGGCTCCTCAAGTTTAACTTGCTTTCCGTCTTTAGTTGTTAACGTATCAGTAAGCGGGTTGAAGGTTAAATCACCTGCAATAGCAAAAGCTGTTACAATTTCTGGCGAAGCTACAAACGCATGCGTGTTTGGATTTCCATCATTTCGTTTGGCAAAATTTCTGTTGAAGGAAGTTATAATTGAGTTCTTTCGTTCAGGGTCATTGCTATGTCGTGCCCATTGTCCAATACAAGGCCCACAAGCATTTGCAAGAACCACGCCACCCATATCACCAAATATGTCTAATAATCCGTCACGCTCAGTGGTGAAACGAACCATTTCAGAACCTGGAGTAATGGTGTACTCAGCTTTGGTTTCTAAATTTTTGTCTGTTGCTTGCTTAGCGATAGAAGCGGCACGAGTAATATCTTCATAAGAAGAGTTAGTACACGATCCTATTAATCCAACTTCAAGCTTTTGAGGCCAGTTGTTGTCTTTTACTGCTTGAGCAAATTTTGAAATAGGCCATGCTGCATCTGGAGTAAATGGTCCGTTTACATGCGGCTCTAATTCAGAAAGGTCAATTTCAATTACTTGGTCGTAGTATTTTTCTGGTGAAGCATAAACCTCATCATCACCACGTAGGTGCTCAATAACTTTGTCAGCGGCACCAGCGATATCGGCACGGTCAGTTTGAGCTAGGTACTCGCTCATTTTCTTTCCATAGGCGAAGATTGAAGTTGTCGCTCCAATTTCGGCACCCATATTACAGATTGTACCTTTTCCAGTACAAGAAAGCGCATCAGCGCCGTCCCCGAAATACTCAACGATTGCTCCAGTACCACCTTTTACGGTTAAAATACCTGCAACCTTAAGAATTACATCTTTTGCTGAAGCCCATCCGCTTAAGCGACCTGTTAATTTAACCCCGATTAGTTTTGGAAATTTAAGTTCCCAAGCCATTCCTGCCATAACGTCAACGGCATCGGCACCACCAACACCAATAGCAACCATTCCTAGTCCACCGGCATTTGGAGTGTGGCTATCAGTACCAATCATCATTCCACCTGGGAAAGCGTAGTTTTCAAGAACTACTTGGTGAATAATACCTGCACCTGGCTTCCAGAATCCGATTCCGTACTTGTTAGAAACAGAGCTAAGGAAGTCATAAACTTCTTTGTTATTGCTAATCGCGTTTGATAAATCTTTCGTTGCGCCAACCTCAGCTTGAATAAGGTGATCACAGTGAACAGTAGAAGGAACTTCAACCGTTGGTTTTCCTGCTTGCATGAATTGCAAAAGGGCCATTTGTGCAGTTGCATCTTGCATTGCAACACGATCAGGTCTAAAGTTTACATAAGTCTCACCACGTGTGAAAGCAGAAGTTGCTTTCCCATCAAACAGGTGAGAGTATAAAATCTTTTCAGTAAGTGTTAAAGGACGACCTACCATATTTCTAGCTGTATTCACTTTGTCGGGGAGACTAGCGTAATACTTCTTAATCATATCAAAATCAAATGCCATAGCTTTTTTTAATTTTAAGGGGTTGAAATTAGAGATGCGAATTTAATAAAAAGGCTAAATATTATTAGTGCAAAACACTGTGTTAGTACTTATTCATAACAGTTTTAAATAAGTATGGTTTTTTAAGCTGCCCACTCGAAATTTTGGGCAAAAAAAAAGCCTTGGTAAAACCAAGGCTTTTATTTGCTCCCCCTCTAGGATTTGAACCTAGGACCTGCGGATTAACAGTCCGTCGCTCTAACCAACTGAGCTAAGGGGGAAGCTAAAATTTGATATTGGAGTTGCCTCCCCTTTCAAAAGTGAAACAAAAGTATGGTTATAAATTTAAAAGTGCAATATTTGCAGGGTAAATATTTATATTTTTTTTCAAAAAAAAGTCAATCCCTTATGAGCTTGTTAGTTGTAGGTACCGTAGCCTTTGATAGTATTGAAACCCCATTCGGAAAAGCGGATAAAATTGTAGGTGGAGCGGCCACATACATCGGATATTCGGCTTCTTATTTTACAGAAAACATAAATCTTGTTGCTGTAATTGGTGATGACTTTCCAAAGGAGGAGTTACGTCGCATGGAAGAAAACAATATTAATACCGACGGACTGCAGGTAAAAGAGGGTGAAAAGTCCTTTTTCTGGAAGGGAAAATACCACAACGACATGAATACGCGTGACACCTTAGACACGCAATTGAATGTACTAGCAGATTTCGACCCAGTTATTCCAGAAGCATACCAAGACTGTGAATACTTAATGCTTGGAAACCTAACGCCAGCGGTTCAGAAGTCGGTTATAGAACGAATGAAAAAACGTCCTAAGCTTATCGCCATGGACACCATGAACTTCTGGATGGACATCGCAATGGATGACCTAAAGGAAACTATGAAACTTGTTGATGTAATTACAATCAACGACGAAGAAGCTCGTCAGCTTTCTGGAGAGTACAGCTTAGTAAAAGCAGCTCACAAGATTTTTACCATGGGACCAAAATACGTGGTTATCAAAAAAGGTGAGCATGGTGCTTTATTGTTCCATAAAGACCAAGTATTCTTTGCTCCTGCACTTCCTTTAGAAGAAGTTTTTGACCCAACAGGTGCTGGAGACACTTTTGCTGGCGGATTTATGGGTTACCTTGCTTCAACCAATGACATTTCCTTTGAAAATATGAAGCGTGCAATCATCTTTGGTTCTGCAATGGCGTCTTTCTGTTGTGAGAAATTCGGAGTTGAGCGTTTAACAAATATTTCAGACGAGGAGCTTGACGACAGAATTCAAAATTTTATTGATTTAGTTCAATTTGATATTTCAGTTAACGAGGACTAATAAATGCTTCCTTATATTCTTCAAAGGATTGGTTATGGATTCCTAGTTCTTCTGGGAATTGTGTTGGTGGTTTTCGTATTATTTAACTTAATACCCACCGACCCTGCCCGAATGACAATGGGACAGAGGGGAGATAAAAGCTCCCTTGAAGCAATAAATAAAGAATTGGGGCTTGATAAAAGTAAGGGGGAACAATTTCTTCTTTATTTAAATGATTTATCTCCCCTTTCTTTTCATGACAAGACAAAAGCCAACGAAGAGAAATACCGTTACGTTCCGCTTTTCACTTTCAAAAAAGCAGTTTTTGTATTAAAAGCTCCTTACTTAAGACGAAGCTATCAAACTCGAAAAAGGGTAACCACTATTATTGCAGAAAAGTTTCCAGGGACTGCCGTGCTTGCATTATCGTCAATGTTTTTTGCGACAGTAATTGGGATTTCTTTAGGGGTTGTTTCAGCTTTAAAGAAAGATAAGTGGCAAGACAAACTCGCTTTATCTATAAGTACTTTAGGCATTTCACTCCCCAGTTTTTTTGCCGCTATAATAATTGCCTGGGTTTTCGGATTTATCCTTTCTGAATACACCGGGCTTAAAATGACAGGAAGTCTTTATGAATATGACGCTTTCACCGGGAAATATTTATCCTTAAAAAACTTAATCCTTCCAATGGTAACACTTGGAATTAGACCATTGGCAATTATTGTTCAGCTTACGCGGAATTCAATGCTAGATGTTTTGAAAAAAGACTACATAAGGACCGCAATTGCCAAGGGACTCCCTATGCGCACAGTTGTTTTCAAGCACGCACTTAAGAACGCTTTAAACCCAGTAGTTACGGCAGTTTCAGGCTGGTTAGCCTCACTTTTAGCAGGCGCTTTTTTCGTGGAAATAATATTCGGTTGGAATGGAATTGGTAAAGCTACAGTCGAAGCGCTTTCTCAAGCCGATTTCCCTGTTGTAATGGGGTCCATTCTGTTTGTGGGAGTAGTTTTTGTGATATTAAACATCTTGGTTGACATAATTTACGGATTAATCGACCCGAGAATTAAACTTAACTAATGCGATTTTATATAATTGGGTTTATGGGTAGTGGGAAAACCACATTGGCCAAGAAAGTGGCTAGCCTGTTGGACCTTCCCCTTATAGATTTAGATGCTCAAATTGTTGAAAATGCAGGGAAATCAATTCCGGAAATTTTCTCAGAATTCGGCGAAAGTCATTTTAGGGCTTTGGAAAGAAATTCCCTGGAAGACACCAAGAGTATTCCTTCGGCGATAATTTCTTGCGGAGGTGGCGCCCCGTGTTTTGGTGACAATATGGATTGGATGAATAAAAACGGATTCACCATCTTTTTAAATCTTCCCGTTGGCGCTTTGGCTGACCGATTAAAAAACTCCAAAAACAAAAGGCCGTTATTAAACGACCTTAAAATTTCATTGGAGGAATATATTACTGAAAAATTAACCGAGCGTGAACCATTTTATGCAAAGGCACAACTTATTGTTCCTGGCATCGGCTTAAAGCCAAAAGAGCTGGCAGAAATTATTGAGATAATCGAAGAAGGTTAACGCAGATAAACAGATTCTTCAGCTCCCTCACCCATTTTCACGTCCACATGCTCCTGAGAAACCGTACTTAGCGACAGTCCCGCAAAATCCGTTGCAACGGGGTAGACCTTATGGTTTCTATCCACTAAAACAACAGTACGTAGCTTTTTAAGGGGGACAGTTAAAAACGCACCTAAAGCGTGAGTTAGGGTTTTTCCTGAATTCAGCACATCGTCCACTAAAACTACTGCGCAGCCTTCAATTTCTGAAGCATTAACGCTAAGCCTAACCAAAGGAACAATTTTCTCCCTTTCTGCGATTTCAACATCTACGGTGGTAATTTTAAGGTCACTGATTTTTTCAAGTACCTTTTTTAACCTTTGGGCAATTATTGTTCCACGAGGAGCTACACCGGCTAAAACCAAGGTTTCTTCCTCAAAATTATCTTCATAAAGTTGAAACGCCAGCCTATTTATTTTTTGGCTTATTTGCTTTTCATTCAACAGTAATAATGCGTCTTTCATAGCCTTAGTCTTTTTTGTAAGGGTAAAATACAAAATTTGCTCCTTCTGGAACAATCACAAAAATACACATATGTAGCAAAGGGTCTTTATAGGTAGCTTTGAACTGCGGCTCTTTTTCCTTTAGGATAATTCCCTTTTCAATAAACTCTGCTAGGGTTGAAGCCTGCACGGTCCACCCTGTACCTAGCTCCATCCTATCCAAAATAACTTCCCCAACACTAACTTCGTGTTGGTGAGCAATAAAAATCGGATGCTCACTAACCTTAGAATTTATGATTTCTTGGGCAACTTCAAAAAGAGACTCTTGATAAAAATCAACATCGTCTTTTAAATGATCTAGGGGTGACTTTTTAGATTTTTGTTCCATTAATATTTTATTTCAATGTTAACAACACTACGTTTTCTACGTGGTCGGTATGTGGGAACATATCCACTGGACGCACGCGCTCAACGTTATATTTTCTTCCAAGCACTTCTAAATCTCTGGCTTGAGTGCTTGGATTACAGCTAATGTAAACGATTTTTGGTGCAGCTAACCGTAACAGGGTTTCGACCACATCAGTATGCATTCCCGCTCTAGGCGGATCAGTAATTACCACATCAGGCTTTCCATTTTTTTGAATGAACTCATCGGTAAATACATCCTTCATATCCCCTGCTTCGAAATAAGTGTTTTCCAACTTATTCATTGTTGCATTAACACGAGCATCTGCGACAGCACTTTCTACATACTCCACTCCCACCACTCTACCAACGTGAGGAGAAACATAACAAGCAATGGTGCCCGCTCCGGTGTAAAGATCATAAACCACATCCGTTTCTTTAAAATCAGCAAAGTCGAAGGCTACTTTATATAATCGCTCGGCTTGCTTTGGATTTGTTTGGTAGAAAGTCTTTGGTCCGATTTTAAAATCAAGTGAATCAAACCCTTCCTTTGGAGCTTGCATTCGCTCAATAATATGGTCCTTACCGTCGTAAAGTTTTATATCTTGATCATAAAGTGTGTCGTTCTTTTTCTCATTAACCACATACATTAAAGAGGAAATTTCAGAAAATCTTTCTTTTATGAATTCCATTACCAATTCAATGTTCTTTGGTTGGCTTTCGCCGAAGGCCACAATAACCATCAATTCACCTGTGGTTGTGGTGCGGACAATTAAATTTCTAAAAAGTCCGTGGTGATTTCTTATGTCGTAATGGGTAAGATTATTTTCTTTAGAGAATCTTCTTACTTCATTTCTAATATCATTTGATAATCCGCCCTGCAAGTGGCATTTATCGATGTCGATAACCTTATCAAACATACGCGGAACGTGGAAACCTAAAGCATTACCATCGAACTGATCGCCTGTGGCAATTTCTTCCTTTGTTAGCCAACGCTTGCTACTGAAGGTGAACTCCAATTTATTTCGGTAGAAGTAATTTTCTTCGCTCCCTAAAATTGGTTCAAGAACAGGTAAAGGGATTCCGCCAATTCGGCTTAAAGCCTCTTGAACATGCTGCTGCTTATAGATTAATTGGCCTTCATAGCTAAAGTGTTGCCATTTACATCCACCACAAAACTCAAAGTGTTGACACACCGGGCTAACTCTGTTTGGTGAAGTAGAATGAAACTTTATCGCTTCACCCTCATAAAATTTTCGTTTTTTACGTTGGATTCTTACATCAACTACGTCACCGGGCACGGCGTTTGCTATAAATATGGTAAGTCCGTCTACTTTACCGACAGACCTCCCGCCATCAGCGGTGTCAATTACGGTTACCTTTTCAACTATTGCGTCTCTTTTCAAGATAAAATTCACTTAAGGGTTAACAACAATCGACTTTTAGAGTAAAACTCGATTTATTCTACAAACGTAAAAAAATTAAATCTGTTTGTCGATTAGATAAACAATAATGACCTTAAAAATACAATGCAAATTAGGTTCTCCATATTGATTTTAGTTTTAATCTCATTTTTTGGGAGTAAAACTATGGCGTCCCATATTTTTGGAGGGAACATACCATACAAACACATTGAGGGAGACTGATACGAGGCAGGAGGAACCCTTTTTATCTCTGGGGATTGTAATATAATTATGCCTCAAACCGTAAATATTGAATATTACACTTATGACAACACTCGCTTTAGCTCAGACAAAACATTTGGAAGGACCGAAATAATCATTTTCCCAACCGGGTATGGTAAATAAATTGAGAAGCCTAATACATTTTCCCCAAACACTGATGGAAGGAACGATGGTTTTGAGTCAAACACCAATTATAACGACAATTACAATCACAACTTTATTATTAAAATTTATGATCGTTGGGGAGGCTTGGTCTTTAAGAGTACAAACCCCAAATTTCAATGAAATGGAGGCCATTCGCCGGGTGGTGTTTACGTTTACTTTTTAAAATCTTATATTTTTTCAGAATCCGGTACAATTTACCTAACCCGCTGACCATCAAAATCAGGGCTTGTTTCGAAAATTAAATTCTAATATTGTTTTATCAAAATTTATGGCGACATTGTAGTTTAATGCGTTTCCTAATTTTATTTTTTCTTACGTTTTCAGGCATTCTTTCGGATGCCATGGCCACCCACATTATTGGGGGTGACCTCTCAGTGCGTCATAAATCGGGAACAACTTATATAGTAGAAATGAACATGTACCGGGACTGTAATCCGGGAAATGCACCTTTCAACGACGAGCCTCTTTATGTTGGATTATATGACAAAGAGGGGAACACGCCTATGGACACCATCAATGTCTATCGTACGGCAACCAAATTTTTAGAATTTCAGGAATTGGAATGTGTACGAGGGCTATTTGGCTGCGTAGAGGTGAGGCGTTACTCGGGTGAATTCGAAATGCCTGCAAATAAATTTAATAATCTTGAAGGCTATTACGTAAGTTGGGAACGTTGTTGCAGAAATCACATAATAAGAAATGTATTTGATCCGGGAAGTGCGGGAATGGCATTTTATGCAGAGATCAACTCACCTTTTCCAAATGGATTAAATACCCAATTAATAAATAGTAACCCAAAATTTGGAGATGATCCGCAAAGCTACTTATGCTTGGATTTAGAATTCACTACTAATTTTGGAGTTACGGATCCTGATGGCGATCAATTAAAATATTCAATCGTAACGCCTCTAGCAGGAAATACGCGCCCAGAAGACCCAAACGGAAACAATAATATAATCCTACCAGGCCCATATCAAGAAGTAATTTGGGAAAACGGATATAGTGTAAATAATGTGATGGATGGGACCCCCTCGCTTTCAATAAACGAAAACACAGGAGACCTAACCGTTACCCCAACCAAGTTGGGAGCATATGTTGTTGCTGTCTTAATTGAGGAATTTAGAAGTGGGATGAAAATTGGAGAAACAAGGCGTGAATTGCAATTTTATGTAATTGAATGTTTCTTTCCGGTTGCACCAGAAATTAAATTGGTAGGAATAAATAATTCGGACCCTATCAAAGTTTTTATGGGTGAGGAATTCTGCCAAACAATTGTCGCTTCAGATGAAGATGCTTCGGAAATTCTAGATGTTACAGTTGAAGCGCTAACCTTAGATCCCTTTGCTCTAGGTGCATATTTCAATCCGGAAAATCCTAGAGGCTCAGGTATAGTTAACGCCGATTTTTGCTGGAAGGTTCCATGCAACCTAACTCCCGGAGAGCCCTTTACATTGAGATTTATAGTAAGTGATGATGGGTGTTCCGGACCAAAATCTGACACCGCAATTTTCACTTTTACCCCTGAAATTCCACCAAATAAGGAGCCATATTTTGCTGGTAATGTTGGGAATTCATTGGTTGTCAAAAGCGGACAAGAATTCCAAATTCCAATTACTTTAAAAGATGATAATCCAGAGGATGCCCTGTCAGTTGATGCCGATGTGTCCAATTTAGAAGACGAAGGCTTTGTTGCTACTTTTGAGCCAGATTTCGGAGCCGCATCTGTAACAGGTGTGCTGTCCCTATTCTCACCTTGCGCCATCTCAAAACCGGAGTCTTATATGCTCACAATTGCAGGAAGGGAAGATTACTGCGGTGGGTATACCGAAATTGAAAAAGAAATAGAAATTAAAGTTGTTCCAAGTATCTTGGATGGGAATTTTGTTTCTCCGCCAAATTCATTTTCACCGAATGATGATGGAATTAACGATGTGTTTTTCTTTCCTACACAATTAAAGGAAATCTGTAATTTCAATTTTCATCTCGAAATTTTTTCTCGTTGGGGAAATAAGGTTTTAGAAACCGATAACCCCCAATTCGAATGGGACGGAAAAGACGCTCCAGATGGAGTTTATGTCTATAGAATCACTTCGGACTTCTATGAATACACCAATATTGTTAATCTTACGCGATAAGGATTTTATTCTTATTCCTGCTTAGAACAGATTTTAACACACTCCATAAGTTTTTTGGAAACTCCATAGTAAAGCTCATTTTCTCATCCAAATTTTCGCTAAACGTTTTTAATTCGTTGGTCATTGTTATTTATTATTTAATTTATTCAAAATTACATTTTTTATCCCATATACCAAAATGGTATTTGGTTCAAAAAATTGCATTATAATGTACTAACAATGATTTAACTCGAAATGTTTGGGAGGTAAGCTTATTTTTTAGGGAAGGTGACTTCCAATAAATAAGGTAGGATATCGTTCTGAAATTGAACGAAATTTTTCTTCACATCACCGTCAGACACGGATACGAAGGCAAAAGAAAACACTATACTTTTGGCGCTATTGACAACGAAACGTATTCGACGCTGAGACTCCATGTCAAAGGCCTGTGCATGACTCATTTTGTTAAAGGCATTTAGAATAATTTCCTCCAAATCATTTGACAAATTTTGAAGAAACTGCTGAGCATTAGTAGATTCACGAATAAAACCCCACCCAATAAATTCATTACATGCCACATAGCTGAGTCTACTTGTGCGCATTATTAATTGCGACATTCTTTCCTTGTCGTGGATCCCATCTGTGTTTTTATCTGCTAATTTATTGATAGAAACCCTCAAATAATCCATGATAATAGCATAAAGAATATGCTCCTTGGATTCGAAATATTTATAAATGGTGGCTTTGGCAATATTAGCCTTCTTAGCTATTTCGTTGACGCTTGTTTTGTTATAGCCATACCGCTTAAACAAACTACTAGAAGCAGCTTTAATGCAATCCATTATCTTACCAGCGTCCATATTTAAAAATTAGATATTCTAAGTAAGGCAGGGCCCTGTAAAATAGCAGTGTACTGCTTCAATGGCCTTAAGGCAGGTCCGCCGAAGGGAAATCCATTTTCTAGTGAAAAATAAGAATTACAACATTTATCATATCCCATAAGGGTAGCGGAATCTACAACCACTGTTGCGCAGTCTCCATTTGGCTGATAAGAGCAGTTCATGTCGTAGGCGAAATATTGGTTGACTTCATTATGAAAAATAATTATTCCCTTTACTCCAACCCCTTCAATCATGGTGAATCCCTTTATTTGCCTTAAGTTGCCATATTCAGGATTGTTTACATCAATAGTTAGATCAACGTAAACTTCAGGAATTTCTTGGCTTACTCCATCCCCACAACTACTAAATATAGATGCAAAGGATAAAATAAAAAGTCCAAGAAGTGTTCTCATTAAACTTGTGTTTTAAATTGAGCTAAAAAACGTATGTCGTTTTCGAAAAACAACCTTAGGTCTTTGACCTGATATTTAAGCATTGTTATTCTTTCAATACCCATACCAAAAGCAAATCCAGTATATTTTTCGGCATCTATTCCGCAGCTTTCCAGTACATTTGGATCTACCATTCCGCAGCCCAAAATCTCAACCCAGCCTGAGTATTTACAAACGTTACAGCCTTTCCCATTGCAGATTTTACATTCAATATCCATCTCAGCACTAGGCTCTGTAAATGGGAAAAATGAAGGTCTAAATCTAACTTTGGTATCATCACCGAACATCTCCTTGGCAAAATAAAACAGGGTCTGCTTTAAATCGGCGAAGGAAACATTTTCATCGATGTATAATCCTTCCACTTGATGGAAAATACAATGCGCTCTTGCTGATATCGCTTCATTTCTAAACACGCGGCCAGGGGAAATTGTTCTAATTGGAGGCTTAGAATTCTCCATAACCCTAACTTGAACCGAGCTTGTATGCGTCCTAAGAGCATAATCTCCTGAGGAATGCTCCACAAAGAATGTGTCTTGCATATCTCTTGCAGGATGCTCTTTGGGAAAGTTTAATGCAGAGAAATTATGCCAATCGTCTTCGATTTCTGGCCCTTCAGAAACGGTAAAGCCAATTCTTTCAAAGATTTCAACCAATCGGTTGCGTACCAAAGATAAAGGATGACGCCCACCAACCTTAACTGGATATCCTGGAAGGGAAATATCCCCGTCGAAAACCTCTCCAGGGGAACTAGCCTCCATGGTATCCTTAAGAATTTGAAACTTTCCTTCTGCCAAAGTTTTAACCTCATTAATCGGCTTCCCTAAGATTCTTTTCTCCTCAGGTGCAGCCTCTTTTAATGCGCCAAAAAGCGCAGGAATAAGACCTTTTTTGGAAAGGTATTTAATCCTGAATTGCTCAAGCTCATCGGCATTAGCCGGATTGAACTCACTTATTTCAGCAGTATATTCTTGTATTTTCTCGTTTATTGACAAAGCCACCTTCTTTTATTGGTCTTACTTTATTACTTCTAATTCTTTACCAATTTTGGTAAATGCTGCAATCGCTTTATCTAAATGCTCCATTTCATGCCCAGCAGAAATCTGCACTCTAATACGTGCCTGATCTTTTGGGACCACTGGAAAATAGAAGCCAATTACATAAATTCCTTCTTGCAATAATTTTTCAGCAAAAACTTGAGAAAGCTTTGCATCGTAAAGCATAATGGGAACAATTGGATGCGTCCCTGGTTTGATGTCAAATCCAGCATCCGTCATTTTATCCCTAAAATACATGGTATTGGTTTCAAGCTTATCCCTAAGTTCGGTTGACTCAGAAAGCATATCCAAAACCTTCAAACTAGCCCCAACAATTGCCGGAGCTAAGGTATTAGAGAATAGGTATGGCCGAGAACGTTGACGAAGCATGTCAACAATTTCTTTTCTACCGCTGGTAAACCCACCAGAAGCACCACCTAGGGCTTTTCCAAGAGTACCAGTGATAATATCAATACGTCCCATCACATCGCAATGTTCGTGAGTTCCTCTTCCAGTTTTACCCATGAATCCACTACTGTGGCATTCATCAACCATTACAAGCGCTTCGTACTTATCGGCTAGATCACAGATTTTATCCAATTGTGCAATAGTTCCATCCATTGAGAATACACTATCTGTAACGATTATTCTATGACGAGCATTTTGAGTTGCTTTTAGCTTTTCTTCAAGGTCGGCCATATCGTTGTGGATGTAACGATGGCGACCAGCTTTACATAACCTAATTCCGTCTATAATACTCGCATGATTCAATGTGTCGCTTATGATTGCGTCTTCAGGCCCAAATAATGGCTCAAACGCGCCACCATTAGCATCAAATGCTGCTGCGTAAAGGATTGTATCTTCAGTCCCTAAAAATTCGGCGATCTTTTTTTCAAGTTCTTTATGGATGTCTTGAGTACCACAAATAAAACGAACAGATGAAAGTCCGAACCCGTGTGTTTTCATTGCATCAACAGCAGCATCAATAACTAGTGGATGAGAAGATAATCCAAGATAATTATTAGCACAAAAATTAATTACATCTTCACCAGTACTAAGATGAATTCCAGCCTTTTGAGCCGAAGTAATTACTCTTTCATTTTTGAATAAACCAGCTTCTTTGATTTCAGCAAGTTCCTTTTGTAGGACAGGTTGTAATGTTTTGTACATGGAGTCAATCTTAAATTTCAACAAATTTAAAAATAAACTTACGCCTCGACTAATTATGGGAGGCTTATATCATATATTATTTACAAATCATAATTTATTCGAAGAAAGGGAATTGTTATCTTTATCTAAAATAAATATCTAAACACATGAAAAAGTTCCTATTAACGCTTACTTTAATTAGTGTTTTCGGATTTGCCCAAGCGCAAATCCCTAACCCTGAATTCGAAGACTGGTCGATCGACACTCTTTTTGAACAACCTACAAAATTCACCACATCAAACTTCTTTGCCGATCCAGAAGATGGTGGACCAACGGTTACCAGAGTAGCAAATGATTTAGGTGGATTTTCGGCTAGAGCCGAGAGCAATGAAAACCAAACTGGACTAGTTTTCGCGGGAGAAGTTTTAGAAGATGATGACTTCAGGCCTGGCCTGGCCTATTCAATGAGTCCTGACACTCTATTTATTAGGAACCGACGCTCGATGGCCAATGGCGACTCTGCTTTCGCAATTACTATTTTCTTTGTAAACGGAGAAGCCATTAGTTTTAGCCAATACTTTTTGGCTGACACTCAGAACGAGTATGGCGTAGACACTTTTTTAGTACCATCGCTTTTAGTTGATCCAGACAGTATGTTTATTGGATTTACTTCAGGTAATCCAGATGCTTCTGCCGCTGGAAGTTGGATTGAAGTTGATTACATGCGTTTTAATACAAGCGAAGAAATTGAAAATGGTGAATTCGAAGAATGGAATGCCGTAACAGTAGAAGATCCTATCGAGTATTTTACAACTAACAGATTCACCTTAGCTTCAGGAGCTTCTGTAGTAAAATCTGAAGATGCACATTCTGGTGATTTTGCCATGATGATCGAAACCAAAATGGCTGGCGCTCCTGAAGACTCAAGCTTCATTGGTGCTGCTATTACGGGTATTCCTGCCGAAGATGGCATTGCCGGTGGATTTCCTCTAGATTCACTGCCTAATGCTTTAACTGGATACTATAAATATGCTCCACAAAATGGAGATTCTGCGGAGATTACAATTCTCCTAAAAAAATGGAATGGAGTTCAATCTGATTTTGTTGCTTTTGGGTCAAAACGCCTTCCCGCAGTTTCATTTTACGCTCCATTTTCAATAGATATAGCTGGCGGACCAATTCCACCGGATGTTGATAGTGCAATTATTTTAATAGCATCGTCGATGGGTATTTTCGATTTTCAAGGTGAAGGTGACGAAGTCCCACAACTAGGATCTATTTTATGGATAGACAGCCTTTCGTTCACAACTCTGCCTAACGCCGCACCCTATGCTGCTAATGATGAACTTAGCGTTGATCCAAATTCTTCAGAATCAATAAACGTTTTGACAAACGATATAGATTATGATGGTAAACTAAATCCATTAACCGTTTCAATGGTGGACACTCCGCTTAAAGGTACCGTTACCTTTGAAGCTACAGGTGAGGCAACTTATCAATCAACTACTAGTGGTGACGATATGTTCACGTATACAGTTGAGGACGATAAAGGATTAATTTCTAACGTGGCTACGGTATTTGTAACCATTACGGGTAGTGTTGGAATAAACAATCAATTTATTGATGTAGCCAATGTTTATCCTAATCCAGTTGGAAATCTTTTAAATCTTAGCATACCAAATTCGCATATTAATGGAATAAGCACTCTTTCCATTACTGACGTTACCGGAAAATCTTTTTCTATAAACGCACAGGTGAACAACGGAACAGTTCAAGTTAACTTAAAAGATCTTTCTGCCGGAATTTACGCGTACAGATTAGTAATTAAAGACCTAACCTACTCAGGGAAGTTCAGCAAACAATAAGAATAACATTAAAATGACAAAGCCCTGCACCGTTTATACGGAGCGGGGCTTTTTTTATTCTTCTTTTTTAGGCTTGAATGCGGGTCTTGACTTAGGCTTTATCTCGTCACCCTCAGGCTTGGGTTTGACACCTACTTTGGGCTTAAAGGCAGGTTTTTTCACAGGAACTTTCTCAGGCTCCGACTCAACCACCTTTTTCACTCCTACTTTTGGTTTAAAAGCAGGCTTTGGTTTTATTACCTCCACTTCCTGGGCTTCCGTCGAAGCTTTTTTAACGCCAATTTTTGGTTTAAAACTAGGTTTTGGAACTTGAGTTTTGGCTTCTTCGTTATTTTCCGATGCAGGATCAGCTTTCTTTAGTCCGAATTTTGGCTTAAAGGCAGGTTTTGCAATAGGTTTACTCTCCGTTTTGGGGAGTACGACTTTTGGCGGGGGGGTGAATTTATAGGTCCGTCGGATTTCATTGAAAAGGAACTTATAGTATTGATCGAATCCCTTAGGTCCTAAAATTAAAAATTCTGAACTCCATTTTTCGAAATCAACCGGTTTGGCGCTTTTAAAAGCATCAGGTTCAATTCTTTTCTTTTTCAGGAATTCAATAAAATCCATTTTAAACGTTTTTCAACATATCGGCTACGATATGTTTTAAGTCAGATTTAAGTTCCCATCCCCAATCTTCTGTGGCTGGAGTGTCTCTAATGCTTTCAGGCCAGCTGGCAGCAATTTCCTGTCGGCTATCTGGGTTGTATGTGATTTTAAACTCAGGAATATGATTTCTAATTTCTTTGGCTAAATCCTCAGGATTAAAGCTAATTCCAGCAATGTTATAGCTTGATCTGATTTTAATCCTTTCGGCTGGAGCCTCCATAATTTCTATTGTTGCACGAATGGCGTCATCCATGTACATCATAGGAAGGTTTGTATCTCCATTAATAAAACTCTCGTATTTACCCTCTTTTTTAGCCTCATGGAAAATATGCACGGCATAATCCGTAGTCCCACCACCCGGCATGGTTTTGTAACTTATTATACCTGGGTACCTCAGGGAGCGTATATCAAGATCGTATTTCAAGAAGTAATATTCGCAAAGACGCTCACCAGTCATTTTCGAAATCCCATAAACCGTTGTTGGATCCATTGGACAGTACTGTGGAGTATCTACCTTAGGTGAGTTTGGCCCGAATACGGCAATTGAACTTGGCCAATATACTTTTAGAACATCATACTGACGGCAAACATCAAGCACATTAAGGAGCCCTTGGATATTGATATCCCAGGCAAGTTTTGGGTTTCTCTCTCCAACGGCAGATAGTAAAGCCGCAAGGTGATAAACTTGAGTTGGCTGGTACTTTTTGAAAATAAAATCAAGGCTATCTTTATTAAGAACGTCTACAAACTCAAAAGGACCGTCCTCAGAAATTATCTCAGGTGCATCCTTAATATCAGAGGCAATGACTTTATCATTACCATACATTTTACGCAATTTAATTATTAATTCAATCCCGATTTGTCCGTTTGATCCTAAGATTAGGATGTTGCCCGTTCTTTCCATTTACTTAAATTAAGTGTAAATAATTGTAAGACAAATTTCAGAAAAAATTCATCAACTAGGGTATAAACCAAAAATTATCTTTGCGGAAAATCGATTAGTATTGGCAATTTAAAATATTCCTTTTTTCCATTGGCTGAGAAGACCAAAGCCGATATTAAATAAATGCCAGATGGAAGTGGCTCACCATTATCGGTGGAACCGTTCCAAAAACAACTAGATTCCGGACTTTGCAAGGTTTGCGGAACGAGTGTTTTCACCAACTGCCCTGAAAACGTAACCACATTTATCTCAAGCATGCTTCCTATTGAACCCAGGTTAAATGAAATTTCCAGCACATCATTAAATCCGTCATTATTAGGTGAAAAATATTCGTTTGAAAGCCAAATTTTCTTGTCTTCCACAAGATTTTCATTTTCAATTAATTGGGAGTTTTTCCTCCCAGGAGTTGCGCCACCTTCATTTTCTGCAGCAGAGAACCACGACCCAAATGATTTCTCTTCAATCCTCTCCAAACTTATCCCTTCCGTATCCAATAGTCCTGAAAAATGAAAATTCTCGAAATATTTCACACTATCTACCACCTCCCCATCACGGGCCAATAATTTCACCATTCCACTATCATTGGGCATGTTCTTCAAACCGTTTATTTCATAAATACTGGTCGGATTTTCTACAAAATATTGCAATTGTAGAGATGCCGAATTGGGTGTAATCGCCAAGTAACTTTGCGGACTAAAAATTAATTCATCAGGGAAGGACATCGTATCCTCATTTATTACAAGCATTAAGCTATTCATTGACAGATAATCTTCAGATTTATTACACAATTCCAAAAAGTCGGTCCCTTGAGCTTTTGGATCGAAAAGGATTTCGTTTAACACCACATCAGCCTTCTCCGCAGATTTTGGATTTAATATTCGCATCATTTCAAAATTCAAAGGCTTTCCCAAACAGGAAGCAAATTCTTCAATGGAAACGTCAAAGTACCTACCCATGGGTAATGCCCCTTCAAAAGTGATAATGTAGGTCAGTACATTTAAACTGCTTTGCTCATAATAAACTTCGGCAGGATGATTATCGATGAAAATATTACCAGCAGTAAAATTGGGCTGAGAAGTAAACTTGACCTCTAATGAATCTTTCCCTACAAATTCCAAAGAGACCACTTGAAATTCAGGTGATTCAATACTATTTTTCCTGCCCGGACTTCCGCCAAAATCATCTAAACTTAAGGTCCACTGAAAATTAGGCTGGCAATTCTCAGAATTGGGAATTTTACAAAGTGAAGCTCCTCCTTTGTAGTCATTAGGAAAAAAATCCATAGAATAACTTACACTGTCTATCAGCCTGGTTTTGGGGCCAAACAATTTAATGACAGAACCCGAATTCAATAAGCTTTTCCAATCGTTTAAAAAAGCTACATTTTCCCTATCCTCCACATCAATTGAATCGTTTTCATTGTATAGGACAATAAGATCATTAGCCCCCAAACTAACCCCACTTAAATTAATAGCGTAATCATTTATTTCTAGACGCCATGAATCCAATATTATTCGCTCAGAAGTATTATTTAACAATTCAATAAACTCAACCTCCGGTAAACCCTTGGATGGAGTTGGGTCAGCCATAAATTCATTAATTAAAACATCCCCAGGTTTGGGTTCGAATTCTTTAAAAAAATCAAATAGAACGGTTGTGTCGGCTAATGCATTCCCTTCTAAATCCAAAATATTTGAAACAAGCAAGGCGTATTCTCCAGTTTTTAGGCCAGGGGTTATTTTTAGGATTACACTTTTTTCTAGAATCGATATGCTATCACCAAGGTGGTTTTCAATTTGAAAATTTACAATGGATAAATTTGAAGTATCGATTTTCTCGGAAAATTCAGCCTGGACATGAATTGAATCTAGGGCAAAAACGTTTACCATTTTCGGAGGGGTGGTGTCAGGGATTTTAACGATTTTAACACTATCAAAATAGAATTTATCTCTCCGAGTAGAGGAATAGGAAGGATTGAAAATAAAGTACCCTTCACCCTCAAAAGGATTTAAATTAGCGGTAAACTCAGTTTTAAAATCAGGTTCACTATCAAATTTAGATTGTGCGTGAACCGTCCCATTCTCAAGGAGAAAATTCAAAGAAAATTTTCCTCCGAGGGCAAACCGTCCTGCAATTCCCTCCGCAATTTTTTGGGATCCCCCCTCTTCAACCACCCATAATCCCAAATTATCCTCACTACCATTTTCCCCGATTTGGACATAAACCGCTCTTGAAATTTTCAAATCGTTGAAATTGTCGGCATATAGATATACCTTTGTGCTATTGGATTTTGAGGGAGAAAAATCCATTTCAATACTTAATGTAATCTGTTGATTTTCCTTAGAATTATACTTGGTAGCAATAATTGAATTCCCTCCCTCAGGCCTTCCATTTAATTGCATCCTTTTTTGGGGATTTATAATAAAATCCAGCGTATCACCCATCCAAGTAGGATTTACGGTGAAGTTAGAGTCGGAAAAATCTTCAAAAAGTAAGGTTTGGCCAATAGATTGCATAGAAATGCAGGCCAAGATGGTGGCAAGTAAGTTTTTCATTTTAAGTGTTTTAGGCTGTGAGTAGTAAAATGAAAATACGAAAATTTAAGAAATTTAGCAAGAGTAAAAAACACGAAAAATGAGAATTGCTTTAGTGGGTGCAACCGGAATGGTTGGTCAGGAAATGTTAAAAGTATTGGTGGAGCAACGGGTAGAAGTAACCGAATTGATTCCCGTAGCCTCTGCCCGAAGCGTTGGGAAGACAATTACATTTTCAGGTAAGGACTACCCTATTGTCTCTATGGAGGACGCTATTTCAATGGCTCCCGACATTGCAATTTTTAGCGCCGGGGGCGATATATCATTGGAATTCGCACCTAAGTTCGCCGAAAAAGGGACCACGGTTATTGACAATAGTTCTGCATGGCGCATGGATCCTACAAAGAAGCTAATTGTTCCAGAAATAAACGGAGACCAACTAACTTCTCAAGATAAAATCATTGCAAACCCCAATTGCTCGACTATACAGATGGTGATGGCCTTGGCCCCTTTGCATAAAGCGTTTGGAATAGACCGGTTAGTGATAAGCACATACCAAAGCATTTCTGGCACGGGAGTGAAGGCGGTAAATCAAATGAATAATGAACGCGCTGGAGTTGTGGGAGAGAATGCATATCCGCATAAAATTGACCAAAACTGTTTACCTCATTGCGATGTATTTCTAGACAATGGATACACAAAAGAGGAAATGAAACTTGTTCACGAGACCAAGAAAATTCTTTGTGATGACAGCTTAAGAATTACGGCAACTGCGGTTAGAGTTCCAGTTAGTGGAGGGCATTCAGAATCAATTAACGTGCGCTTTAAAAAGCCTTTTACCTTAGACCAAATTTTCTCGATTCTAGGCAAAACTGAGGGTGTGGTTGTTCAGGACAATCCTTCAAAAAATGAATATCCGATGCCATTATTTGCAAAGGGAAAGGACGAAGTTTTTGTTGGAAGGATTCGACGGGATGAGTCGGAGGAAAATGCTTTAAACCTTTGGGTAGTTGCCGATAATTTAAGAAAGGGTGCTGCAACAAATGCGGTTCAAATCGCTAAACTATTAGCAAAAGAGGCCTTAGTTTAATTAGGCCTTAGGGAAGTCATTGGATGTTTTAATCCGCCAAAATCAATTAAATTAAGCTCAAGACTTCCCACAATCAAATCAACTTTTGCTAAGATGGGCATTCTATTGTAATCGTTGGTTACGTATAGAATAGCATCCTCATTTTCAGTGAATGTAACACCTGATTTAATTATCGGGCGGAACATCATACAATTTACTAAGCCCCACTTGGTTTTAATATTTTTTGTCCCTAGAAATTTAAACCCAACGGTGAACTGTTCCTTTCCTAGGAAACAATTCACCACGTAAATACTATCCTTATTATTTGCCGTATCTAACTGGACCGTGCGTGAGTGAAAAAACGCGGAAATAATATCATGGACACCAGGCTTTACCTCAAACACAGAATCCTTATTGGTAACTGTATTATCACTCCGGTTAAATTTTAGGTATCCCTGCCTTTTATAGCTTCCTTCCCGCACGTTTTCAACATAAAGATGAGGGAGAAGCGTTTCGGCATCTACATAGGAATCGTAGTTATTTCTAATTTTAATAAAGAAATCAAAAGCCCCAGTTGTCTCCCCCCTTCCGGAAATCCAATAAGCAGACTTTCCATCAAAGGTTTTTTCTGTTGGCTTCACTGAAACTGTGGCGAGGGCCGCTTGAAACACTCCGAATTCTATAGAAAATTTAAACTGCTCCCCAATTTGAAAGGGCAGAGGCTCAAACCTATCTTGAGAAAATGCTGGATTTGTTCCCAAAACTATTAGGCCAGCAAAGACGAAATGAATAATTTGCTTCATGTAGCTATTAAACGGTAATTTAGCGTTTTAAATTTTTCATGAATAAAGATTTACCCTATTATTCCAGAAGAGAGCTTGCTTTACGTAACGGACAAGACCGTGACGAAGTTTGGGTTAGCTACAAAAACATCATCTATGATGTCTCAAAAAGTCGTCTTTGGAAAACCGGGATGCATTATGAACATTGGTCGGGTCAGGATTTGACCGATGAATTGCCTGACGCACCACATTCGGACAAAGTTTTTGACCGTTTCCCTGCCATAGGGATTTTGAAAGACTAATTCAGATGATCTTTTTTTATCTGCTCCAAAGATGGCAAATCGCTATGATGCCATTTAGCCATTACCACGCCGTTTTTCACTAAAACAATCCCAGGATTTGCTCGCACAATCGTTTTTAACGTTGTAGCATCCATGAAATAATAAGGAAACTGAATTCCATTTTGTTTTATAAATTCATCTACGTCTGCGGCAGGTGAAGCGGTCAAGCCGATGGTCATCACCCCTTCTTTTTCTAGTTTATTTGTTAATTGAACAATTTGATTCTGCACTTTAAGGTTTGCAGATTTTAAATCGTGAGAAATTATCCACAGCATGGGAGCAGGATTCTCAAGTATCAAATCGGTGTAATCATTGCCTTGGGCATCAGTAGCTGCAAAATCTTTTACGAGCGGCTTATACCCCTCTGAAATCATCTTATCGGTGCGGCTGATATACTCCCAGTTCTCTGTATAGTCTCCAGGCAGATCATTCTCAAATTCTTTTTCGGCGCTAGTAGTTTTGTTTTTCAGCGTAAAGATGGTCTTATACTGGGCCAAAGGCGCATCATCTGGGATGGTCATTAAAACCGGAATATTAGCTCCTACTTTGTAAGCTCTAAAATCCTGAACCGGAAGGTGCCATAGACAGTAAAGGCAAAAGATTGTAAAAAGGGCCGCTGAAGTTGAAAGGATGAGGCTATTTGTGTTTACCGAAAAAACTGGTTTTATTAGTTTATGCTTCCAGAAAATAATGGAAATTAACACGAGGAGGACAATATCTTTAGAGAAGGACTCCCAAGGGGTAAGCTTGATTGCATCCCCAAAGCAACCACAATCGGTAACACTTCCCGTAACAGCTGAATATCCAGTTAGCCAGGTGAAAAAGATTATCATTCCCAAAAGCAACCAACTTACTAGCTTAATTCTGGCGCCAATAAAAAGTGCTACCCCTAAAACTATTTCACCCACACTAATAAGGATGCTTAGAATTAAGGAGGCCGGCGTTAACCAATCCATTCCAAATACCGCAAAGTATTCATCAAGTTTTATGGAAAACCCAACGGGGTCGTTGGCTTTTATTAGTCCTGAAAAAATAAATAGTCCACCGACTAAGATTCTTGAAAGTAAAACGGCAATTTTCATTGGAGAAATGTTGGGTATAAATTCCTTAAATATTCCCCTAAAACTACTCGTTAAGTTTGATTATTGCAAAAAGAGAATAATTTATCATATCCATATAATTTGCATCTATCCCTTCACTGATTAAAGTTTTACCAGAATT
>JBLIKP010000005.1:0-58367 GCA_047635375.1 Sphingobacteriales bacterium | reverse complement strand
AAAAAAGTGTAGGCCCCTGAGGTTCCGCACAGCGGAAGGACTCGAAGGGCCGCGTTTAAAAACGATTCCACTTCTGGAACCCGCGAAGCGAAAAAAAGGCGAGCCCGCGAGGCAATTCCCGTTTCAAATGAACGATTAATTCCCGTTCCAAATACCCCATTCGTAATTCGTAATTTTTACCCAGCCCGCAGGAGATGGGCGTAATTCGTAATTCAAAAAAGTGTAGGTCCCTGAGGCTCCGCGAAGCGGAGGGACTCGAAGGGCCCGTTCCAAATACCCCATTCGTAATTCGTAATTTTTACCCAGCCCGAAGGAGATGGGCGTAATTCGTAATTCAACACCCTCTTCTACTCCTGCTCCTGTTGCTTCGCACCATCACTAGTCGCCCGCACAAAATAATTAACAGCCATCCAGTAGCTATAAAGTTTAAATCCGCTAATTGAGCCAATGCAATTCTTAGAAATAAGTGTCGTGTGACGTTCTTTTTCTCTCGCGTAGATATTGCTTACATGCACCTCAATCACCGGGCTTTCAATCGCAGCGATTGCATCGGCAATGGCAATGGAAGTATGCGTGTAACCGCCAGCATTTAAAACAATCCCTTGTCCGTCAAACCCACATTCCTGCAGTTTATTAATGATCTCACCCTCCACATTGCTCTGGTAGTATTCAAACTCCACCTCAGGGAATTCGCCAGAAAGCGCTTCCATGAAGTCCATAAAATCCTGGTTTCCATAAATTTCAGGCTCACGTGTTCCTAGAAGATTAAGATTCGGTCCGTTTATGATTACGATGGTCATATTTCTGTGTTATTTCATGCAAAATAGCCCATTATTATTCAAATTTTCCCAATTTTATCGAATAATATTATCACTTGAACTGGACAGCATATCATAAAGGCTTTAAGGCCTACCTATCTTTGGAAAAGAGCCTCTCCCCTAATTCCGTGGAAGCCTACCTCGCCGACGTCCAAAAACTAGAGCAATATTTTGAGCTTAAGGATTTTGACCCCCAACCCAAGAAAATCACTTTAGAAGATCTGCGAGATTTTTTAGTGTACTTGAACGAATTGGGAATGTCGGCATCAAGTCAAGCCCGTATTCTAAGCGGAATAAAAGCCTATTTCATGTGGATGCTGCTTGAGGACATCATCGAGATAAGTCCCGCCGAACTTCTAGAAACCCCGAAAATACCTCGTAAACTCCCTGACACACTTTCACTCGAGGAAATCGACTTGCTTATGGACGGCATTGACCAAAGCACACCCGAGGGCCAGCGCAACCGCACCATGCTTGAAACCTTGTACGGGTGCGGATTAAGAGTCACCGAGCTTGTCACCTTAAAGATTTCAGACCTGCATTTGAATTCAGGCTTCATCAAAGTAACGGGAAAGGGAGATAAAGAACGTCTAGTACCTATCGCCCAGTCGACTATTAAGTTTATTGAAATTTACAGGAACGAAGTAAGAGTGCATCTTACCATCAAACCTGGGCATGAAGACACCCTGTTTTTAAACCGACGAGGAGCTGGATTAACAAGAGTAATGATCTTCACCATTTTAAAGAATCTGGCCATCAAAATCGGGATGAAAAAGACCATCTCTCCGCATACCCTGCGCCACAGTTTTGCCACACATTTAATTGAAGGCGGCGCCGATTTACGTGCGGTTCAGACCATGCTAGGACATGAAAGTATAACTACAACTGAAATCTATACACATCTTGATAAGAGATACTTAAAAGATACGATTACTCAATTTCATCCGCGAGCGTAGCTCGCAATTACGAATGTCGAATGTCGAATTACGAGTGTTGCGCTTTGCGCTTGTCCTTGTGCCTCAAGGATTTTTAGATAGATGGATTAGATTTACTCTTTTCACATCAACTACGGGATTACATTGGTTGCGTCAGGCTAGCTGCCATGACTGGAATGATTTTTGAGGGATGAGTTAAGAGTATTTTAGATTAAGCAAGATTTAACATTGAAATCTGAAGGAGTTACCGTTCGTTTTTACCGCAAGGCCCGCGAAGAAGGCGCGAAGAACGCAGAGACTCTATTCAATTCAAGAAAATTTCACTCCTGAAACCCGCGCATTGATAAAAGCCGAGCCAGCGAGGCAATTCCCCTTTCGAAAAACCAATTCGTAATTCGTAATTTTTACCCAGCCCGAAGGAGATGGGCGTAATTCAGAACTTCTCCTCTATCCCCAAACCAAAAAGCGCAAAATCATATTTCACCGGATCCCCAGCATCCATCATCCTCAACTGCTCCGTAAGTTCAATTGCCGTAAGCCAGTCGACTTGTTTTCTTTGGATTAAGCCCAATTTACGAGCAACCCGATCGACGTGGACATCGAGCGGACAAATCAATTTTTCCGCCCCAAAATCGTTCCACAACCCGAAATCTACGCCATTTTCATCCTTCCTCACCATCCAGCGCAGAAACATATTTAAGCGCTTGCAGGATGACTTCTTAAGCGGACTACTCACATGTTTTCCTGTGCGATGCGGTGCATTGGGCGAATCGAAAAACCTTCCGCGAAAGCGATTTAAACCACCCTCCATCGTCAGCTCACCATCTATAGGCCGGAACCACTCCGACATCGAATCCCCATCAGAATACATCCTCCTAAAGGTTTCAATGAAGTAAAGCGCATCAGTACCATTGAACGTGCGGTGTTTGAATTCGACAAAGGGCTTTAGATCGGAATCTTGGTGATTCATGATGAACTCATACGGCGCACCATCCATCATCCTTATTAAGTCATTGCACTTGTTGATAATCGTCACCCGCTGGCCCCAAGCAAGCATAGCACTCCAAAAACCCATAATCTCAACATCTTCCTTACGCGTAAATTGGTGCGGAATGGTAATCGGGTCATGCGTTATAAAATCAGGCCGATTGTACTTCTCTACCCTGCTTTCTAACAGGCTGTATATATCTTTTTGATTCAAATCGGTTAAACTTTTGCGAATGCAGCTTCAAGATCTTGAATAAGGTCGTCGGCATCTTCAATCCCAACGCTTACGCGGATAAGGTTATCTGTCACTCCCACTTTCAGTCGCTCCTCCAAAGGAATCGCCGCGTGCGACATGGAGGCTGGCAATCCGATTAGGCTCTCTACGCCACCGAGTGATTCAGCAAGCGCAAAAAGCCGGGTATTGGACACGAATTCTGTTGCTGTTTTCAAATCTCCCTTTATTGCGAGAGACATCATCCCTCCGAAATCCTTCATCTGCCGTTTGGCGATTTCGTGTCCGGGGTGTGTTAGGAAACCAGGCCAATTAACTTTTTCGACTTTGGGGTGACTAGCAAGGTAATTCGCAATGACCTTTCCGTTTTCACAATGCTGCTTCATCCTAATTGCGAGCGTTTTAATTCCGCGAAGCACCAAGAAGCAGTCCTGAGGACCAGGAATAGCCCCACATGCATTTTGAAAGAAAGCTAGTTGAGCATGGATATCTTCATTTTTGCTCACCAAAGCCCCCATCATCACGTCGGAATGGCCGTTTATGTACTTCGTCACGCTATGCATCACAATATCGGCACCTAAATCCAAAGGATTCTGAAGCATTGGGGAGGCAAAAGTATTGTCAACAGCCAAAATCACCCCTTTAATCTTGGCGATTTTAGCCAGTTCTTCAATATCAACAATCTGCAACGTAGGATTGGTGGGTGTTTCCACCCAAATCATTTTGGTTTTCCCGGTGATAGCCTTTTCAACTTCTACAAGGTCATGCATTGGCACGTAAGTGAATTTAATTCCATACTGCGCAAAAACTAGAGAGAAAATACGGAACGTCCCGCCATACAAATCATTGGTAACAATCATTTCGTCACCCGGCTTAAGCATCCTTGCAACAGCATCAGTAGCCGCCATCCCTGACCCAAATACTAGTCCGTGCGTTCCGTTTTCCAATGCGGCAATACTTGCTTGCAAGGCATCACGGGTGGGATTGGTCGCGCGCCCGTATTCATAGCCCTTGTGCTCCCCTGGCGAAGCCTGAACATAGGTCGATGTTTGATAAATAGGAGTCATTATTGCCCCTGTTGACGGGTCTGGATTAACTCCCGCATGGACTACCTTGGTTGCTGACTTCATGGTTTATCTCTTTGTTTCGTTTCAAATTTAAAAAACAATCCCGCGAATCAGATTGAACCGCGGGATTGTTTTCTTTCGGCTTAAAGCCGATGTGTTTCTAAACTAGTTTTGGAAAATCACCTTCTTGGATTGCAACGGTTTCCCATCCACCATTAGCGTATAGGTGTAAATTCCTGCCACTTGGTATCCGTGGTAATATTCAATTTCCACCAAGTCTGTCCCTAAATCAACAGAGTATTCTTTCAAAATTTTTCCAGCAAGATCGGTCAACACCAACGTCCCACTCTTTCCAGGTTGCAAATCATAAATTGCCACAGATAAAGTGGTGGTTTCGTCTGCTGGGTTCGGTCGGGCCGGAAGCAGCTCCATTCCTTTAGGGCTTTTTTCATAATCAATAAATCCGGTTGAAATCCCTCCTGCTGCCTTGGCAAACTCCTCACGTGCAAACAATGACTCAACATCTTGATTGTCCATTTTTGCCACAGAAATGAAGTAAAATTTATCTTTTACTATCCCTGGAATCATAGCAGAGTCTCCTTCGAACTCATGCAGGGCCTCCCAATCATTGGAAACCGTAGTTCTTACACCAATGCGATACTTCCCACCTGTTGGATTAATAATTTTAACCATCAACCCTCTTTCGTCATTGATTAATTCAAATTCAGGTGTTTCAGGCCCTTGAGCCGCCATAGTTGCTGTTACGGCGTTGATTGTTGCATTCCGTTTTAGGTAGTTAAAATCTACGAAGAAACTATCAATCTCCCCGTCGCTATCGGTATCTACACCCAATGTATCGCTTCCGGTATGCTGCCTATCAGTATATCCTGCCACTGGCGAAGCGTTTCCATGCTCGTTGGCCGATGTAAACCTGATGGATGTAAAGCCGCGTTGTCTAAACGGAATATGATCCCCACCACGACCTGTTCTATCTTCGGGGTTCATAATATTTACCGTCATAGGAACCTTTACGAATGGCTTTAATTCCTCTTCATATTGAAGTTTAGTATATCGGGCTAGACCCTTATGTAATGAACGGCCTGTTCCTTCAGAGAAAAGGCGTACGTTAAGGCTATCAATATCATTTTCGAACGGACAACTTGGCTCTGAGGAAGTTTTTCCGCAAATTATTCCGCCAATCACATCATTGTTAAGCACGGCTTCTATTTCAATGTTATTATCCCTGCACATCTGCGCGAAAGCCGTAGCACCAAGTAAACCTTGCTCCTCACCCGTGGTGGCCATAAAAACTATTGATTGTTTAAAAGAATATTTACTCATTGCACGAGCAAGCTCCATTACTAGGGCGGTTCCCGATGCATTATCTTCTATCCCTAGAGCATAGCAAGTGCTGTCACACGTATTTTCACAACGTGAGTCTACGTGAGCCTCGAAAATGATGATTTCCTTGTTGGATGTATCTGTCCCGGGCAGCACTGCACAGGTATTGTACAGGTTTTTGGTAACGTCGCATTTATTTGCTTGATCAAAGGAGAGGTAGAATGGAATTAACCGGTCATCATTTTGAGCACCATAGGTGGCAAACTCAGTGAAAATCCATTTCATTGTAGCACCAATTCCAATTGAATCATTTGTTTGGGTACTGTAAGTATTTCTAGTGAAGAATTGCCCTAATTGTATGATATTTTCCTTAAGGTTTTCAGCGTTAATTCCCTCTTGTAAAGCTTGTGCTATTACTTTTGGGTCACTTATTGGATTTGAACTTGCATACACAGCAGGATCGAAATTTCCTTTAAGGATTTCCAAAGCAGTCGAGTCTGAAAATTGAATATTCGTTTGAGCATTAACTTGAAACGAAAACAAAACTATTAGAATGGGAATGAAGTTTCTCATTGTTATTAAAGAGTATATAATTGAAAAGTTTAAATATAGTGATCAAAATTTAAATTCTGAATAACTTATTTATTACAATCCTCCATTTATTTTTTTAGTTTTCCTACTGATTTCATTGTATTTTCAGCTTCGGCTATAAGTTTACAATCTTTAAAATTACCTAATGAAAATAACTCAGGTTTCTTCAGCCCCTTTGGTTCTATTAATTAGCCTAATCATCACTTTTTCTAGCTGCGGAGACAAAGTTGGTGAGCCCGTTAAAACAATCCATACCACTGCGGATTATGCGATTATCAATAATTATTCCTAAGACTTATTCGCCCAAACTCACACCATTGCTCATAGATACCCAAATGGAGGGGATAATCAATTTGGATGCTCAAAAAACGAAGCCTTTGCTGCCGATTCTGATTCAGCTTATCCAAAAACATTAGTAGTAACATTTAATTTTCCACTGTCAAGCAGGAATTACGCAACGAAGAAGAAGCGGTAAAATCTCTATTATTTTTTCTGGTGATCCAACCTCACCAAACACAGCGTTAGGATTCTCTACTAAAGAATACGGAATCAACAACCATTCAATTACTGCAAAGGGAACACTCACCATCACTGATAAGAAAAATTCTGATGGAGCAATAATTTTTAATTATGCTGTATATGAAGGAAAGATTGAGTTAGATGGCAACCAATTAAATTGGACAAATGATTTAAAATATCAGTTTGTTGAAGGACTTTCCTCGACAAATAAATTCAAAGACGACGTCTTTTTAATTACTGGAGATTTAATAGGAAGTGACAGAAATGATATTGCTTTTGAATCGTCCATTTCAAATGAAATTAAAAAGAAGCTAAATTGTGAATGGATTTTGGAGGGCAACGTGGATGTCTTCCCTACTGTTTTATTTCCAATAATAGTTGATTTTGGAGGAGGCACATGTGACCGTGAGGCCAATGTCATCATAGGTTTCGACCAATTATCCCTTCCTTTAACTAATTAAGGACATTTCGAGAGTAATCCTGCTGGTGAAACCAACAATTTTATGGATGCACTTTTTTAAGAAATCATTTTCCCTATTCGCATTTACCTTACTCACTTATTTCAGGTTTTTTTTAGATTCATCTATAAAAACTGTTCCTAACAAAATCCAACCTCAATAAATAAATAGAATTGTAGAAAATCCCCATTATTAAAATTTCTAACCTGAAATTTTCACCATTCTCCTACTGAATATTAATTATTAAATCAGGGCTTCTAACCCTTCATCTCATCATTATCCATGCTAAATTGAAATCCTAGACGTTTTCCAGTTTTCATTCCAGCATTCATAGTATGGTATTGCTTTTCCTGATAGGAAATGGCGTTTACTTGTTCAAAGGGTGGTGTTAACAGGTCAAAATCAATAGCATAAGCCACTGCTGCCTCCACGATGTGCTTTATATACACATCGTTCATTTTTGCCTTACCAAAATCATTGAATAAGAACCCTAGTTGGCGCTTTCCCTCCACAAAGAATGAGTTTTCTTTATTGATAAATATTCTGCCTACCATATAACCCATATCCATTTGACGGTTGTATTTAACAGTATCCCCCAAGAAATTATAAACCTGAATTACCCCGCAATAGGCACGCATAGGATCTTCCTTCACGTAAGGAAGCTTTTTCACTTCATGGGAATCGTCAAAATTGAAAATGTTGGTATGAAAGCAGAAAAGCAGCACGTCCCCAGCAAATTTCAGTTCAACCTCAAAATCATTAACCTCACGATAATGAATGTCAATCTTCTGATCCATCTTTGCGGCGTCTTTCTCAAGCTTTGCTGCAAATTCATTAAGGATAACCTTAAATCGATCGAAATGCCCTTTACTGGTCTTATATACCGACTGTTTCGCGCATGAGCGCTCCTTCAGCAAGCCTAAAATTAACTGATACCTCTTTTCGTCTATACTCATATCCCAAATATGGGAAAATAGTTTAATCGATAAAACTAATTAATATGCTCTTGCAAAAACCACCCTACGTTGACTAGGCTTTCCTGTGCGGATACACACCCCGTCTTCATCTGGCGCATCCAATGGAATACATCGGATTGTGGCTTTGGTTTCTTGCTTGATTATCTCCTCAGTCTCAGGCGTTCCATCCCAATGAGCCATGACAAATCCGGCTTGATTATCTAGGACTTTCTTGAAGTCTTCATATGAATCTACGTTTGTAGTTTTTTCTTTTCTAAAATCAGCAGCCTTCTTATAAAGATTCTCTTGAATTTCGATCATTAATCCTTGAATTTTGGCTTCCACCCCTTCAAAAGGAACAACTTCTTTTTCACCAGTATCTCTACGAGCAATCTCGATGTTGTTGTTATCAAAATCACGTTTTCCCATTGCTAAACGAACGGGAACACCTTTCATTTCATACTCAGCGAACTTGAAACCTGGACGTTGGGTATCCCTGTCGTCATATTTCACAGAAATCCCCATTGCCTTTAATTTGGCTACTAGCGTATTGATTCTTTCGCTCAATATTTCTAATTCCTCCATTCCTTTATAGATTGGAACAATTACCACTTGGATAGGGGCTAATTTCGGAGGAAGTACAAGTCCTTTATCGTCACTGTGCGACATTACCAAGGCTCCCATTAAACGGGTCGAAACTCCCCATGAAGTAGCCCACACAAACTCCTGCTTTCCCTCTTTGGTAGCGAATTTTACATCAAATGCTTTAGCGAAATTTTGCCCTAAAAAGTGACTAGTTCCCGCCTGTAGGGCCTTCCCATCTTGCATCAAAGCTTCAATACAATAGGTTTCCAAGGCCCCAGCAAAACGCTCATTAGGTGATTTGGTTCCCTGAAGGACCGGCATTGCCATCCAATTTTCAGCAAACTCAGCGTAAACGTCAAGCATTTGCTCGGTTTCGGCAATAGCCTCTTGCCGTGTTGCGTGAGCAGTATGCCCTTCTTGCCATAAAAACTCAGCAGTTCTTAGGAAAAGACGGGTTCTCATTTCCCAACGCACCACATTCGCCCATTGGTTTACAAGGATTGGTAGGTCTCGGTAAGATTGGATCCACTTTTTATATGTACTCCAGATTATGGTTTCTGAAGTAGGGCGCACAATTAGTTCTTCCTCTAATTTTGCAGTTTCATCGACTTCAATTTTTCCATCGGCACCCGTTTTAAGGCGATAATGGGTAACCACTGCGCATTCTTTTGCAAAACCATCAACATGGCTAGCTTCCTTGCTGAAAAACGACTTAGGAATAAATAAGGGGAAGTACGCATTTTGATGTCCAGTTTCCTTAAACATGTCGTCAAGCTGACGTTGCATTTTCTCCCAAATGGAAAATCCGTAAGGCTTAATCACCATACATCCACGAACGTCTGAATGCTCAGCTAAATCGGCCTTTGCAACAATTTCATTATACCATTGTGAATAATCTTCTTCACGCGTCGTTAAACCTTTTGCCATTATGTAAGTCTTAGTATTATCTGTAAATTTATAGGACGAAACCGTCCTGAAATTGGGAACAAAGTTAAAACTTTAACGTTATTGAAACGGCTTATTTTGGATTATAAATCATAGAAAATGAAACCACTTTTAGTACCCTTTCTTTTGATTGCTGGCACCCTTTTCACAGGATGTGCTACAACGGGCTCATATACTGGAAATAACAGGTCGGGCGACTTATATTATTCCTTGGAAGACGTAAGATCCAAAAAATCAACTTATGTAGAAGAAGTGAAGGGTGAGGACTTTGCCGAATCTAATACACAAGGAATTCAAAACTACCCAGGTACCAAGCCTCCAGCTACTCAAAATGAGAATTCAGAAAACAGGGTAATTGAGGATTATTCCAACACCACTTCCCCATCAAATTCCGAAAATTACGGAGGAGAAACGTTTAACACCCAATCCTACAACAATCAAAATTATAACAACCAAAATTACAACGGGAATAACTACCAAGAAGGATATAATGACCAATACTATGATCCTTATTATTCCAACAGTTTAAACTCAATGGGACGCCCAAGAATGTCAATGTCCTATTATGACCCTTACAATAATTCAGGTTACGGCGCTGGCCCACAATTAGGATTCAGCGTAGGGTATTCCAATGGCTACTCAGGTCTTTCCTATTCAAATAATTATAACCCTTATGGTTACGGCAGCTCTTTCGATCCATTTTACGATAGTTTTTCATGCTTCCGCGGACCATACTGGAGAAATCCTTATTACTATTATTACGCTCCAAATTTTGCTTATTATTCTCCTTATTACGGTGGGTACTATGGTGGGTATGGAAGTGGATATTATAGACAAAACCATCATAATTATTATGATTATGGCTATAAAAAAGAAGCCAAACGATACGATAAAAATACCCAATACGGTCCAAGGGATACGAAAGCTCCTTCAAAATCTGGGTATGAAAGACCGTACCAATACCAAAAAAACGACACTCCTAATGAGTCTCCAAAGCCAAATTCTTCTAGGTCTTACGAGCAAGAAAAAGACTCAAGAAGAGAAAAAATTGAACGTGCTAGAGAGCCAAATAATCCAAGTCAACCGAAGGTTGAACCACGACGAACTCCTAAGGAAAATCAGCGAACATCGCCAAGAAAAAAAAGCTCTCCTAGGGCGAATTTAAGCGAAAACAACAGTCCGAGCCGATTTGCAAGTCAAACCCCAAATAGGGTCAAAAAAATTAATTCAAGATCAATTAATAACGATTTAAAACCCGTTAGCACCAACAATACGAGCAATTACCGTAGGAAAGTTGAGAAATCAAGCTCAAAATCTTCTGTCAAATCGAATAAAGCGTCAGAAACAAAACCGACGAAATCACCCCGTAAACGCAAACGCTAATTCATTTTTAATCCGATGAAAAAACTCCTATTAACCTTTTTCTTAGCTGGGATTTTCACTTGCAGTTTTGCACAAACTCCTGCAGGTCCATCCTATCAATCTTTGGCAGTAAAACTTGCCCATGGGGAGATTGGTTCAAGCGCTCGTTTCAAAGCAATGGGTGGCGCTCAATTAAGTTTAGGTGCCGACTTAAGTTCCATTTCAGGAAATCCGGCAGGATTAGGTTTTTATCGATCCTCTGACCTTAGCATAACCCCTGAGTATTATAACACAAATTCCAAAAACAATTGGTTCAATTCTTCCAATAAAAGAAATGATAACCAATTCGGGTTAGCGAGTATTGGTGGAGTGTTTTCACAAACATTTTTTGATTATCGCGGAAAAGAAAAAGACAAGGGGTTTATTAACCTTAATATGGGAATAGGATACCATAAAACTCAAAATTTCAACCGTAGTTTCCAGCTTAATGGAACAAACCCGCAAAGCAGCATGTCACAATATTTTGCCGAATCCGCTAATGCTGATTTGGATAACAACCGTTACCTACCAAATTTACTTGACAGTGTAGCCTACTTCCATGCCTTTATCATGGATTTTGACACGGTAATAAACGGAACAGATACATCGTTGCGTTTCATTCCAGTTTCAAACGGGGGCAACCAGCAGCTCCAAAACATGAACATCGGCGGAAGCCAAGGCGAATGGAATTTTTCTTTTGGCACAAATTATGGCCATAAACTATTTCTGGGCGCATCATTGGCATTTACCAGTTCAAATTACAATTACACCTCAGATTTTACTGAATTGGGAATCGAGGATACTACTTACGGACTAAATTCTTTCTCAATCCACCAGGAATATGACCTCACCGGAAGTGGCGTGCATTTAAAGGTTGGCGCAATTTACCGTCCTACCGACTTTATTCGCCTTGGATTTACAGGGCAAACGGCAACCTATACTGACATATCTGAGCAATTTATCACCAGATTTTCGGCTGATTTTGAAACTGGAGAAGATTACTACCAAAATAGAAACATTACTTATTTGTTCAATTATGGGCTCACTACACCGGGTAAAATAGCTGGTGGCGCCGCGTTTTTCTTTGGAAAAAAAGGATTAATTAGCGCCGATGTTGAGTTTATCAATTATAGCAAGACCGAATTCACCTCCGATCTAAACAATGTCTTTTTTAGCTCAATAAATAATGATTTAATCACCGACCTACAAAACGTAATGAATGTAAGGCTTGGCGCCGAATTGAACGTAAATTTCATCCAATTAAGAGGTGGGTTTGCTTATTATCCAAGTCCGGTTAAACCGGGTGCCATTGCAGTAAATAGAGATAAAATGATTTATTCGGCAGGAGCTGGATTTAATTTCGAGCGTTTTTACTTGGATATGGGCCTTCAATATCGCACAACAGAGTCATTATTTGCACCTTACGTGCTATCCGAAATTTCAACCCCTTCTACCCTAGTTAGCTCATCAACAATAAATTCTTTCGTAACTATTGGAACTAGGTTTTAACAACGTTAAAAAAAAAGGTATTTTTGTCCTATGGCATACGAAAATTTAGGCAAGTTTATACAAGCAATTGAAGAAGATGGCGAGTTAAAACGAGTTTCCACTTTAGTTTCACCCAATCTTGAAATCACCGAAATTACCGACCGAATAAGCAAAGAATACGGCCCTGCTCTATTATTTGAAAACAACGGAACTGATTTCCCACTGCTAATTAATAGTATGGGGAATTACAAACGTATGTGCATGGCTTTGGGCGTGAAGGACATGGATGAAGTAAGCCAAGAAATTGAGGGTCTGTTTAAAATGATCTCTGGCCCAAAGGAAGGGTTTATGGATAAGCTTAAAATGCTGCCTAAACTTGGACAGATTAGCTCTTGGATGCCAAAAGTAATTTCCGGAAAGGGTAAATGCCAGGAAGTAGTGATGGAAGATCCAGATTTAACCAAGCTACCTGTGTTAACGTGTTGGCCTGAAGATGGTGGTCCATTCATAACTTTGCCAGTAATCCACACAAAAGACCCAAACACAGGGATTAGAAACGTAGGTATGTACCGGATGCAGGTCTTTGGTCCTAAATTGACCGGTATGCACTGGCACCGCCATAAAGTATCGGCGAGGCACTTTAATGAGTACAAGAAATTAAATAAACGTATGCCTGTTGCTGTTGCATTAGGAGGCGATCCAGTTTATACCTATTCGGCAACCGCACCCCTTCCCGACGGAATAGATGAATACATGTTAGCAGGATTCCTTCGTAAAAAGAAGGTTGAATTAGTGCAATGTTTAACAATAGATGCGCAGGTTCCTGCCGATGCCGATATTATCATTGAAGGTTACATTGATCCAAATGAGGAGTACATCCTTGAAGGTCCATTTGGCGACCACACCGGGTATTATTCCCTTGCAGATTATTACCCTAAATTTCACGTCACTGCCATTACACACAGAAAGGACGCGGTTTATCCTACCACTATAGTAGGAATCCCCCCACAAGAGGATGCGTGGATAGGAAAAGCTACAGAGAGGATTTTCTTAGCGCCTATCAAAATGACCATGGTTCCCGAAATTATCGACATGGTACTTCCTATGGAGGGCGTTTTCCATAACTTAGTAATTGTTAAAATTACTAAAGACTATCCAGGGCAGGCAATCAAAGTGATGAATTCGCTTTGGGGAGCTGGTCAAATGATGTTCACCAAGATGGTGGTAATTGTTGATGGTGATGTAAACATTCACAATAACCTTGAAGTAGCCCAATATATAAGCAAGCATGTCGATCCAGAACGTGACATAATGTTTAGTCAAGGTCCAACCGATGTGCTTGACCACAGTTGCTCCACCATGGCTTTCGGCGGTAAAATGGGTATTGATGCTACCAAAAAGCTACCTGAAGAACTGCGCTTATCCGCTGAATTCGAAACAACCACGGTAAAAATTAATAATCAGTCTATCATTGAGGCTTTCGCCGAAGTGAAATCTGTAAATAGCGAACTTCTTTCTTTAAACGTGAGCATGGTGTTTATTGGGGTTGAGAAAAGCCGTAAAAATCATGTGAAAGAGCTTCACGCTCAATTAATGGAATCAGGATTATTAAAAGATGTAAAGGTGGTATTGTACTTAGAATCCAATTTCGACCTGGCCGACACAGCTGATGCCGTTTGGCGATTTAGTAATAATGTGGATCCACGAAGAGACCATATAATTACTCCAGGATTAGACGAAAACCATGTTTCAACCGTTGGACTGGACGGCACCAGAAAAACAAAGGAACACGATGGATTTAATAGAGATTGGCCAAATATTTTGGCATCAACCCCTGAAGTAATGGATAAGGTAGATGTGATGTGGGATGAACTAGGGTTAGGGGAATTTATTAAATCCCCTAGTCGGAAATATCACAATCAACTTTACAAAGGCGGGGCTATTGCGGAATAAATATACTCCCAATATTTATTTTGATTAAAGAATATTATTAAAATTAAAAATTAGATTTCGATCTTTATCCAATAATATTTTTAATAATTTCGGATTTTCGCAAAAAACCGTCAATTTTCCATTAGCAATTTACATTCAAAATGACTATATTTGCCCCACGGTTAGGTATGCAATGTTTAGATTAAACGTGCCAATCGGTTGATTAAGAAGGTTACCCTGCCCTTAATTTTATTACTCATACAACAACACTATTTATGGAAGTTATGGATACAACTCAAGATGTTTTTGCAGGAATTGATATGGACAATATCAAATTTGGAGAGATCTTTTCGAAAAACATGATAGTTGCCGACTATAAGGATGGAAAATGGGGGGATTTTGAAATTATGCCCTATGGAAACATGGAGTTTTCTCCCGCAATGAGTTCATTACATTACGGTCAAATTGTTTTTGAAGGAATGAAAGCATTTTATTCAGAAAAAAACGATTGCTTAAACGTTTTCAGAATTGACAAACATCATGAACGCATGAATCGTTCAAATGAACGTCTTTGCATTCCGGAAATCGACCAAAAAGATTTCAAAAAAGCTTTAACTGATCTACTAATTAAAGATCGCGATTGGGTTCCAAAAAGGAGAGGTTACTCCCTTTATATTCGTCCTTTCGTTTTTTCTACCGATCCTTTTTTAGGTGTTAAAGTATCTGAAACTTACCGTTTCATGATTATCGCATCTCCTGTGGGAGCTTATTTTAAGGAAGGAATGAATCCTGTAAGATTAATTACAGCTCAAAAATATTCTCGTGCAGTTGAAGGTGGTCTTGGAGAAACCAAAACACCGGCCAACTATGCAGCCACAATGAAACCTAGCAAGGAAGCCAAAGCTCGTGGCTTTGCTCAAGTGCTTTGGTTAGACGGGAAAGACAAAACCTACATTGATGAGGTAGGTACAATGAATATCTTTTTCAGAATTGGTGAAGAATTAATTACTCCCCCACTTGGCGGAACTATTCTAGCAGGAGTTACTCGTAATAGTATAATTCAATTAGCAAAAGAATGGGATATTAAAATTACCGAGCGCAAAGTTTCTATAGCTGAAATCTGCGAAGGAATTGAAAAAGGAACCGTTACTGAAGTTTTTGGAACCGGAACAGCTGCTGTTATTTCTGCAGTGGGCGAAATAAACCATAACGACCATTCCTATATAATAAACGAAGGAAAAGTCGGCGATTACGCCAAAAGATTTTTAAAAGAGATTACTGGCATTCAATATGGGGAGATCGAAGACACTCACAATTGGATCACAAAAATTTAAAAAAAAGACCTCAAATTGAGGTCTTTTTTTTGCTATAAATTTTATCATGTTATTACCTTGGGGCAAACAAATACCTGATGGATAAAAAAATATTAGGGCTGGCGATTCCTAACATTATAAGCAATCTTTCTGTCCCATTATTAGGAATGATTGACACCGCTTTAATGGGCCATTTGGGAAACGAAGACCAAATTGGAGCCATCGCCTTAGGCGGAGTGATTTTTAGCTTTATTTATTGGGGGTTTGGCTTTTTAAGGATGGGGACAACTGGTTTAACAGCTCAAGCTTTGGGTTCTAAAAACCAATCCGAAACCATTGCCATTTTAATCCGAGGTCTTATTGTCGCTCTTTCAATGGCTACATTAGTATTTGCACTTCAAGTGCCTATTGGGAAGCTAAGCTTTTTCATAATCAACGGGTCACCTGAAGTAGAGAAATACGCTAGTCAATACTTTTTTATCCGCATCTACGCCGCTCCCGCTACCCTTTGCCTTTACGCTTTTCACGGGTGGTTTTTAGGAATGCAAAACTCCAAAATACCCATGTTCCTTACCATTTTTGGGAGTCTCGCAAACATAGGATTTAATCTTTTCTTCATTTTTGGCTGGGGCATGCTGAGCGACGGTGTAGCTTGGGGAACGGTACTGGCGCAATACTCGACTCTCTTAGTTGCACTTTGGTTCTTTAGAAAGAAATTCATGGGATACCTTTCCCACATTTCAATGCATGCAATAAAAAACGTTGAGCAACTAACCCGATTTTTCAAGGTAAACTCCGACATATTTATCCGAACCCTTTGCCTTGTATTTACACTATCATTCTTTACCGCAAAAAGCGCTGAATTTGGAGATTTAACCTTAGCTGGAAATAGCATACTACTAATCCTCTTCAATATGATTGCCTACGGAGTGGATGGATTCGCCTTTGCCGCCGAAAGTTTAGTAGGAAAGGCATATGGTGAAAAAGACAAAAAACAGTTACAAACTGTCATAAAAAGAACATTTTTAATGAGCTTGGGTCTAGCCATTTTTTTCTCGCTTGTTTTTCTTATTGCAGGCAAAAATGTGCTGTATTTATTTACTGATAAGGAGGATATTATTAAAGCTGCCCTTCCCTTTTTACCTTGGATAATTATTGCCCCACTTATTAATGCTTTCCCTTTTATCTGGGATGGTGTATTCATTGGACTAACTCGCACTAAGCCTATGCGAAACACAATGGTTTTAAGTACTTTTCTACTTTTCCTACCCATTTACTATTTTACTCAACCCATTCTTGGAAACCATTCGCTATGGCTGGCAATGACCATTTTTATGTTAGGACGTGGGCTTGGTTTAACTTTTTATTATCGGTTTCGCAGAAGTGAGTAAACCACATTCCATGAATCGAATTTATGTGACCGATAACAATTTAATTAGTTGAAGAAACTTATTAATATTAAAATGCAATCATCCAACTTCGACCGCACAAAGTCAATGATTATTTCTTGGCTAGACCCAGAAGCATTAAAAATTATCCCTCCATCAGACTGGAGGGGTATTGAAAAGCTGGAACAGGTAGAAGCTAACGTTAAAATGATTGAAAATTTAACTGGAAATAAGCCCTTTGGCATTGTCGCTTTACTTCCAGACTTTACCCAAACGGAGGAAACTCTACATTACTACAGGGAAAACATTCATTTGGCTGTTTGTTTAGCCATGGTTGGGGATTCTTTTGTGAAAAAAATTGCGGGTAATTTCCTATTAAGAACCTTGGGTCCTAAAACCAATTAGAATTTTCTCAAATCAAAAAGATGCCATACCTTGGACTCAATCGATAATTATAAAGAGTTAATTTAAGAATAGTGGAGAATTTAATTTTAGTATTGGCACTGGGGATTGGTATATCCTATTTTTTAATATCCATTATCACCTTAAAATATCCACCAAAAAAAATCAACCATTGGTATGGTTATCGTACCAACCGATCAAGAAAATCTAAAGAATCCTGGGACTTCGCTCAGGCTTTCGCCAGCAGTCAAATGAAAATTTGGGGTGCATTGATCACCATGATGGCCCCCCTATCTTATAGTTTCGAATTTTCAGAAACCCTTGGAGCAATAATCATAACAATTATGGCAATTACGCCTATCGCGCTTACTGAATGGGCTTTAAAAAAGAAATTTGACGATTAAGAATCAGGGAAAATTTTTCCTGGATTTAGAATTCCATTGGGATCGAATACTTTTTTTATTGCCTTCATTAACTCCAATACTGTGACAGAAAACATGATGGGCATGTATGCCTTTTGAACCATCCCTATTCCATGCTCACCACTTATCGTTCCTCCAAGTCGCTTTACCAATAGAAAAATCTTTTCAATTCCAAGTGGGAGCTTGTTCTCCCAATCGGACTGGGACATATCACCTTTTACAATGTTTACATGAAGATTGCCATCACCTGCGTGACCGTAACAAACAGATTTAAATCCGAACTCCTTTCCTATTTTTTTAATTCCAACTAGAAGCTCTGGAAGTTCGGCACGAGGGACTACAGTGTCTTCCTCCTTATAAATGGAATTTGCCTTAACGGCTTCGGCAACTCCCCTTCTCATTTTCCATAGTTTTTCCTTTTGCTTGGTACTATCCGCAAAAAGAATATCAGTACAATCAAATCGATACATTACATCGGAAATCCGCTCGCAATCCTTAAAAAGCACATCCTCATTATCTCCATCCACCTCAATAAGAAGAAAACCTTCTACATCGTCGGCTAAATCGAAATTAAGCTCATTGTATTTATTCCCCCAAACAATGCATTCTCTTTCCATAAACTCAAGCGCCGAAGGCGCAATCCCTTCACGGAAAACAGCGCTTACTGCTTCGCAAGCCTTCCTAACTGAATTGAAGGATACAAGGAGTAGCAAATCGGTTTTGGGATGCGGAATAAGCCTAAAAACCACCTTTGTAATGACTCCAAGAGTACCTTCACTTCCAACCATTAACTGGGTAAGATTATAACCAGTGGCGTTTTTCAAAACATTTGCACCCGTCCAAATCACATCCCCATTGGGAAGAACTACCTGCATATTAAGTACGTAATCTTTTGTAGTGCCGTACTTTACAGCTCTTGGGCCACCTGCGCTTTCCGCCAAATTTCCGCCAAGGAAACAACTTCCCTTACTTGAGGGATCAGGCGGATAAAACAAGCCTTTTTCCTTTACTGCTTCTTGAAAAACTTGAGTGATCACCCCTGGCTCAACCGTTGCTTGAAGGTTGCGTTCATCGATATCGATAATATCATTAAACAATGACATATCCAACGAAACCCCGCCCATTATGGGTAATGCTCCGCCACTTAGCCCAGTCCCTGCACCTCTTGGGGTTACTGGAATTAATTGTTCATTGCAGTATTTTAGCAACACTGACACTTGGTCGGTATTTTGGGGCTTAACAACAATTTCTGGCTTAAATAGTAAGTCCTCGGTTTCATCTCTGCCTGCTCGTTCCAACTCTTCATTGGATGAGCTTACGAAGTCACTACCAATAATCCGTCGGATTCTGGATTTATGATCCTCAGAAAGTGATTTGAAAACCATGGCTAAAAAGCTTGGCTGATTTTTATTTTGGTATGATTTAATTGAGCTCCTGGAATTGGATTTAATTTTTTCATGCTCATGGTAATATTAGATATTTGAGGAAATTTCTCTTTACAATCTTTAATGAACCTATAAATCACCGTTTCCATTAATGAGGCAGTATGTTCCATTTGGTTTTCCAATAGTCTATAAACCTTTTCATAATCAATTGTCTGCTCAAGGTCTTCACCCTCAATATCAGCAACGATTGAATTAATTACCACATCAACTTCAAATTCGTTACCCGTTACTTGTTCATAGTTATAATAACCATGGTAGGAAAAAAACTTCGCGCCGATAATGCTTATTTCATTCATTGATTATGTTTTGGAATTATATCGGAAAATAAGAAAGTTGACTCTATTTACCTAATTCCGCTTGAATTGCCTTCAAGGCAGCATCGTAGTTTGGCTCGCTTGCAATTTCAGGGACAAGTTCGGCATATTGGATTTTATGATTTGCGTCTAAAACCATAACTGAGCGTGCTAATAGTCCTTTTAACGGTCCATCAATAATTTCAATATTGTACTCATCTCCGAATTCACGGTATCTGTAGTCTGATCCCATGTGAAGATTAGTTATTTCTTCGGCGTCACAAAACCTTTTTAAGGCAAAAGGCAAGTCACGAGAAACCGCAATTATTACCACATTTTTTAACCCTTTAAGCTTTTGATTAAAGGCTTTAGTTTCAAGGGCACAAATCCCTGTATCAACACTTGGAAGGGAAAGAATAACCTTAACCTTGGCATCTAGGTCATAAAGGCATTTTTCAATTAAATCTGATCCTACGAATGTAAAATCTGGCGCCTCGATTCCTGGCGCTAACAATTCTCCCATTAAATGGGTTGTTTTTCCTCTTAGCGTTACTATATCTTCCATTTGATTATTTTTTTTTGCAAGCTACAAAGGTCATTTGCTTATACCAAATCTTTGCACGAAAGAGGTTTATTTAGAAACTTTTTAACGAATGGATTTTGGTCGGCTCTTTGCTTGCCACTATGATCGAGACTGCTAGTTAGCATAAATAATTTGCATTTTCTTTTAACTTAATTTGGAAGGAGTTCAAAGCTTTCCAAGAATTCAAAGCCATCCATTTCAGGCATTCTAATATCTACTAAAAGTAGTTCAGGAAGGACTTCCTCATTTTCAGAAATTTCCGAATCAAAAGTATTGACCTGGGCATTATTAAATTCAGTTTGAATTAATTAAGTTATCAACTTTTCTGGGAATTGATTTAAATTTAATAGATCTATAAACCTTGTAGACTGCGAGTTCCTTTGAAATTGTAAAATTGACCTTTGTTAATATTGAGAATTATTAACCTAAAAAAAAATGATTTATTAACACTTCCCCAGTGGTTAAAAATTCCGAGGAGAATCCCTCCAATATTACTAAAAATTAGGCTTTAATAAATACTTGTTATAAAAGGAGACAATATGGTCTACTGCTTCCTCAGGCTTATCAACAATGATAAAAAGATCTAAATCTTCAGGAGAAATGGTGCCTTGTCTTGTAAGTAATTCATTCTTAATCCAATCAAATAATCCGGCCCAGTAGGATTTTCCCACAAGGACAACTGGAAACTTTGCGATTTTTTCAGTTTGTATCAAAGTTAAGGCTTCAAACAGCTCGTCTAGGGTACCTAACCCTCCTGGTAAAACCACAAAACCCATTGCATATTTCAAGAAAATAACCTTTCTAACAAAGAAATAATCAAAGTTTATAAGTTTATCCTGATCAATATATTGATTGGAAAATTGTTCATGTGGTAGTAAAATATTCAATCCTACAGATTTTCCACCTGCCAAATTTGCGCCTTTATTTGCCGCTTCCATTATTCCAGGGCCACCGCCAGAAATTATCCCATACCCCTTATGAACCAATTGTTTAGCTATCTCCTCGGCCAGTAAATAATTTTCATTATCTGGAAGGGTACGTGCTGAACCAAATATTGAAACACATGGACCAATTTTCCCCATTTTTTCAAATGCTTCAACAAACTCGGCCATTATTTTAAATATTTGCCAAGAGTCGTTTGACCTTATTTCTTGCCAAGATCGGTTTTTAAATCCTTCGGTAATTTTATCTGATTTACTCATATTTTATTAATAAGGGTACGTTAATTTTACGGGCTGGGTGATTCCTTGTTGTAAAAGTCCAACTTTTATATCCTCATATAAATGCTTAAACTAATGAAAGATTTTGTTGAGTTTTAAACCGATTTGAAAAACAAACGAGTCAACTCATTCAATTTCAATCCTATAGATTACCGAACAATCAATATCACGACAATATTATTGAAGAGCATGAGTAATTCGATAAAAGGAATAGGTTCTATTGTTTTGAAATACAATTCTGATTAAAGGCTTAATCTTTCCTTCAAAAATTTCAAGGCCAAGTCGTTGGCATTGTTTGCTTTTCCATTGTGAAAATTCTCACTCCAAAAGTTGGCAAACCCTCTGTCGGCATCATAAGTAACTACTTTAAAGGGTTTTCTATTATCTGACATAAAAACCTCTAAATCGGTTACCTTTTGTGGGCTGGAAACAAGATCTTCTCTACCAAAGACACCGAAAACTGGGGCACTAAGGGTGCTTATCCTTTCTGGGGTTAGGTCTTGTAAGCCATAAAACATAACACATCCGGCGGCTTTACTAAAGGCTATCACGCCTCCTTCTAATGCCCATCCTCCTCCAAAGCCCCAACCAATTGTTGCAATCAATGAATTATTCGGTGTTTGCTTTACCAAAGCTCTTACAATTTCTATAACCCTATCATATTTTAATTGAGTTAATACTTTTTTGGCAGCGGTTGAATCTATGGGAGCTTTTCCATCAAATAAATCTGGAGCAATAACGGTAACATTTTCGTTTAATTCGACAAAAAGTCTTTCTGCCTCTTGGACAATGTCATCAGTCAACCCCCATACATCGTGGAAAAGGATTAAAAACTTTCCTCCTTCATTCTTGGCATTAATTTGGTATGCCCTACCTTGCTTGTCTTTTGTATAAAGTGGGTCTGAGTATATAGTTATATATTGACCCGTCAAATTTTTATTATGATAATTTGAATCCCTTTGGACTAACTCCATAGTCTCAAAAAAAACCTTTTCTTCGGATTGAGCGTAACCAGAAAAAGATATAAAAATAAAAGCTAGAATTATTGTATTTTTCATAAAAAAAATTAAAACCAAATCTAATTAAACTATTTTTTACGTATAGTATTATATAAGATAGATATTTTATTTAAAAAAATGGTAACCTTAAATTTAACATCCCCACCAAGAACCACTGATAATCAGCAGGATTTTCTTCTGAATATCTTTGACGCATATTCTGAAAAAGAGTTGGTATTTGTAGTTTTTGAAGGCATAGCCGTTAAAAAAAACGGGCTCCTTGCCCGGGTGATTTCAGAACTAAACATGAACAGTTGCAGGGCCAAAGTTTTTGAAATTAATGAAGATTTCGGTTACAATAATTTGAAAAACAATCTATTTAACTCCAAAAAAATTCAGCCGAAACTGAAAATTATTAACCTTGCTGGGGAAAAGGTAAATCAGATTATCAAAGATTTGCATTACTAATCAATTAAATTCCTTTGGTCAAAATATTCTTACCTTGCTGACGTTTAAAAAACATGCAATTTTTTATGGGTAAAAATCTTTTTATTACACTGCTTTTTCTTCCCCTTTGCACTTTAGCCCAAATTGGTGGTAATGGTTCGTACCATTTCCTAAACCAACCCTCATCCCCTCGTGCTACTGCCTTAGGTGGTATTTTAATAACATTACCCGATGGAAATGTAGACCATGCCCTAATGAATCCTGCGCAAGTATTGCAAGCTGCAGATAATAAATTGTCAACTTCTTTTATAAACCATTTAGCCGATATTAATGCTGGAAATGTTACCTACGGAAAACACTTTGATGAAATTGGGACGTTTTTTGGTGGAGTACATTACATTAATTATGGTGACTTTGAAGAAACCCTTTCCAATGGAGATAATACAGGCAGGACATTTTCGGCAAATGACGTAAATTTTTACACGGGGATTAGTGTTCCCTATAAAAAAATTCAAGTTGGCGCTACAGTTAAAGGGTTTTATTCAGCCTACGACAACTTCTTTTCATCCGGTTTAGCAATGGACTTTGGCAGCACTTATTCTGATAGTTCTGGGAGATTTACGGCAGGCCTTGTGGCAAAAAACGCTGGATTTGTAATCAATAAGTATAATTCTAGTAACTCAGAGGACCTACCCTTAGAAATTCAACTAGGATTTTCTCAAAAATTGGAAAATGCGCCGTTTAGATTTACAGTTTTGCTTCACAATCTCCAACAGTTTGATTTGACCTATATTGATAATGATCCTCGAGGAAAGCAAATTGACCTTGTAACTGGAGAGCCAATAGTCGAGGAGATTTCGACTTTAGACAAAGCTTTTAGGCACGTTAACCTAGGAACTGAGGCCATATTTTCAGAAAGCTTCCAGATCAGAGTGGGCTACAACCACTTAAAAAGGAAGGAATTAACCATTGAAGACAGAATGTCTACGGTTGGTTTTTCATGGGGTTTTGGGATTAGGGTAAGCAAATTCTTAATCAATTATGGAAATGCAAAATATCATCTTGCTGGCAGTTCTCACCAATTTGGAATTTCGTTAAATCTCAACGAAATTTAAGTTCCATTTCGAAAAGCATTGTATTTGGTTAATTTAGCGCTATGAATCTCTCTAGGCGATTAATGAACGGGCTTAAAAACAGCCTTCCAATGCCCTTTACCATTGCTGTTATCTTAACCTTAACAGCCATTTTATCTGTCTACATTTTGCAACCCACAGCCCCTGAATTTTTAGGTGATAAACTTGGGCTAGGTGAAATAATATTATTTTGGGAAAAGGGTTTTTGGGAACTTCTTGCATTTACCATGCAGATGGTGCTCATACTTGTTCTAGGCCATGTTTTAGCGCTTTCAAAACCGATTGACAATCTGACTACCGGATTAACTAAATACGGAGACACTACTGCTAAAGCAGCCATGATTGTGGCTTTCACCACATTAATAGTCGCCTTTTTCAACTGGGGTTTAGGACTCGTTTTTGGTGCAATTATCGCACGGAAAATGGGAGAAAATGCAATGGCTCAAGGCCGAAAATTAAACTACCCCCTTATTGGTGCTGCGGGTTATTCAGGATTTATGTTTTGGCATGGTGGATTTAGCGGCTCTGCCCCTCTTACCGTCGCTGCCGAAAATCATTTCCTTTCCGATAAAATTGGCACCATAGGAGCTGAACTTACCATCCTTTCGCCCATGAACATCACCTTATTTATTTTGGTTTTATTTGCAATACCCGGGTGGTTTTTTTGGATGGGAAAAAAGGGGAAGAATGAAATTGAACTAAATCTAAACACCACAAATAATTCGGTGGAGGAAAAACCCGAAACTTCCGCCGAAAGGCTTGACCACTCCAAAATTTTAGGGATGTTGTTTGGCGGCCTTATTATTTTTTTAGGCATTTATAAAGCAATTACCAGTGAAGGTGGCGGATTATCATTCCTACAGCTCAACTTTATAAACTTTCTATTACTTGGCCTTGGGATTGCATTCCATGGCACCTTCCATAAATTTATTAAAGCCACCGAAGCTGCCATTGGCGGATCAGTGGGTATTATAATCCAATTCCCACTTTATGCGGGAATTATGGGCATTATGAAATATTCTGGTATGATTGCTCTAGTTTCCGAAGGATTTGTGGCAATATCAACTCCGGAGACCCTTCCGATTTTCACTTTTTTTAGCGCTGGATTGGTAAATATATTTGTCCCTAGCGGAGGCGGACAATGGGTTGTTCAAGGACCAATTGTAATGACAGCAGCACTGGAAATAGGCTCATCTGTACCAAAAAACATTATGGCCCTGGCTTATGGAGACCAAATCACCAATATGATTCAGCCCTTCTGGGCGCTTCCGCTATTGGGAATTACTGGATTAAAAGCCAAAGATTTAATTCCGTACACCTTTGTATTAATGTTAATTGGTTCAATTATATTTATTGGCGGATTATTAATTTTTTAACCAGCTTTAAACTTTATTAACCATGCCTAATCCAATGGTCAAAATTCCCAAATGAGAAACACATTTAAGCCACTTCGGTTTTTTATCTACCTATCAACAATGGTGATTTTGTCAGGTTGTGCGAGCTATTATCAAAAGCAAGTTAAGGTTCAGCGCAAGCTAGAAAAGGGCAATGTAGGAGCTGCATTAAACGCACTTCCAGAAGATAAAAAAGCCGCCAAAGGACGGAACGAACTCCTTTTTTACCTTGAAAAAGGTAGTCTGGCATTTTTAAATGGTAAAAATGAATTGTGCCTTGAGTATTTGAATAAAGCCGATTTTTATATTGAAGACCAAAAACTAGATGTAGGGAAATACGCACTTTCACTGTTAACCAATCCAAATGTGATGGACTATAGGCCCGAAGATCACGAGCGGGTAATGATTCATTATTATAAATCTCTGGCCTATTTACAACTCGGGAAAAATGAGGAGGCTAGAATTGAAGCTAGAAGATTAAACATTCAATTAAATACCCTAAACGACAAGTACCCTAAGAAAAATAGGTATTCTGTTGATGCGTTTGCATGGGTGATAATGGGTATGGCATACGATGCCGATCAAGAATATAATAATGCCTTCATTGCTTATAGAAATGCCTATAACGCCTACGCGGAAACCTATAAACCACTATTCGGGATGGAAGCCCCCCTTCAATTAAAGAAGGATTTAATCCGTACTGCCTACTTGGGCGGACTTTCAACCGAAGGGAAGTATTACGAAAAGGAATGCAACCTGAAATATGACAAATCTGAGCCTAAAGCAGAGGGAATTGTAATATGGAATAATGGATTGGCACCCATTAAGGACCAGTCATCCTTGGATTTTGTTGTCCAAAAAGGACAAGGTGGTGCAATTTACCTTCAAAACGCCGCTTTGGGATTAAGCATACCCTATCCTGTAAATTCCGCTGAAGAAGGATCAGGTTCCATCGCCGATTTAAATTTTTTTAGGGTAGCTATTCCTAGATATTTGGAACGTCGTCCATTATTTTACGGTGCCTCAGTTATTATGAATGGTGAAAATTTTGATTTACAGCGCGCCGAAGACATAAACCAAATCGCCTTCAAAACCCTTGAAGACCGCATGCTAAGAGAGATTTCCTCGGCGGTGGTTCGACTTGCGGCCAAAAAAGCATCTGAATATGCATTAAGGCAGCAGAATGGAGATTTAGGAGCAGTTCTTGGATTGATCAACATGTTTTCAGAACAAGCAGACACTAGAAACTGGCAAAGTTTACCCCATACCATACACTACACCCGGATTTCAGGGCAAGAGGGGAATCAAAAAATCACTTTAAACACCTATGGTTCAAACCAAAGGAATGGAAAAGTATCGCAATCAAAGGATTATTCAATTACATTAAAAGAGAATACGCTTAAGTTCTTTGTATTTAATACCTTTGATAGCAAGTAAGAAAAATCCTTACTACATTTCCAACAAATACTAATGGATGAAATTTAAAGAATTAAACTTGGAGCCTCAACTGCTCGAAGGACTAGACGCAATGGGCTTTGAAGAAGCTACACCAATACAAGAATTAGCATTACCAATAATATTAGCCGGAAAAGATTTGATTGCCTGTGCTCAAACAGGAACAGGAAAAACTGGCGCATTCTTATTACCTATCTTAAATAAGATTACAAAAACTGTCCCTAAAGGGATAAATACTGTAATCATCTCCCCTACAAGGGAATTAGCGCAACAAATCGACAAACAGGTTGAAGGTTTTGGCTATTTCACCGGTGCAACCTCATGTCCAATTTATGGCGGAGGTGATGGAAATACTTTCGAGCAACAAAAGAAGGCTTTAACACTTGGCGCGGATATAATTATAGCTACCCCTGGAAGATTATTAAGTCATCTAGGTCTAGGTTATGCAAAGCTTGATCACGTAGAGCATATAATCCTTGATGAGGCGGACAGAATGCTAGATATGGGTTTCAATGATGACATCATGCGAATCATTGATTACATGCCTAAAGTAAGACAGACACTAATGTTTTCGGCAACCATGCCTCCTAAAATCAGGCAACTAGCTAAAAAAATCTTAAAATCTCCTGAGGAGATAAATATTGCAATCTCTAAACCAGCCGAAGGAATCCTTCAGGGAGCATATTTGGTTCAGAATAACGAGAAAATCAAGCTTATCCAGCATTTAATAAAGGGTAAAGACTTAAAAAGTGTAATTGTTTTTTCTTCCACAAAGAAGAATGTTAGCAACATTTTAAGAGGTATTACAGGTCTAGGATTTAACGTGAAAGGGATTTCTAGTGACTTGGAGCAGGACGATAGGGAAAATGCCTTATTAGACTTTAAAAATCGTAAAACACAAATTATCGTTGCAACGGATATTTTGAGCCGTGGAATTGACATTGACAGTATTGAGCTAGTCATCAATTTTGATGTGCCGAATGATGCTGAGGATTACATCCACCGGGTAGGTAGAACAGCCCGAGCAGCCACAACGGGTGTTGCGCTAACATTTATCGATGAGCAGGAAGTTTATAAGTTCAAGAAAATTGACGAGCTAATTGGAGATGAAGTTCCAAAATTAGCCCTTCCCGAAGGGTTCGCCCCAGGGCCACGGTATGACTTAAGCGAAAAAAGCTTTAAACCACGTCAAGGTGGCGGTGGCGGAAATCGTCGTCAAGGTGGTGGTGGAAACAGAAACCATAGAAATAAAAAACGGGACTAATTTCTTAGTCCCGCTCTTTTAATTTTTTCTTTTTAATCTTCTCTGTCGATGTAAATTTCCCCATCGACGGCCATTACTATTTCGTCAAGTTTTTGGTCTGAATATTTTCCAGAAGTCATGTAAGCAATCTTACCTTTTTCATCTAAGACGAAAAAGTACGGTACCGACTTATCTTTAATATCAATCTTTTCAAGCATATTTCGAAGATTTCCTTTGAAGAAAATTACTTTTTCATAATATTCCTCCAGAACAACCTCTTTTAACTTCTTTTGAAGAGAGAAACTCATGTTTTGAGCCATCCCTCCCATTAAAACCACAAAATAAGTGTTTATTTCCTCATCCCAGGCGAAATTATCGGCAATGGGTTGGTACCATTCCAAAAGGCCATCAACGGCATCTTGAGAGGCAACGGCACCCATTACTGTGTATTTACCCATAGCAATGTTTGGGTAAATCAAATCCCTATCATTAAGATCATTCCCTTTGAATTGCGGAAATGGCTCACTACCCTTGGTTTGTGCGTATCCTGCACTCACCATAATCAAGCAAAGGCTTGCCAATAAAATTATTTTCTTTTTCATAGTTTACAATACTCCCATTTCTTTAAGTAAAAAGTCAGCTTTATCAACCTTTTGGGCTACCCAAAGCACATATCTTATATCAACGCCAATGGATCTAGAATATGATTCATTCCAAGCAAAATCATTTATAGTTGCATGATAAGCGCGGTCAAAATTCACTCCCACAAGGTCTCCATTCTTATCCATAATTGGACTTCCGCTGTTTCCTCCACTGGTGTCTGTATTATAGAGTAGTGCAACAGGTACATCGTTTAATTTAGGATTCAAAAATTTTCCGAAATCTCGCTTAGCATAAAGTTCTCTTATGATTTCCGGAAGCTTATAATCACCTTCGTTTGCTCCCTTTTCTATTAATCCAGAAAGCGTAGTTATAGGGCTGTAACTTACGCCATCAGAGGGTGAGTAACCTCTTACATAACCATAAGTAAGCCGTAATGTTGCATTGGCATCTGGAACAAAATCTGTTTTTTTCCACGCTGATTTTACGGTAACGTAATCTCCAAGTAATTTATTCAAAGTTCCTTCCCTCGTATTATTCTCAGCAGATAATGCTTTGTATTGTGGAAGTAATTCCGCCATAAATTTAACAATAGGGTCGCTAAAGCCGATGACTTCTTTTGGTCCACGGTCCATTAGAACTTCAAAATAACGTGAATTTGTAAATTCACTTTTTGAATACACCTTTTTCAAGAAATTTTCAATATCCTTCTCAGAATCAAACATTCCTTTCAAGGCATTAATCTGCTTTCCCTGCTTGAATTGATTAGCATCCTCAATCATTTTCTTAACGAATTTTTTATCCAATTCTAGTTCAAAAGAGGCGTAGCCCCTATTTACAGAATTGATATATGATGCTTTCTTTTCGCTTAAGAATTTCATTTGCTCAGCTTTAGGAACATTTTTCAAGTCGTTTTGCAAGGAGGCCACAAAATATCCGGAAAGTAAAGCTGGCGAACCCCTTAAAAGTTGCCCATACCAAAGATTCGCCATGGCATCATCGTTCATTCCTTTATAAACCACTTCCATTTCAGAAAAAAGATTTCCGTACAGGGACTTCATTTTTTGGTCCTTAGCTATAAATTCTTTGAGATCATCTTCTTCAGTCTTTTTTTGTTTTACCAGCTTTAGCGTCTTTAATCCTTGAAGTTTTCCTTGATAATTTTTGAGCACGTTAGCGTTCCCTTTGATGGTGCTAGCAAATTTCAATTGTAGCTTTCTGTCAGAACCTGCAAATTCCTCCATTGCTTCATTTTTCCACTTGTATAGCTCAGAAATATAAGGCAATTGAAATTGCTCTTGGTAATCAATATAATAACTAGGATTATGTCTAAATGTCCTACCAGGATAACCAAGAATGAATACAAAATCCTCCTCATCTACACCCTTTGGATTTACTTTTAAAAACTTCTTAGGCTTGAATGGAACATTCTTTTTATTGTAGGCTGCAGGTTTTCCATCCGTACCCACGTAGGCACGCATAAATGAAAAATCTCCTGTATGACGTGGCCAAATCCAATTATCAGATTCACCACCAAATTCACCAATGGATCTCATTGGAACATATACTAACCTTACATCTAGTAAAGTAGTATATCTGAATAATACATATTGTTTCCCCACAAACATTTCCGAAACTTCAACGGTTAATTCGGGATTAGCATTTTGTTCTCGAATTTCTATCTCCTCAATCTTTTCGGCAATCAATTTTAATCGGTCAGATGGCGTCTCGGCTTTATTTGCAGCCTCAAGAATCTCTACCGAAACATCCTCATAGGACTCTGTTATTCGACACGTTAATCCTTCTGCAGGGATTTCAGTTTCATATTTCTCTTTTTTCAAGCCATCATTTAAATAATCGGTTTGTGGAGTACTCGCCGCTCGAGTTGCGCCAAAAGCACAGTGATGATTGGTTATGATAAGTCCATTTTCACTTACAAACGATCCTGTACAGCCCCCTACCCTTACCAGAGCATCATTCAAACTTGGGTTTTTAGTGTCAAAAATTTGACTTTTAGGAATATTCAATCCCGCGGCATTTAAATCCAACTTGTTTAAATCACTAAGTGGGAACATTCCTTCTTCGGGTAAAATAAAAGACAACAAAACACCTAGAAAAAGTGTTGAGGATATTAAATAAAACGATTTTTTCATGGAAATTATTTTTGTTCTTAACCGTAAAATTAAAATTATTAACCAATATTAAAAGTCGGGCGATGCAATTTTCCAACAAAATGTCGAGAAATACTTACCTTTAAGTGCTAAAACGGCAAAAAATGGCAGAAGAATTATTAATCAACGAAAATTTAGGAAAGGACGAAAAATACCGTTCATTACTTCCACAAATCAAAGCCTTAATTGGCGGCGAATCTGATCAAACTGCAAACTTGGCTAATGTTTCTGCTGCCTTAAAAGAGTCTTTTAATTTCTTTTGGGTAGGGTTCTATCTTGTTAAAGGAGATCAGCTTGTTTTAGGGCCATTTCAAGGGCCAATTGCCTGCACTCGAATAAATCTGGACAAGGGAGTGTGTGGCATCGCTTGGGCGGAAAAAAGGACACTCCTTGTAGATGATGTAGAGGCATTCCCTGGGCATATTGCATGCAGTTCAGCTTCAAAATCTGAAATTGTGGTACCTATAATTAAAAATGAACAAGTTATTGGTGTATTAGATGTAGACAGCAACAAATTAGCCGATTTCGACAAAGTGGATGAAAAATACTTAAGTGAATTATGTGAATTTATTTCCACCCTATAAACGCGGCAAAAGCTCACCACAAACTATTATTTGACCCCAGATACATTAAACCTTGCAAAAGAATTAATTGGAAAGGTATTCATTACGAATTTTAAATGGAATACTACTTCTAGATTAATCGTCAAAACCGAAGCCTATATTGGAACAACTGATAAAGCCTGTCATTCATTTGGCGGGAAAATGACCCCAAGAAATTCTACAATCTTTAAAAAAGGAGGTATTGCCTACGTTTATATCTGCTATGGAATTCATCACCTAGTAAATATAGTCAATCACAAAAAAGGCAAAACTCATGCCGTTTTAATCCGTGAAACTCAGCCCTTATAAGGAATAAAACTGCATTTGAAACATAGAGAGTTTAACGAAATGAAATTCAATATCTCTAACGGACCTGGAATTGTGTCCAAAACCCTAGGAATAACAAAAGCCAATAACGAAATTGATTTACAGTCGGATTTAATATGGATTGATGATTGGGGATTTAAAGTTACTAAAAGCGACCTTTTAATTGGCCCTAGAGTTGGTGTTGGTAGTTGTAAAGAGGCTTCAAATTTTCCATACCGATTTAGACTAAAGGGGAATAAATTTGCTGGGGGAAATCAAAAACTCTACTGACCAAGTTCAATTACTTTGGCCTTACATTCCTCCACACTTTGGTAAATCAATGGGGAAATTTCTTCAACAATTTTAAAAGTAAAATCATCGAATCCTCCAGCAATGGCACCTTGTTAAATTACCTTTAGTTTTCGCCAATTACAGTGGCCCCAACAATTTTGGTAGAAGAAATTAATCTACGTGATGCTCGCCTTATTTTCTCACAATCCTTAGAATGAGTGGCTTCTAGAAGACCATCAAAATCCGAGGGAACATCTTGTATATATTTATCCAATAATTCAGATATAAACCCCGAATATCCTCCTGAGACTTCATTTAAATAAGAAAGGTCTAAAATCATTCTTAATTTTCAATTAATCAAGGGGAAAACAAATTCTCGAATTTTTAATAAAAATACTTAAGCTTTTAGAATACCCTTATCAAATTTCATAACAAATCTGGTGCCTTTCCCCATTTCACTTTCTAAATGGACGGTTCCATTCATTAACTCGGTAATACGTTTTACAATGGCCAGACCTACCCCAACTCTTCCCGTTTCATCTCTTGATTTTAAGGCTTTAAAAACATGAAAAATTTCCTCCCAATGTTTTTTATCTATTCCTACTCCAGTGTCCTGAACAAAAAACTCAACCCCTTTTTCTGAAACTGAATGCCCCACGGTAATTAAATTTAATTTCTTGTTGTTTTGGTTCTGAATTGCATTTATAATTAAATGGTGGAAAAGGTGAACCCATTTAATTTTCTCCCCTTTCACCATTGGAAAATCTTCTTGGAATTCAACCTTTTGATTTTTTGGGACAACAAGGATGTTTTTGATTTCCCCAATTACCTGGTTTAAATCCACATTTGTAGCAGGCTCCATAAATCTTCCTGCACGTGAGAAGGCCAATATACCATCTAAATAGGCTGTTAGTCTCTCAGAACGATTGACTAACAATTTCAGATAATTTACGCTATCTCCAGAAAGTTTATCCTCATTTTCTTCTCTTATCCATTCCACCATGGTAGTTATACCTCTTAGTGGTGCTTTAAAGTCATGGGATATTATATAGGCAAATCGTTCAAGATCATTTTGAGCTTTTTGCATGATTACCAAAAGTTCATGATGCTCCTTATCCTTTAATTTTTCATAAGGATTAAAAGTTTCCTTTTCTGAAAGCTCAAGTACGGCATCTTTTAAATCCCGTGCAATTATTGAAACCCCTTGAGGAATATTATTTACCCTTTTAATACTTGACAGAGTAATGGCTAAATCCTTCACTGAACCATCATGCGACTTAATAGTACTTTGGAAATGTTCAATTCCTATTCCTTCTTCCAGTCTTTTGGATATTAATCTCCAATAATTAGCATTCGCCTGAGGTAATAGATTAACCATCGGGGTGCCTATAACTTTCCCTTCAGGTAAGCCAAATATTTTTTCGGCGCCATTATTCCAACTTGTAATAAAACCCGTTAAATCATGGCTAAAAATTGCGTCATCGTGAGATTTCACAATACTCGTGAGTAATTCTGAGTTTTTTTGCGCCTTTATTCGCCTTACGATTTCTTTTTTAAAAGTAATGTTTAGCCGTTCTATGTGTTTTGTCCTAGCCCGAATTTTATTCTCCAGGTTGGCTTTTGAATCCTTTAGAGCTTCTTCAACTTTTTTCAAATGACTAATATCTCTAAGGGCGACGATTAAAGAATCACGGCCATCAACCATGATTTTATTATATTCTAAATCTATAATAATCTTCTTTCCAGATTTTTTCTTCCCGTCGACTTCAATTGGTTTTCTTTGTTTGTTACTTTTCGATTTTGGACCTTTTGATATAACCAATTCTTCCCAGTCTGGAATTAATTGATTGGCACCTAAACCAATTATTTCCTTTACGTCATGGCCAAATAAATCAGCACCCGACTGATTTATCATAAAAACCTTATTGTTTTCTACGACCATCATGGCATCAGGAGAAGTATTTAAAAGGTTCTTAAAGCGTTTTTCAGCTTTAACCATTTCTGTTATATCTTCAATAAAACCTTCAATGGCGATAGCCTCACCTTCTTCGTTGTAAACTCCTCCACCTTTTTCCCATACCCACTTAATATTCCCGTTAGCATCCTGAATTTTATATTCAAATTGAAATGGTTTCTTTTCCCTTAAACAAGACTGAACGCCTTCGTAACCGCCCAAATCATTGGGTAATACCAAATCTATATAAGCGGTTTTTTTATTATCTATTAACTCTTCTGGTAAATAACCCGTTAGCTCGTAACTTCCTTGACTTACAAATTCCATTGTCCATTTACGGTCAATTTTTGCTCTATAAGCCATTCCTGGAAGATTCCCCATTAGGGTACTCATCGCTCTCTGGTTTTCAATTAAGGCGTTTTCAATATTTTTCCTATCTGTAATATCGCGGAATGAAACAGAATAAAGAATTTCCTTATCATCCTCAATGGGATTCATTCTAATATCGATGGGGAATATATTTCCATTGATTTTTTCACCGTAAATTTCGGAATGGAAATTATTTAGTTTATGTGGTAGATCCTGAATTTTTTCGGCTTTGAAATACGGATATTTTTTTATTATTACTTTAGGAAAAAGCCTATCAAAGGGTGAGTTTATTAGTTCCTTTCTTCTATAACCAAAAACCTCCTCCGTTTGGGCATTGGTTAATTGAATTATCCCATTTCCATCGACAATGAGCATCGCATCTGGAGCCGATTCCAAAAGATTTCGAAACCGGTCTTCGGCCTTTTTAATTTTGGTAACATCTTGTATAGTACCAAACATCCCCAACAAATTTCCATTATTAACGCGTACATCACCTTTGTAATGGATCGTTTTCACCTCATTTGAATTGACTAATATTTTACAGAACAATTCAAACGGTTCAAGGTTAACAAAGGCATCTCTTACCGCGTTATTAACAATTTCCCGGTCAGAATGATGAATTAATTCTAAAAATTTATCGTAATTTAAATCAAAGGCTTGGGGGGCATATCCAAATATTCTGAATAGCTGGTCTGACCAAATTAAATGATTGTTGTTTGTGTCCCATTCCCAGTTTCCAATATTAGCAACTTTTTGGGTTTGATTTAATTCATCTTTTTTCTTGTCAAGCGACATTATACTAGATCCAACCACGCTTTCGTCAAACCAAGAAATAATTTCTGCTTGTTTATCGGGATGTAAGCCTTCTAACTTTAGCGTTAATTCTTTCTTAAGTTCTTCTACGTTGGATGTTTCCTTAGATATGGTGTGATTTTTCAATATTGATTTCTTTCCAATTTTAAGTAACATGATAAACCGCAATAGGTAAACTTAACAATAATATTAAGCCTAATCCATTACTTTTTTAATTTTGGATATTAATTCCTTAAAACCAATGGGTTTAGAGACATAATCGTCCACCCCAATTTCAATACATTTTTCTAACACTCCTTTTATTGCGTGAGCGGTCAGCGCGATTATGGGAATATGCTGGATATAATCATAATCTGAATTCCTGATATTTATGGTTGTTTGATAGCCATCCATTAAAGGCATCTGCAAATCCATTAAGATAATATCATATGAGTTTTTCGCTAATTTTTCTAATACTATTTCACCATTGGTAAGTGATTTTTTCTCGGATATAATCTCAAAGGGAATATTTAATTTGAAGGTTGTTTCTTTATCCAGTTTACTTTCCACGTGAATTGTACCATTCATTAGACTTACAAGCTTCTTTACAATGGAAAGGCCAGTGCCACCAAACTTTCGTGTTGTTTCAATCGCAGCTTGAGTAAATAAATAAAAAATAAATGGCAACCTATCTTGTGGTATCCCAATACCGGTATCTTCAAATAAAAACTCAATTTCAACTTTTTTAGAATATAGCTTTGCAACAGACATTTTTAGCTTTACAGTTCCTTTATTATTGAATTTTAGGGATATAGGAACGATTTAGAATTTTTCCGTCAATTAATTTAAGTTCTTCCCTGTTTGAGGTGTCTTATTATTGAATATGACTTTCGTTTCTTCATCGAAGGTCTTTTTATCTTGAAATTTATCTTTAATTATGTTGTGGACATCCAATAAGGAATATTCTCTTCCTTTTCACTTGTAATTTTCAACCAATTCAATTTTCACAACCTGGACTGCATTCACAGAAATTTGCGATTTTGCACTGTGTGGGAAATGGCTTTTTGAATTATAATAGGGATAAAGTGGAGGTAAGTACGCTCATAGTCCTTAACCAAATAATCAAAGGCGCCCATTTTCATGGCATTTACCGCTAACCTTTGATCACCTGCTCCTGTAACTAAAATAAGGGGTATTTTTAAGTCCTTCCCTAATAACTCAGTGCCGTTACCATCCACCAATTGATGATCTGATAAAATAACGTCAAATGAGTTGTTTTTAATTAACTGTTTTGCGTTTGCTACAGAATCAACTATTGTATAATCGTAATTAAGATTTTGGGCTTTAAAATACCTTTCGAGTGCCATTTGGTCGATTTCATCGTCCTCAAGTATTAATAGCTTGATACTTTCAGAGATTCCAACCATAAATATTTAAATTAGAAAGGTATTCAATATATTTTAACCAATAGGCAATTGACTTCTGTTCCAGTAATTCACGATTTTTTTAGCAAGATCAGAAAAATCATTTTTATCAGAAGGCTTTAACATATAGCCTGCAACGCCATTACTAAAGCTTTCATCAATTAAATTACTATCGTTTAATTTGGTTATTATTACGGTGGGAATTATTTTGGTATCATCGTTACCTTTAATAAACTTTACGAGGTTCATCCCTGTATTGTTTTCAGAGGTAATTTCTACAAAAACAAGCATAGGCCTATCTTCTTTTGCTCCTGAAATTAATTTTTTCGCGTCGCTAAAGACTTTTGTGATAATGGTATTAACCATTGGATCAATTTCCTTGATGGCAGCTTGGAATAAATTTGCATCATCATCGTTTTCATCAAAAATCAGTATAGGTTTTTGGAACATGCTCAATCAGGTTTTTCGCTTATGGTCCAGTAAACTTGAATTTCCTTTATTACTTCGACAAATTGCCGATATTCAACTGGTTTTATCATATATCCCGCCACGTTTAACTTGAAACTTTCAATTTTATCGCGCTCTTCATTTGAAGTAGTTAGTACAATAACGGGAATAGATTTTAGGCGGCTATCGGCTTTGATAATTTTCAAAAGCTCAATTCCATTCATTCTTGGCATGTTTAAATCCAAAAGGATAAAACAGGGAAGTTCATTTTCAGGGTTTTCAAAATACTCAACCGCCACCTCTCCATTACTAGCAGAGATTAATTGATTTTCCACCTTTAAATCACGTAATGCACGTTTAACGGTCATTACATCTACCTCATCGTCCTCAACTAGCATAATCGGCTTTCGCTTCATTTTTTTTATGCCTTGTTGAAAAAGATCTAAATCCTCTATTCCCAAAATCTATATGTGTAAAAAGTAAGAATCTCTAAAATAGAGATTCTTTTATGTTTAAAAAAATTAAGGAAAAATACCCATCTCCATGTAAGAAATGGCAATTTTATTAATTGAATTAACAAAGGCTGCTTTTCTGTACCCTTCAATTTTCTTGTGCTTATGTTTTGTCTCTCTGATTTCGTGGTACGCTTTTACCATTGCCTCTTCAAGCCCACTATTAACTAAGTCCCTTTCACTTGCTCCCTTAATAATTATAGATCGCTGCTGTGAGCTTAATTTAGTGTTTGTGCTTTTCTCAATTGCATCAACAATGTTGAAGTTAGCTAATTCCTCATATCTACGCGCCATTCTACCGAAAGCAATATGACTAAGGTTTTTCAACCACTCAAAATAAGAAACTGTAACCCCTCCTGCATTTAAATATAAATCAGGAATAATCATCGCTCCTTTTTGCATTAAAATCGCCTCAGCTTCTGGTGTAATTGGCCCATTTGCCGCCTCTCCAATTATTTTAGCTTGAACGTTTGCTGCATTTCCAATGTGGATTTGTCCCTCTAATGCTGCTGGAATTAAAATATCACATTCTAATTCAAGTGCATCTGTATTTTTCTTTAAGTTAGTTGCTCCAGGGTAATTAAGTATAGAACCTGATTCTTTTCTGTGAGTAAATACCGCATCAACATCTAAGCCGTCTTTATTGAAGATTGCTCCTTCGTACTCAGAAATACAAGTAATTATTGCTCCAGCTTCTTGAAGGAATATTGCAGAATAGTAACCTACATTCCCTAAACCTTGCATAACTACTCGCTTTCCAGCGATCCCTGGTTTTAAACCAAGTTTTTTCATGTCCTCAGCAACATCACAAGCCTCACGTACACCATAGTATACACCTTTTCCTGTGGCTTCTTTTCTTCCACGGATACCATGTTGAGAAACTGGCTTTCCAGTAACACATGCTAAACTGTCAATTTTACCTGGATGGAAAGTAGCATAAGTATCGGCAATCCAAGACATTTCACGTTCTCCTGTTCCGTAATCCGGTGCAGGAACGTCAACTCCAGGGCCTATAAAATTCTTTTTTATCAGCTCCACCGTATAACGACGGGTGATTTTCTCTAATTGAAGTGGAGTATATTTTCTAGGGTCGATTTTAATTCCTCCCTTAGCTCCTCCAAAAGGAACATCAACAATCGCACACTTATAAGTCATAAGTGCTGCTAAAGCCATTACTTCATCTTCATTTACAAAAGAAGAGTAACGAATACCACCTTTTACAGGGCTTTTATGATGAGAATGCTCAACACGCCATGCGTCAATGGTTTCGTATTTATTATTTCCCAAACGTAAAGGAAATGTAGTCTTATAAACGCTATTACAGAACTTGATTTGGTCTAATAATCCTTGAGGATGCTTAGTAAAGCTCGCTGCGCTGTCAAAATAATCGCAAACATCATTAAAGAAATGTTGCTCGCTGTTGGGATGTATTATGGATGACATAAAATGTGTGTTATATAATTATGTTTTATGTTTTTTAATTTTGGTTTTTCTCAATCTTAGAGATTCGATTATCTAATTTAACCAAATATATAATTAATAGTGTAAATACAATCAGAACAACAGAAACCACCACATAAATTTTACCTGATGACCGCATAATATCGGCCATTTCTATGGTTTCTTGAACTGGACTGATTAAGCTTAAAAGAGATTTCATTTTGGCTCCTAATTTTAACGAGGTTTAAAAATATAGTTTTAAAATTATCTTATTTGTCAATAAATTCCTGAGACTCAATAAGGCGAACTCTAGTTCTTAAATTAACTATCCAATAACCAATTAATATCCAACCTAATACAGCTGGATAAAACACCATTCGCATTCTGCTATCAAGATCATATCCGCTGAATCCAGGATTACCCCCATTTCCAGGATGAAGTGAGTCTGTCATGCGAGGTAAAATGAAAATTAAGCAAATGAAAATAGGAAAGGCAAAAACATTAAAAACCGCCGAAATTTTGGCTCTTTTTTGTTCTTCATCAATTGAATTTCTTAATACTAAATAGGCCAAATACAAAAGCATTGCAATAGCCGATGCATTTTGCTTGGGGTCATTACTCCAATATTCTCCCCAGGTAAATTTGGCCCAAACCATACCCGTAGCCAGCCCAAGAATTCCAAATACAACTCCAACATTAACCGATTCAACAGCTAGGTAATCGTTTTTAGGGTCTTCGTTAGCTAAATATTTAATCGACCCAATTACTGAGATTAAAAGGATGATAATCATTGCAAACCACATTGGGACATGGAAATACAAGTTCCTGATAGTTTCATTAAGTATTGCCAACCTCGGAACATCGCCCAAGAACCCAACAATAACTGAATATCCCACTAAAATTACTGCGGCTATTTTCCACCAAGTAAATTTCATTATTTTCCTCTTGTTTTGATAATAAATAAGACCATAAAAGCCCTTTTTAGTCGCGCCAAATGTAAGGAAATAATATCAACGAAATAACAACTAAAATGACATTAATTAAACCAATTCCCATTAAAAAATCGACGCTTTCCGAAAACGGTCTACCTACCATCATAGCTTCGGAAAACCTAAGAAGTAAAAGCAATAGAGGTAGTATAACCGGGAACCCTAAAATAGCCATCAACCCCGTGTTATTTCCAGCTTTGGAAACTATTGCAGAAATCATTGTGAAAGCCGCTGCAAAACTAACTGATCCTGCCGACACGGCAACACTATATTGCCAAAAATGAAGTAAGTGGTTATCAATAAATAGGCTGAAAAATATCAAGCAAATGAACGCCATCAACAACATTAGCACAATATTGTAAATGAGCTTTGCTATTAATATTTTAGATGGGCTTGAAAGTAAGTAAAGGTACTTTTGCCTACCCTCTGTTTCTTGAAGGAAGCTTTTTGCCATTCCGTTAACTGCAGCAAATAGAAGAACAATCCAAAAAAGGGCATTCCATACTATAGGGCGTACACTTTCAAAGGCCATGTAACAGATAAAAACCGTGCTCACACCATAAAGCAATATCCCATTAATAGAAGCGCGTGAACGCCACTCCAACAAGATTTCCTTTTTTAAAAGCGCCTTAATTTCTTTCATCTTACTCTGGCTTTTCTACCCAGTTTCCATCGTCTTGAATCAATTGAATCAATTCATCTACGGCCACGGGAGTAGCCACGTTTTTCTTAACAATTTCCTGTCCTCGGAATAAAGTAATCTTGCCTGGACCTGTTCCAACATAACCATAATCGGCATCAGCCATTTCACCTGGTCCATTTACAATACAACCCATAATTCCGATTTTCACACCGATAAGATGGTCGGTGCGTTGGCGGATTCTTTGGGTGGTTTCTTGAAGATCGAACAATGTTCTTCCGCAAGATGGGCAACTGATATACTCGGTTTTGGAAATTCGTGTCCTTGTGGCTTGAAGAATCCCATAGGACGTGCGTGTAATATCCGCGAAAGCAATACCGGGTGCCGTCAAAATCATTCCGTCTCCCCAACCATCCACTAGCAAAGAGCCAATATCAGTGGATGAATGAAGCATAAACTCATCCACATCAGAAGTTTCATAATCGCGATGGAAGAAAACAGGGACATTGCAGTTTCTTTCTTTTAAGAACAGCATGGCACGTCTGAACTCTGGCATTCCATGGGTATTGTCAGAGGTAATCCAAAGGCACACTTTCTGTTCATTTAGTACCTCAACAATTGGATCGTTTAAGTCGTTGGCGGAGCATTTAACAAAGTTTAAAACTTTACTAGCGGTAAACTCGCCACCTATGTAGGTCTCCCAATCGATTAGCGGAAATGCTAGGGCCTTATTTTTTAATTTAGCGTAGGTTTTTTCGTTGTAAATTTTCGGAAGATTCCCTGGCATTGGAAAATCCGGAATAAAATCTCCAAGATAAATAAAATCGGCTGACGTATCGGAGACTGAAAACTTATCAATTGTATCGTCATAGGCAAACCCTAAACCAAGAATATCAGCTGGGCCTTTTGGCAGTTTATTAGTAACATCCACCACTACCCTATTTACCTGGCTTCCGCCGACAGTATAATGCTCTTTACTTTCCCTTTTATTAAAATGGTAAGGGTCGAAATTTATGTTTGTAATTGGATGTATGGTCTTCGCTTTTCTGTTTTTATAGCGGTCTGCAAGTTGCTTTGCAACCGGAGCTTCCGCTTCTGGCTCTTCAGTTAAACTTACGCGGATAGTATCTCCTAAACCGTCTTCCAGTAAGGAACCAATCCCAACGGCAGATTTTATTCTACCATCTTCTCCATCTCCTGCCTCAGTGACACCAAGATGAAGTGGGTAATTCATTTTCTCGCGAACCATTGTCTCTACAAGCATTCGATATGCTTGCACCATGGTTTGAGGATTACTGGCTTTCATTGAAAGCACAATATTATGGTAGTTTAAATCTTCACAAATGCGCAGAAATTCCATTGCACTTTCCACCATTCCAAGTGGAGTATCCCCATAGCGACTCATTATTCGATCACTTAAGGAACCATGGTTGGTGCCAATTCGCATTGCTGTGCCTTCCTCCTTGCAGATGTTTACCAGTGGGGTAAATCTCTTACGGATACGTTCAATTTCTCCTTCATATTCAGAATCAGTGTAATCGAACGCTTGGAATTTCTTTTTGTCGGCAAAGTTACCAGGGTTAACTCGCACCTTCTCAACTATCCTAGCGGCTACCTCGGCAGCATTTGGAGTAAAATGAATATCGGCGATAAGCGGAACATGGCAACCACGTTTGGCAAGCTCCTTTTTGATTTCGGCGAGATTCTTTGCTTCTTTGATGCTTGGAGCAGTTATTCTAACATACTCACAACCAGCCTCCACCATGCGTAAAGTCTGCTCAACACTTCCCATTGTATCCATAGTATCTATGGTAGTCATAGACTGTATACGAATTGGATTATCACCACCCATCGGTACACCACCGATATCTACAATCCTTGTTGGAAAGCGCTTATAATCAGTTAGTGACAGACAAAATTTCCCCTCCATAGGAGAACTGGGCAGATTATGGTTTGGCATTTAGCTTTATTTTAAGCAAAAGTAAGGAATTATCCCTAACCCACGTTAAAAATCAAGTGTGATTAACAACATCTTTAACCAGAGTTGCAGTGGTGAAATCATTCATTATTTACAGAGAAAAAGAAGATTATCCATCGACCTGATTTACGTTACGTGGTAAATATTGGTTTCCAAAGACCCAAATAACTATAATTAATTTCCGCATTTTTATTTATTTTCTTTATCCAAATGAAATTATATACTTTCGGTTTCCTTTAATTAAAAAAAAACAAAATGAAACACATAATACTCGCTTCTTTACTAGTTTCCTTTAGTACCACGGTTTTCTCACAGTGGACTACGAAAAGTAATATTCCTGCTGCAGGCAGGAATCATCCAATAACATTTTCACTTGATGGTATGGGCTATGCTGTTACAGGATATAATACCAGAGGGGGGCAGTTTTTTGGCGAATCATATCAATATAATCCTGCCGAGGAAGCTTGGACCAAAATGACAAATTTTACTGGTGGTGCACGAGGTTTTGCAGCTGGTGCCACTTATAACGGAAAAGGATATTTAGGATTTGGGTTGAATAATGGCGGTTACTTAAATGACCTTTATGAATATGACCCTACCACAGATAAATGGAAAGAATTGGCTTCCTGTCCGTGTTTAGGACGACGTCACCCGGCATTTGGAATTACAGATAATGGAAAACTATATGTAGGCCTTGGCGATGGTGAAAATGCATCGGGCACATTTATTCCAGGTTTTAAAGATATGTGGGAATATGATATTGCAACCGATACTTGGAGCCAACAAAATGACCTTCCAGGCATTGGAAGACATCACCCCTATTACTTCACTATTGAGAATGATATTTACATGGGTTTCGGAGATAACCATGAAGCCATCTTTAAAGATTTTTATAAATTCAATTCCGTCTCTCAATCATGGACCAAATTAAATGATTTTCCAGGAGAAAGCAGAGTTGCAGGCGCTCAATTTGTATATAACGGGTTTGGATTTATTGTCGACGGCGAAGGGTCAGATCATCAAAACTTGGAAAGCGGCGAATTGTATAAATATGATCCCACCACCGACCAGTGGACCACCCTATCTTCTCATATAGGTGATGGGCTTTGGGCTCCAGGGGCATTTGTTATTGACAGCATGGCTTTTGTAATAGGTGGAGATGATAATTCTGATGTGTCCTTCAATAAATTATGGAACTATTCTTTAGCAGACAAACCTGTTGACGATGCAATTTCAGTTTCCTCAGGAACAGTAAGTTTAAATGACCATTTTTTTGACCAAGAGGCACAATTCCAATGGGTTGATTGCAACGACAATTATTCAAAATTAGATGGCGAAACAGAAGGTTCAATTCAAATCCCAACCGGTGAATCGTACGCACTGGTTGTAACATATTCTGCAGGTGGGGTTGACACATCAGCTTGTTATGATGGTACAGAAAATACAACTGGCTTAGATGAATTATTTGCCGATCGTGCATTCAAAATTTATCCAAACCCTGCCTCCGACTTTGTTAATATTCAAGGTCCTAAGAATTTCAAATCCGAACTTGAATATTCAGTCTACAACCAATTAGGCATGAAATTGACAAGTGGTGAGTTTAAAGGTTTAGATGTTAAATTGGACATATCCAACCTTGTTAATGGCGTTTATTTCCTAACCATAAATTCTGAAGATGGCGTAATAATTAAAACCCATGCCATTACAAAAATGTAATTGTAAACCTTTAATAAATGCATAAAAAAAGCCATTCCGGTACCGGAATGGCTTTTTTTGTAATGTATTTTTAGTCCTTTGATGAATAAATATTAATAGCGTTTTACTACAACCTTAGCAATCCCTGCGTCAATATTTATGTTGATTTTTGTATCCGAAGAATTATAGTTTTCTGTTTCATAATCTCCATTACCAAGTTTATTAAATTCCTTGAAATCTTTGGATGAAAGTCCGCCGTCATAATCAATTTTGCAGCCTGCATCACGCGGGATCCACACCTCAAGCTTAGATGCTCCAACTTCAAGATTAACCTCACAAAGTGGCACTTGATTTCCTAGTCTTAATTCAATGTTAGCTGCTCCAGCATCCACATTTAACTTTTTCACTTTAAATTGTGACAAGTCGAAATCGGCTTTTGCTGCACCAATATCAAAATCTAAATCCCACACCACCGATTTATTTAACTTAAGATTTACATGGTTAAAATCGTTGTCGGAATAGATAATATTATTTGATTCTGTATCGAAATAGTAAACTTGAACACCCTTCTTTTCCTTCGAAGAAAGCTCATGCACCATTTTATTGGAATTTGCAGTGATTTCAAGCATATCAGAGGTAGTTTCCTTCATAAAATAAACTCCAGCCGCAGCATCTACATTTAATTTTGCTTCAGCAGCACCGTTAAAGGGTTCTACAAATTTCTGAGTAAATGTATCAGTTGTGTTGTTTCCCAGTATTTGTTCAGCTTTGTCATTATCGTCCCAATCGAAACTAAAACCGTTGTTTTTGCTATTTGTATCAAAGCTCACTACAGAAAAAAGCAAGCCTACAAAAATCACTAAACCAACCCAAGGAAGCCACTTTAACTTGGTTGCCGCAGCAATGGAATTAAGTCCAATTACAATTAAAATTACCGGCCATAAACTCCAAAGCTGACTCCAGTTTATTGAAATCATGTCCATATTTATGAACAAAAATATCAGACCAATTCCAATTAGGATAAGGCCGCTTATCATATCACGCGTTTTCATATCTGGGAGTTTTTAGTTTTCTGGAGAAGATTCGTCTTTTCCTTCTTTCTTAGCCTTAATTAAAAGACCAATTCCTATCACTACTAAAATCAAAGGCCATAGCTTTTGGAAATTAACATGTGGAATATATTCTTGGGCTAAAAAACAAAGTCCAAGGGTCACCATTACAAGTCCGCCTATAAGCGAACCACTGTCTTTTTTATTTTTGGTCATTTCTTTTGCGTTTTCAGGTTGGGTATTAAATTCAGGATTTCCTGATGAAGCTTCGGGTAAGACTAATGCGAGGATTAAATATAGAACCACCCCTGTTCCTCCAAAAATTGTAGCACAAACAAACCCAAGTCTTACCCAAATGGTGTCTAGCTTGAAATAATCGGCAAGTCCAGCACAAACGCCAAACAACTGTTTATTTATTTTTGATCGATACAGCTGCTTTTCCATGGTGTTAAAATAATAAAATTGCTTTAAAAATTTTTGGGGTAAGTAGTAACGCTTCCGCGGAAGTATTTTCACCCAACCTAATACCAAGATGAAAAAAGGGTTAAAACGGTTGCATAGGGGTGATTTTTATTTCGTCAATATTCGCTGAAAAAGACAAGTCGATTAGGTTTTGAACAACTAAGGCGACGTCTTTAGATTGAATAAGCTTCTCCTCCTCCACTCCTTTTCCCTCCCATGATCGGGTATAAGTGGCACCAGGAAGAATAGAAGTCACCTTAATATTTTGCGATTTCAACTCCTCTCTTAAAACTCCAGAAAATCCGAACAGTCCAAATTTTGAAATGGTATAAGAAGCAGTCTCAGGAACAATTTCTTTACTTGAAATCGAACAAATATTTATTACATGAGCATTTAATCCAAGTTTTAATAGCGGAATAAAAGCCTGACTAAGATGGATTGGAGCAAATAAATTAATTTCCATTACTCTTCTTAGGTCCGCTTCCATTATTGTTGCAATGGTATCATTAAAGAATACCCCTGCGTTATTGACCAAAACTGAAATCGATTTCACTCGTTTTTTCACTTCTGCAATCAGAATGTTTCGGCTTTCTTTCTCTGCAAGATCGGCTGAGAATATTTCAACTTTAACCTTATGCATCTTTTCAATATCAGCCTTTACAGTTTCAAGATCTGATTGTGTTCTTGCTGTTAGGAAAAGATCATATCCGCGCCCAGCGAGAGAAAAAGCAATTGCCTTCCCCATTCCTTGAGTCGCTCCAGTGATAAATGCGTATTTGCTTGCCATTTGGTAAATAATTAGACCGTAAAGGACGTAATAATATAAAGAAGATAAAAGCCAACGATTTTTGCGACATTTATTTCCGATAAACTTCTCAATAATGCTACATTTGCTACCAAGATAAACACAATATTTTATGGCTCGGACCGACTTATTTGAATCTCCAGACTATTATTTACTTGACGAATTACTTACCGAAGAACACCTAATGGTGCGAGATGCGGTTAGAACGTGGGTAAAAAAAGAAGTTTCTCCAATTATTGAAGACTACGCACAACGTGCCGAATTCCCAAAGCAAATTATTAAAGGCTTAGGCGAAATCGGGGCTTTTGGACCAACCATCCCCACCAAATATGGCGGTGGCGGAATGGACCAAATAAGCTACGGATTAATAATGCAAGAAATCGAACGTGGTGATAGTGGAGTTAGAAGCACTGCCTCGGTACAAGGTTCATTAGTAATGTACCCTATTTATACTTTCGGTAGTGAGGAGCAACGTATGAAATACTTGCCTAAACTTGCTACTGGTGAGATGATGGGCTGTTTCGGTTTAACCGAGCCAGATCACGGATCCAACCCTAACGGGATGGTAACTAACTTCAAAGATGCGGGTGACCATGTAGTACTAAACGGTGCTAAAATGTGGATTTCCAATGCCCCTTTTGCTGATATCGCTGTAGTTTGGGCGAAAAATGAAGAAGGTATTATCAAAGGTTTAATTGTTGAACGTGGAATGGAAGGATTTACAACTCCTGAAACTCACGGAAAATGGAGCCTACGGGCAAGTGCCACCGGTGAATTAGTTTTTGATAATGTTAAAGTTCCAAAAGCAAATATTCTTCCTAATGTAAAAGGATTAAAAGGTCCTTTGATGTGCTTAAACTCTGCACGATTCGGAATTGCTTGGGGAGCAATGGGAGCAGCAATGGATTGCTACGATACTGCCTTAAGATACAGTAAAGAAAGAGTTCAGTTTGGTCGTCCAATTGGCGGATTCCAACTTCAGCAAAAGAAATTAGCTGAAATGATTACCGAAATCACTAAGGGTCAGCTTTTAGTATGGCGCTTAGGAGTCCTTAAAAACGAAGACCGCGCTACCGCAGCGCAAATCTCTATGGGAAAACGTAATAGCGTTGAAATTGCCCTTAAAATATCCCGTGAAGCACGTCAAATGCTTGGTGGAATGGGTATAACTGGAGAATACCCGATAATGCGACACATGATGAACTTAGAATCAGTGGTTACGTACGAAGGAACCCATGATATTCACCTTTTAATTACAGGAATGGACGTTACTGGAGAAAATGCTTTTACTTGATAGGAAATAATTAAAATAAAAAAGCCTCGACCATTAACTGGTCGAGGCTTTTTTGTGCTTTTTATTTATTTCTGAATAATAACATTAATTATATCCTGACCGCTTTCATTATGTTTTTCGTAAAGTTCTAAAACTTTTTCGCCTCTCATCTTGTAAACATTGGATTCTACAACTGTTACCTCAAGTTCAGAAAAAACGAAGTTTTTATTTACAAGAATCCTTTCAGGAACATACAAAGGATCGCCTTGAACATCAATAAACTGATTTTGACCGTCAACTTTTATCATTGGAACCATCAAGGGTGAAAGCTCCATTCTTTTCTTCTCGCCATTTTCAATGTAGCCTATAGAAATTTTTATTACGTAATCATTAAAAGGAAAACCTGCTTTTATTCTTGCACGGCTATTTTTCACTTTTAAGTCATTAAGGGCATAGTAAAACGTGCGTTTCCCCACTGTATCAGAAACCGCTTGGAATGCCATAGATAATGAACCTACTTTACCATTCCCAGATCCTTTAAGTAGGTATGACCTATTAATTCTGAAGCCTGGAATTATTAAACTTTTTCAGGATTGATCTTTACGGATGAAAGTCTTCTTTATTTGAAATTCACTTGCATAAGACTTCGCATAATCTTTTAATTGGGTAGCAATTAAGTTTGAGCCAATAGCCAATACCGGCGTAATTATGGCTGAAGGAATAAATTCATTATTGCCTTTTGTTTCTTTCAAATAAGGCATACCTGATTTTTTGACCCCTAAATCATTAGAAAAGGTCAACGTGTTTTTCTCTACTAATACAAGAACCTTCGATCCGTTTGGTTTATAAAACTTTGGGGTGCCACAGCCAGCAATAAGAATTCCCGCCAACACAGGAATTAGAATAAATGTATTTTTCATGATCATCCCTTTTAGCAAAAATAAATATAAGGGATATTTTAAATACAACTAAAAAAAAGTCCCAACACCAAAGGTGTTGGGACTTCAAATTTGCAAATATTTTTTTAATTCACTGCGACTTTTTCTTTCGCAACAATACGCAAAGGTTTTCTAACTGATTCTTTTGTAAGGGCAAGCTTAATCACCTCAGACATTCTTTCTACGTAATGGAAAGTAAGGTCCTTGATGTAATCAGGGTTAATCTCTTCAATATCTTTCCTGTTTTTATTACAAAGAATGATTTCTTTTATATTGGCTCGCTTTGCAGCTAGAATTTTTTCTTTAATCCCTCCAACAGCAAGTACCTTTCCTCTTAAAGTAATCTCGCCAGTCATTGCCAAATGACTTTTAACTTTTCTTTGCGTGAATGCAGATACTAAGCTTGTAAGCATCGTCACCCCTGCTGATGGCCCGTCTTTTGGGACAGCTCCTGCAGGGACGTGGATATGCACATCCCAATCGGTGAAAGCTTCATGTGGTATGCCAAATTCCTCGGCATGAGCCTTGATATAACCAAGCGCCAAACTCGCCGACTCCTTCATTACATCTCCTAAGTTTCCGGTTAGGGTTAATTTTCCTTTTCCCTTATTAATACTTGATTCAATGAAAAGGATATCACCACCAACAGATGTCCATGCTAAACCAGTAACCACACCGGCTACATCATTATTTTGATAAAATTCTTTATCGTAATCTGGCGCACCCATTATAGTCTGAAGCGTCTCTAAATTTAACGTCTTTGGAAACTCCTCCTCCATTGCAATGCATTTTGCTGCACCACGTGCCACGGTTGCGATTTTCTTTTCTAAAGACCTCACTCCGGATTCACGCGTGTAATCCTCCACAATTCTTTCCAACATTTTCGGTGGAAATTTAAGGTTCTTGGAGGTTAACCCGTGTTCCTTTAATTGTTTAGGTACCAAGTGCTTTTTAGCAATTTCAATTTTCTCTTCAATGGTATAACCACTCATCTCAATAATTTCCATTCTATCCAATAAGGCTGGCTGAATGTTATTTAATGAGTTTGCAGTTGCAATAAACATCACGCTTGAAAGATCATAATCTAGCTCCACATAATGATCGGCGAAGGCATTGTTTTGTTCTGGATCAAGGACTTCTAACAATGCAGAAGAAGGATCGCCTCTAAAGTCTGACCCAACCTTATCAATTTCATCTAAAACAAAAACAGGATTCGACGACTTTGCTTTCTTAACCGACTGAATCACTCTTCCGGGCATAGCGCCAATATAGGTTTTGCGGTGTCCGCGGATATCCGCTTCATCGCGCACACCGCCTAGAGCCACACGCACGTATTTTCTACCAAGAGCTTCAGCAACTGAACGTCCAAGTGAGGTTTTACCTACTCCCGGAGGCCCTACAAGACAAAGGATTGGCGCCTTCATATCTTGTTTTAGCTTTAAAACAGCCAAGTATTCAAGAATTCGTTGCTTTACTTTCTCTAGGCCATGTTGGTCACGATCTAAAATGCGCTTTCCGCGTTTTAAGTCAAATTTATCTTTTGTAAACACATTCCATGGAAGGTCCAAAAGCAATTCACAATAGTTTAGAGTAACGCCATATTCTGCAGCAGCTGGATTCATTCGCTCCAATTTGCTAACCTCTTTATTGAAGGCTTCGGCAGTATCTTTGTTCCATTTTTTCTTTTTACCTCTATCGCGAAGCTCCATGATCTCCAATTCCGGCCCACCTGCTCCAAGCTCCTCTTGAATGGTTTTCATTTGCTGGTGAAGGAAATACTCACGCTGTTGCTGATCGATATCAGTTTTAACCTTACGCTGAATTTTATTTTTAAGTTCAAGTAGGTTTAATTCCTGTGTAAGATGCTCTAAAAGGATTTCAGCACGTTTTTTAAGATCAGGTTGCTGTAGTAATTTCTGTTTATCAGTAACCTCAGCATTCATGTTACTTGCAATGAAATTAAGCAAGAACGAAGGGTTATCTATATTTTTAACTGCTAAAGATGCTTCAGTAGGAATATTCGGCGCAAGCTGTATTATTTGCATTGCCATCTCCTTAATTGTGGCAATTAGGGCTTTAAATTCTTTATCTTTTGGGATAGCAACCCCTCCAAATGGGCGGACAATCGCCTTGAAAAAGGGATCTTCCTGAACTATTTCTACAAGCTCAAAACGTTTTTTTCCTTGGATAATAACAGTTGTATTTCCATCGGGCATTTTAAGCACTTTCAATATGCTTGCTAAGGTTCCTATTTTATTCAGATCCTCTTGCTCAGGATCATCAATATTCACATCCCGTTGGGCAACAACCCCAATCATTTTCTTTTTCTTATGCGCTTCCTTTATAAGCTTAATAGACTTGTCTCTTCCAACGGTTATAGGAATAACTACACCTGGGAAAAGCACAGTGTTACGCAAGGGAAGAATACTTACATGCTCAGGTATATCCTCAGGCTTAAAGTCATTCTCGGCGTCATTGTCGGTAATGATTGGTATTAAATCCGATTCCTCATTTAGAGCATCGGAGAGATTTAAATAATCCATTGAAAAAAGATCGTTCATAATATATTTTGAACGCCAGCTTGGCAGTTATAATTTTGTTTTAGCGGTAAATAATCACCTATACTTATATGTCAAGGCTTATGCCAAGTACAAATTTAATCAGAAAATTGGATTTTTCCTGCCACAAGGTCAGTCGGCCCAATTAAACCTTGGCAAAATGACAAAAAAAACCCCTCGAGTGGTTAAGATCTCGAGGGATTCAAAATAGTAAAGTAATCTACTACTCTAAAATCAATTTATCGGTAAAGGTTGCTCCATCGGCTGTAACCGATACCATAAAAATTCCTTTACTTAAGGTTGAAACATCAAGCTTCAATAAATTTTCTGTTGAATTAAATTTTTTGGAATAAACTTTTCTTCCAGTTAGGTCTACTATAGTAACCATTAGGTTTGAAAAAGGTTTCGATGTATTTATGAATACATTTCCTCTTGCCGGGTTTGGAGACATTGAGAAAAGTGGCAATGAATTATCTGAAATTCCTGTAACACCTGGCTCAGCATAAACGCCATAGTCCTCAGCCTGGCCTCTACTTACGGTAAAGCAAGGGTCATTTTTGGAATTTCCTGAACTTAATGCAGAAATAACACGAATTCTTAGAGGCACACCCGTTACAATATTTGCTGGGACAGTAAACTCTCCTTTATGGCTCGGGCGCTTATTATTGCTGGAAAACAACATTTCTTCAAATGAAAATTCTCCGTCATTATTAGCATCAATCCACATTCTCGCGTATGTAGTCACCGCCGCCGACCCAGTAATTTCAATGCTATAAGTTTCTCCTGGAATCACAAAGGTTTTAGCACAACTAAAATCTTCGTAACCCAAATCTGAACCACCGGAAGAATTATCAATAGTGTTAATTTTCACATTAAAAATACCGAATTCTTCTTCTTGAAAATTGGATTCTGGAACACAAAAAGCTGGTTTCGGTACGTTTTTATCTAAAATGATAAAGTTCACTTTAGATAACGTGTCGCAACCAAAATCGTTACACGCTATTAAGCTTACAGTGTAATTTCCCTCTGCGTTGTAGAAATGCTTCGGGTTAGTGTTGGTGTCTACTGGGCTGCCATCACCAAAATTCCAAGAGTGGGTTAATGCCTTTACACTTGTTGAAAGAAACTGGACGGTTGCGGTGTCACCACAAAACGAGGTTTTTGGAGCCTCAAAAAATGAAAAAGGAATTTTAGAATACGGCAGGCCAACTCCTACTGCGTGCCACGCATTTGTAGTGCTTATTTCTTCTTGGCTATCTTCACCAAAACAATCCACTGCGCTTTGAATGGCAAAGAATCTCGCTTCGGCGTAATCGCTATTTCTTGATAGGTAGGTTACAAGGTTGGTGTAGGCGATTTTACCAGCACTTCTAATCCCTATGCTGTCCACGCTATAATAATCACCAATATCATTTGTTCCAGTTCCACCTGAACTTAATAGGTAAAACCAGAAATTTTGAACTCCACTGTTTGTATGTACTCCACATTGGTCATTAGTTCCACTTGGCGAACAATTTTGACTTATCCAAAAAGTTCCATCATAAGTATCAGGATCACTGTTTAAGTTAGGTTGAGACATGTCACGAAGTGCCGACTGTGGTCCTAAATCTTCACCAATCTTCCAACTTGCTTTGTCTGGGGTAGCGAAGAATTCTACTGAATTTCCGAAAATATCACTAAAAGATTCATTTAGGGCTCCTGACTCCATTGCATAAACCAAATCTGCAGAAGTACTAGTTACCCCATGAGATAGCTCGTGAGACATAATATCTAATGCAGCAAGCGGGTTTCCTGCTCCATCTCCAATTCTAATTACTCGCTGTCCAGTACTCCAACTCGCGTTAAACCAATTACTATTGTAATGAACATAAGAGGTAATGTTACCGCCCAGACCGTCAAAGCTTTCACGCTTATACTCATCATTAAAATAATCATAGGTAACCTGTAAACCCCAATGCGCGTCATTTGCTACTTCGTCTTTTTCAAAATTTGTAGTATCCCAAACATTATCGCGATCTAAAAAGTCTATTGGATTCCAATTTGGAGATGATTCAGTTAAGGTTTCAGCGTTTAAAGTCACCAAACCCTGTCCGCGTGTATAATCTCTTAAAACAAAGCTATCCACACCTAGGGAATCCTGTCCAATGCTATCAGTGGTAAAAGACTGAACTCCTACATATCTTGTATGAGCCTCCCCTATTACACCTTCAGTTGGCATTAAATTTTCTACCAGCTCTACATCTCCAGTTACTGCATTTACATAAACGTTTTGTGCAGACAATGGCTCAACAGCCTCAATCATTATTTTATGGAATAATCTAACCTTATTATCGGTTAACACAGATGGGAAATAAACTAATTCCACTTGTGCATTTGGATTGTAATTGGGGTTATGCTCCTTAATTGAAGCAACAAACTCAGGGCTTTCCCATGCATACAAAGATGCTCCAACTATATTTTTGGAGATTATTAAGGCTTGCGCTGAAGAAACCGTAGGAATTGCATTTTCATTTTCGGGAACCATGATGTGTCCTGAAATTGCATATACTGAATTACCATTTAAATGTGCTTTGTAAATCCCACCATCTACTTTTACTCCCTTATAATACTGTTGAAAGCTCACATGGGTTCTTGGCCCATCAACCACAGGATTAGGCAAAGCCACTAATTGGATATCTGAAGATATCGCTCCTGACCTAACCAAATACGAGGTAAAATCATCCAATTTAGGTCCTTTTCCTTCGTTAAAGCGAATAAACGTAGGAGCGTCAGAAAACTTACCAGATCGCACTGTCTTGGAATGTTCAAATAGATTTTGGGCAGAATTACCTGAAAAAACCGACTGAGCACTTACTTCCATGCATAACGCGGATGCAATGAATAGGGGTAGAAATTTAATCATGTGTAAAAATTAAATTGATGTTTAAACTGCAATATACAACATTTAAGGTATGTTGAAATATTGTATTTGAAATTGAATTGTAAAGAATTTAACACAAAATAATCAACCTATTATAATTAATTTACCATTTATTAATTTAGTAATTTATATTTAAAAGATTACAATTTTATTTCACCCCCCTTTGCCAAATAAAACAAAAAAGCCACCCTGTAACAGGGTGGCTTTTATTAGATTTTAATCTTAATTATTTCCAAACAGGCAGTCGCCCTGGAGTATAAGGAACTCCATTTTGGTCTAAAATTGTTTCCATTGATGAAACCACTTTGTCCAAGGTTTTTATCTTTAAAAGTTCCTCGGAAAACATTTTTGAGGCTATTTCATAGTTTTCCATATAATCTGCAGGAGGAGCTGAAGTGGTGAAATATAAGTTATAAACCAACCTCCCCATTCTGCTATTTACTGATGGTAACATCTCAAATTGTCTTGACTCCACAGATTTATCACCTCTCATGGCAATTTCAATAGCCTGCATTTCTTGCTTAATCCCATTTAAATCCGAATACATTTTACCTGGTAAATTAGGAGTCACTTTTAATGCCTCGAAAATATGATCAACTCTATTTTCCATTTCACCAAAGTACTTCATAGTGCCACTAACTGCTTTACGGAATTCATTTACCTTATCGGCGAAAGCCAGAGCCGCTTCCTTATCTGTTGCTGGCAACGTTGAATTGTTTAAACTATTGACATTAAAGGAAACATTATCAGTTATTGCAACTGGTGCTGAACCGTCTACTTTAAATAATTGCACATTGTAAGTTCCTGGAACTACAAAGGGTCCAACATCGTATCGAGCAAAAGATGATTTATTACCACCAGGGATTAATGGAGAGGAGGTTGGGTAGCGGCAATTCCATTCCATTCTGTGAATACCAGCTATAGCTGGAAGATTAACACGAGCAACCACATCTCCTTTTGAATCGGTAAATTGAGCTATTAAAAAAGCTTTTTCTTCGTTATCCTCAGCGCGCATTTCCTCGAAGCTTGGGTATGGGATAGGTTCATTGCTTTTTTTAAGCTTTTTCTCTTTTTCCTTACGGATTGATTTAAGTGTCTTTTCAGATTCTTTAATGTGGTAAGTTATCGTAACTCCAGCCTCTGGATTTGAAGTATAGAAACGTGAAGCTCCTTGGTAAGCATTTCCTTGTCCGCCCAATGGACTAGAAGGAATAAACAACAATCCGTCTTTTATTGGCAAAATTGCCGCTTCTTTTTCCAATAATTCTTCATTAATACTGCGCAATGGAGAGTAATCGTCAAGAACATAAAATCCGCGTCCGAATGAGGCTAAAACTAGGTCATTTTCTCTTTCTTGAATGGCAATATCTCGGATTGCAATCGTTGGCAGACCAGCTTTAAGCTGAATCCATTTTGCACCACCATTATTTGAGTAAAAAACACCGAATTCTGTTCCAGCGAACAAAAGGTTAGGATCTTTATGATCTTCAGCAATCGCATAAACTGAGCCACGTTCAGGCAAATCAGAAATAATTGATTTCCAAGACAATCCCCCGTCGGTACTTTTCAGAACATACGGCTTAAAATCCCCTTCTTTATGGTTATTGAATACCGCATAAACCACCGATTTATTATGCTTACTAGTAAGTAGCATGTTTACGTAAGTTTTCGCAGGAATTCCTGGAAAAGTCTCTTGTTTCGTCCATGTTTGGCCACCATTACGGCTGGTTTGTATTAAACCATCATCGGTTCCAACGTAAAGCTCACCTTCGTTAAAATGTGACTCATCCATTGCCACAATATTTCCATAGATGGAAGTCGACATGTTTTTCATCACCGCATCCATTCCCCATACTTTACCCATTACAGGAAGTTTGTTTCGGTCGATTTGGCGAGAAAGGTCTGGTGAGATAGTTTTCCAAGAATCCCCACGATTTTCGGTCATAAAAACTCTATTTGCAGCGAAATACAGCTTTTTAGGATTATGGTAACTTATTAAAAGTGGGGCATCCCAGTTATATCTATAAGCAGCCTCCCCTTCTTTTTCCATTGGGCGAATGGTTATTCCTTCCCCAGATTTTTTGTCATATCGTGTTAGTCCACCATATTGCGATTGAGCATAAACGATATTTGGATTGGTAGGGTCTACCTGTGATTCAAATCCGTCACCCCCATTAGTTACAAACCAATCGTAGTTAGAAATCCCGTTTTCACTGGTTGTTCTAGAGGGACCGCCTAAACTAAAATTATCTTGAGTACCACCATATACATTGTAAAACGGCAGTGCATTATCAACAGCAACCTTATAAAATTGAGTTACAGATAAGTTTTCCTTAAAATGCCAGGAATTTGCATTATCAAAAGTTTCATAAATTCCACCGTCACACCCTATCAAAAGATGCTCCGTATTATTTGGATCAATCCAAAGCGCGTGATCATCTACGTGACGGTTTTTATTACCAATGCTTGAGAACGATTTCCCACCATCAGTACTTACTTTTCCGTAAGTATCCATAAGGTAAATTTTATCGGCGTCAAGCGGGTCTGGAATAATTTCTTGATAATAATTTCCGCTTGTAGAAGTTCCACTTTGCTTATTAAAACTTACACCACGGTCGGTGGAGCGGTACAATCCATCTTTATCGTCAGAAGCTTCAATAATTGCATAAATATAATCAGGGTTGGCTGGGGAAATGGCTAGACCAATTCTACCTAAATCGCCAGATGGAAGTCCTGTTTTTAAGGTATCCCATGAGGCTCCACCATCAGTGGACTTAAACACTCCGCTTCCGGGACCGCCACTTATATATGTATAAACATGACGTCGACGTTGGTGAGCTGCAGCATAAAGCACATTTGGATTTCTTGGATCCATTAACACCTCATTAAATCCTGTATGCTCATCGATATTTAAAACTCTATTCCAAGTCGTACCTCCATCGGTAGTTTTATAAACCCCACGGTCACCGCCTTCTTTCCAAAGCGGGCCATAGGCCGCCACATACACAATATTACTATTTGTTGGATGGACAGTAATTGTTCCGATGTGCTCCGAGTTTTTAAGACCTACATTCTTAAATGACTTACCAGCATCACGGCTAACATAAACCCCGTCGCCATAAGCAACAGACCGTTGATTATTGTTTTCACCCGTTCCTACCCAAATTGTATTTGAATTTGAAGGGTCCATGGTAACACAACCTATGCTATAAGAACCATAATTTTCGAATATTGGATCGTAAGTAACCCCACCGTTTGTGGTCTTCCAGACATTACCCGAAGCTACGGCGACATAGTATTCTAAGGAGTTATTAGGGTTTACAGCAAAATCGGCAATTCGACCAGAGGTTAGTGCTGGACCAATGGCTCGGAATTTCATGGCCGAAACCGTTGAGGAAGAAAGTTTAGCTTTTTCTTGAGCCGTTGAATCAAAAACTGACAATGTTAAAATCGCGAGAGCGAGGAAGAAATATTTTTTCATACTAATTTATGTTCTGAATATTTTGGTGAGCTAAAATAGAATATTAAAGGGGATTAAAAATCTAAGGAATAATGAAATTCATTTATTGCTTTTTTGTAACCAAGCTTTTCATATAGCTTTTGACCGACAATATTGGAAATTCCGGTTTCGAGCATTAAACCGCAAGCACCGGCACTCTTGGCCATTTCACTAGCGCCAAGCATTAATTTTTCGCCTACTTTTTGTCCGCGCACAGCTTCATCCACAAATAAATCATTTAGTAGCCAAAGGGGCTTCATACGTATGGATGATAATAATGGATAAATCTGTGTAAACCCAATCAAATCTCCATTATCAGCTACTAGAATATGTGAATCCTTTTTCTCCAAGCGCTCTTTAAGAAAGCTTTCCGCGGCAGCAATATCTGAGGATTTAAGGTAAAATTGGCGGTAATTATCAAACAGAACCGAAAGCTGTTTTAAATCTGAAGGTTGAGCGTCTCTAATAAGCATAAAATAAAACTACTAATATTTTGGGCAAAAAAAAGCCTCGCTTCTAATGAAGCGAGGCTTTTTATCTTATTAAACAAAATTATTACTTAACCACCACAAATTTTTGAGTAGTTGAGATTTTAGTTCCGCTAGTTACATTGTAAGTAAAAGTACCTGCTGAAAGGTCCTTAACGTTTAATGAAGTTACGT